>JBEPUM010000557.1:0-1515 GCA_041691515.1 Pseudomonadota bacterium | reverse complement strand
TGGTCCCATTGGCGGCGATTGCAGCAGAAGCTTCGGGCGTAACAGCGGGAGCGGACGGTTCGGCGACGGTGGTACTAGCGGGCGGCTCAGGTGCAGGCGTCATGTCCGTCCTGACCTCCACCGCGGGCTTGTCGTCAGTCGGCGTCGTAAGTGCTGCTACCTTGTCGCTATCGGTTTGGGGAGAAGCGGAAACAGCGGCGGTCTCGGGCATGACAGGCGTTGCCGCTGTTCGCGGTGGATCGGCGATTGGGGAAACCTCGGTCGGGAGGGACTTGGCCTCACGTGGGTCCAGATCGGCGGCGGGGGTGTCGACTTGCAGCACGGCGAGGGTGGGCTCAGCCTCCCGGCGCGCCGCGAAGGTGACTTCCGGCATTTGTTTGAGAGGCAGGCTCGCGAATTCTTCGTGCGTCGCCCGCAGCAAGGCCGCGGCACCCAGGCCGAAGATCAGCATGGAGACGGACAGAACGACTGCGATGAACAGGGAACGGAAGCCGGGCAGCATGAATGAGGGTTCCGCCTTCCCCGCGCTGTCTGCGAAGGTGCTTGAGCCGTCGGAACGCGGTGACAACACGCGCTTGATCGATGGGTCGCGCCACCAAGTCCCGGCGAATCAAGCAGTTTTGAGGATACCGCAAGGGACCGCCGCGGCCTTGAAAAATTCGCAGGAAATATGTCGGATCACAGTTTCGCCGGGATCAGTGCGACATTGAGGTCACGCTCACCGCCGATCTCGGAAATATGACCGAATCCGGGGCGATTTTGCCAGAATTGTCTTGAATGCGCCGCTATCCTGCGCGATGTGGCCATTAACGATCCGGTGTCCGCTTGGGCTTATACAAGGGCGATGATGATCAAACGCATTTTGACGATTTTTGCGACGGTCGCGGTCAGCGCGGCGGGAACCTCGCTCGTGCTGGCGCAGGGGTATCCGCAGCCGCCAGGTCCGGCGTACTCTGCCGCGCCCTCGGCCTATCCCGCTGAATATAGCCGCCCCAGTCAGATGGGTGGCGTGCCGGATTACGATGCGGTTGACGACGATCAATCCCCCAACGCCCGGAATTCGGCAGGCTTGCCGCCGCCGGGCCCGGTGATGTCGCCGGACGATCCGCGTTACGGCCGTCCCTCGGGCGCGCCTCCGGTTTATTCCGACCGCGGTGCGCCGCAGGGGCCGGTGATGTCGCCCGACGATCCGCGCTATGGCCGTCCATCGCCGCCGCCTCAGATGTCGGACCGCGGTCCAGCTGGTCCTCAGGGCGGGCCGGTGACCGGATCGCTACAGCAAGCGCCGCCGGTGGGTCCGGATGGCCGGCCGACGGTGTTGTCGGCATTGCCGCCGGACGATCAGCCGGAAGCCGATCAGGGCGGCGAAAAGCAGCTTCCGCCGAACCTGCAGCGTCAGGAAGTGACGTTCGTGACCAAGGAGCCGGCAGGCACCATCGTCGTCGATACGCCGAACACGTACCTGTATTATGTTCTCGGCAACAACCGCGCGATCCGCTACGGCGTGCGCGTGGG
>JBEPUM010000556.1:0-1516 GCA_041691515.1 Pseudomonadota bacterium | reverse complement strand
TTGGCATCGTGGAAGATCACGCCGACCGTGTGGCGGCGGCCGGATCGCAGACGGCTTACACCATGACGCAGATTGACGCGATAGACCCCGCGCGTTCCCTGCACAGGCCGGTGATGCACGGCAAAGGCCACGGCGTCGCCTTGCCGCAACGGAACCACCTCGGCGCGCGACTGCATCCGCGGCCGCTGCTCGGTCAGCACAAATTCGCCGCCGGTGAAATCCTCGCCGGGTTCCGACAGCAAAATCGCCACCTGCAACGGAAACACATGCTCGCCATAGAGGTCCTGATGTAAGCAGTTGTAGTCGCCGGCTTCGTACTGCAACAATAACGGGGTCGGCCGGGTCTGACCCGCAGCATGGCAGCGCTTCAAAAATGCGTCGTGATCGTCCGGGTAGCGGGTCGCGATGCCCATCGCTTCGTTCCACCGATTGGCGACCTCGCGGAGCGGCGGATACAGCGCGGGGCGCAGCGCTGCGATCGGCTCCGGCAGCGGATAGCTAAAATACTTGTATTCGCCGCGTCCAAAGCCGTGGCGCCCCATCACGATGCGACTACGGAAACGCGCATCATCGTCATATAGCGCGGTGAGCGCACGACATTCGTCGGCCGATAGCAAAGTAGGCAAAACTGCACAGCCCTGTGCATCGAGATCGCCGGCGACGCGATTCCAGTCAAGCGCGGCGATGCGGGCTGCGACGCCTGCGGACGGCTTAGGATGGTCGATGGTCTTGGCGGCAGAGGTCATAGGCATGATCTTCGCAGATCGCGTGATCGCTAACCACCCGATTTCCGTTACCCCAATACGGGCAGCACGCTCACGTCGTAGCCATGGCGGATACTGCGTTTCAGCACGGGATCCTCGATCTCGTACTCGAACCGGCTGGCTGGCCGGATGCCGCCCTTGGCCGCAAAAGTGCCGCCGAACATCGCGCAGCCGTCGGGCATCGTTGCAGCGCCGCCGAAGCCACGCGCAATGAGATCGGCGACCGGCAGCATGCCGTCAAGCTTGCCTTCCTGATAAAGCAGGCGTGCACCGCCGATCGTCGCAAATGAGCGCAGCACGATCTGGTCCCAGTGACCGATGACGTCGTCCAGCGCCCACACGACGGGTGCGATCGGCTTGTCGCACATCTGTTTGGAAACGGTGATGCCATAGGTCTCGACCTTGCGGTCGGTGTGGTCGGAGCCGACGGTCACATAAGTCTTGCCGCCGGACGCGATCAGCACGAATTCGACCTCGCCGCTGGAATCGCCGCCGCTGACCTCGATACTTGTGGCCGTAGTCAGCCGCCGCGCCGCGACACGATAGTAGATCGGCGTCGAAGCCGGACGCGCGATGCCGATGGCTTCGAGTTCGGCGATATGCTTGTCACGCGCAATGGGATCACGCCCGGTCCAGCCGGCGATAACGGCTTGCGTCACCGCCAGCGTCAGCGGCGAGCGGCCGCCTTTTGCGTCCAGCGTGACAGACAGTTCACATGCGCTCATCAAAGGTGCCTCATTTCGCGATTAGCT
>JBEPUM010000555.1:0-1517 GCA_041691515.1 Pseudomonadota bacterium | reverse complement strand
CTTTGCGCCCTGTTCTCGTAGTACTGTCTACTTCACCAGCACGTATTTGCCGTCCTTGACCGTCAGCAGGATGCGCGAACGGTCGTCGAGACCGTAACGATCCTTTTCGGTAAAGTTGTAGACCCCCTGGCTCGCTGCGATTTCACGTTCGGTCAGCAAGGCCTCGCGAATGGCCTCGCGAAACTCCTGCGTGCCCGGCTTTGCCTTTTTCAGAGCAACCGGAACGATGCGCTCCAGCACCTGGAAGGCATCGTAGGAGTGCCCCGCGAACTGGCTGCGGCTGTGCGGGCCGTACTTGGCTTCGTACGCCTTGACCAGCGCCATGCCCGGCTTCTTGGTCAGCGCGCTGTCCGGCTGATCTTCAGGATCCATGACTGGCCCCGAAGCCATCAGCACGCCTTCCGCAGCCTTTCCGGCAATGCGGATGAAGTCCATGCTGGCGGCGCCGTGGGTCTGATAGATCAGGCCCTTGTAGCCGCGATTGCGCAGTTCGGTCTGCGGCAGCGCCGCGGCAGTGCCGGAGGCGCCGACGAGGATGGCATCGGGATTGGCGGCGATGAGCTTCAGCACCTGACCGGTGACCGACGTATCGGGGCGCGCGAAACGCTCCTCGTCGATCACCTTGATGCCCATCGGCTCGCCCTGCTTCTTGATGTCGTTGATCCAGAGGTCGCCGTAGGAATCCGAATAGCCGATGTAGCCGACGGTCTTGATATTGTGCGCCTTCATGTGGTCGTACATCACCTTGCCGACGATCGGAATCGGCTGCGGCATGGAGACCGACCACTTGGCGCGCTCCGGCGTGATCGGGAACGGCGCAAGACCGATGTGCGGCACATGGGCTTCGTTGGCGACGTTCGACACCGCGACCGTCGGTGGCGTGGTCGACGAACCCATGATGATGTCGGCTTTGGATTCCGTGACGAAGCGCCGTGCATTGGTGGTCGCGTTGGTCGGATCTCCGCCGTCATCGAGAACGATGACTTTCAGCGGCACACCGGCAATTTCCTTCGGCACGAACTCAAGCGCATTGCGTTCAGGAATGCCGAGCGCCGCCGCTGGACCAGTGGTCGTGATCGTGATGCCGATGGTGATTTCCTTGGTCTGCGCAGCGGCCGGAACGGCCAGCGCCGGCAGAGCCAGCGACAGCGCGGCAACCGCGACGGATAGAGACAGTCTGTTCATTCATTCCTCCCGTTTGATGTTGTTTTACCGATAGTTTCTGGACGTCTTCAGGTCAGCCCCTTCTTTAGGTCATGGTGAATGCCAAGTCAGCACTCCAAAAGTCAGCCCCGCTTGAACCTTGCGATGATCTCCTCCGGCACGGCTGCGGATTTGAGCCGCCCGGGATCGTCGGGATGACGCCCGACCAGTACGCGGGTCTCGAACGCCTCGATCGCCAGCGCCTCGCCCTTGAGCACGCGGTGGGTCACATCGAAGCTCGACCGCCGCCAGCTTTCCACCCGGCTTTCGATGGTAATCCAGTCGCCATGGGTGGAAGCGATATGGAATTTCGC
>JBEPUM010000554.1:0-1523 GCA_041691515.1 Pseudomonadota bacterium | reverse complement strand
TTTCTTTATCTCACCGACCGAAAATCCTACATGATCATTTCAGGCGGCGTGAACATCTACCCGCAGGAAACCGAAGACGTTCTGATCCGCCACCCCGACGTGGCCGATGTCGCGGTATTCGGGGTGCCGAACGAGGAGATGGGCGAAGAGGTCAAGGCCGTCGTCCAGCCCAACGACATGGCGAAGGCCGGTAAGGACCTCGAAGCCGAACTGATCGTGTTCTGCCGCAAGCATCTGTCGCCGATCAAATGTCCGAAGAGCATCGACTTCGAGGCGGAGCTGCCGCGCACGCCGACCGGCAAGCTGGTCAAGCGTCATTTACGGGACAAGTACTGGCCGAAGAAGGGATGAGCGGAATCAGCCTTCGCCGTCATGGCGAAGAACAAAATTCCTTGTCGTGGCCGGGTTCGTCCCGGCCATCCACGTCTTTCTTGTTACAACGCTGCCAAGACGTGGATGCCCGGCACAAGGCCGGGCATGACGTATTGTCAGTTAGACGACGCCCTTAAATCACCGGCACGCCGTAATAGTCGTTGACGCCGCGGGTGCGCGTTGCGTCGCTCCAATTCCAGTCATTATCACTGGCATATTTCGGCGCGCCCTTGATCTGGTCTTCGGTGATCATGGTCTGATAGCCGCCGAGATCTCGGTTGTACTTCAGCGACTGCCATGGCAGCGGATAGTGGTCGTGCCCGACGCCGAGAAACCCGCCGAACGCCAGTACCGCGTAGGACACCTTTCCGCTCGGCTTGTCGATCATCACACGCTCGATAGAGCCGATTTTCTCGCTGTTGGCGCCGTAAACCGAGGTGCCCTCGACCTTGTCGCTGCCGATCAGGTTGCCCTGTTCCTTGTCTTCGATTGCCATTTGACTTCTCCATGACTTGTGCGGGATGAAACGTGGCATGGCGTGGTTCGTTCCTATGTCCAATATCGTACTCAACACGGTCGGGATCGAGCGATGACCGCGTGCGGCATTCTGGTTTCAGCGCCGCGCTCCGGCTCCGGCAAGACCACGGTGACGCTCGGTTTGCTTGCCGCGCTGCGACGGCGCGGCATGGCGATGCGCGGGGCCAAGGCCGGACCAGATTTCATCGACCCTGCGTTTCATACGGCTGCGACCGGCCACGACAGCGTCAATCTCGATAGCTGGGCGATGCCGCCTGATCTGCTCGACGCACTGATGGCCGGGACCAGCAGCGACGCGGACATGCTCGTGGTCGAAGGCGCGATGGGCCTGTTCGATGGCGTCGAGGGCAAAGCGGGCCGCACCGGCGCCAGCGCCGATCTCGCCGCGCGTTATCGGTTGCCGGTGCTGCTGGTGCTGGATGTCGCAGCCCAGGCACAATCCGCCGCGGCGGTCGTGCGCGGCTTTATGATGCACGATTCGGCGGTGCGGATCGGTGGCGTGATCCTCAACAAGGTCGGCAGCGCGCGTCATCAGAGACTTGTGACTGCCGCCATCGCGGCACTTGGCATGCCGGTGGTCGGCGCGATCCCGCGCAACGCAACGCTCGCGCTGC
>JBEPUM010000553.1:0-1530 GCA_041691515.1 Pseudomonadota bacterium | reverse complement strand
TGGCCCGGACCACGTAACCTTCGCCGTTTTGTTCAATGTAGTTGGCGCCGCGGCTGACGTTATTGGCTTCGATGGCCGCGATTACCTGGTTGAGCGACAGTCCGAAGCTGATCAGCCGCGACGGGTCGGGCTGCACCTGGAACTGTTTGACGAAGCCCCCGATGGCATCGGCCCCGGCCACCCCGGGGACCGTCTTCATCTGCGGGCGGATGATCCAGTCCTGCACAGTCCGCAGATACACGGTCCGCTGAAAATCATCGGTCAGGCGCTCACCTTCGGGCGTCAGGTACGTCCCGTCCGACTGCCAGCCGGGCTGCCCGTCGTGCACCGGGGTAACTTTGCCCGGCTTGGCGTATTCGACCGCCCACCAGTAGATCTCGCCCAGTCCCGTCGAGATCGGCCCCAGTTTGATGTCCACGCCCGGAGGAAGATTGCTCTTGGCCTCGTTGATGCGCTCTGAGACCTGCTGGCGCGCGAAGTAGATGTTCGTCCGGTCGGTGAACACGGCCGTGATCTGGGCAAAACCGTTTCGCGAAAAGGACCGCGTCGATTCTAAACCAGGCGTGCCGGCCAGCACTGTCTCCAGTGCCACAGTGACCTGTTTTTCGATTTCGACCGGCGTCAGCGCCGGAGCTACGGCGTTGACCTGGACCTGGACGTTGGTGACGTCCGGAACCGCATCGATCGGAAGCTTGGTCAGCGACCAGAGACCTGAGGCGACCACAGCCAGCGTGATCAGCAAGACGAGCCATCGGCGCCGGACCGAAAAATCGATGATGCGATCGATCATCGCTCAGTCCTCGTCCCGTGGCTTGGACAGCTCGGCCTTGAGGGGGAACGTGTTCGTCGCGGCAATGGCCTCGCCGAGCGTCAGGCCGGACACGACCTCGAGCACCTGATCTTCCCTCTGCCCGAGCACGACGCCGCGCTTCTCGAAGCCGTCTTTTGTCCTGACGAACACGATCGATTGACCTTCCAACCGCTGAATAGCGGTCGCGGGCACGACGACGGACGCCGTGCGCTCGCTGAGGGCGATCGCTGCTGTGACGAACGATCCCGGACGCCAGGTTCCGTCGGCGTTGCCGATTTCAGCCACGACCCGCGCCGTGCGCGTATCCTTGTCGACCAGCGGGCTCACGAAGACCACCTTGCCGATGGCCGTCTTTGTAAGACCTCTCGCGGAGATTTTGACCGATTGACCTTCGCTGATCAAAGGAAGGTCGGAGGAGGCCACCGACAATTCCACCCAGACGCGGCTCAGGTCGACCACGACGAACAAGTCGGTCTCCAAGCTGTCCCGGCCGACCGCCATTCCCAACTCGACCTTGCGTTCGGCCACCCGCCCGGAGATCGGTGAGCGTATATCCTGGCGTCGGAGGAGAGCCTCCGGAGCCGCAGGCACTGCCGTGATTTCCTTTTCACCGAGTCCCAGCGCCAGCAATTTCTGCCGCGCGATTTTCAAACGCATTTCGGTTTGCGCCGCGGCGTTGTGCGACCGCAGGTATTGCTGCTCGGTGCCTGTGCGATTGT
>JBEPUM010000552.1:0-1531 GCA_041691515.1 Pseudomonadota bacterium | reverse complement strand
AGCCTCGCCGACGCGCTTTTGCCCGTTGAGACCGCGCTGGACGACATCCCGGCACTGGCCGTCACACGGGCTGATGCGGCAAGGCTCCACAGGGGCCAGGCCGTTTTGTTGCGCGGACGGGATGCGCCCAATAGTAGCGGCACAGTCTATGTCACGGTGGCAGGCCGACTTTTGGCCCTCGCCGAAATTGGCAATGGCGAACTCATCCCCAAGCGCGTGTTCAACCTGACCGGACTGACTGCCAGCTCCGGTCGCAACGAAAGAGTTTGACGATGTCGATTACCGCCGAACGCAAAGCGGAAGTCATCAAGACGAATGCCCGCAAGTCGGGTGATACCGGTTCGCCGGAGGTTCAGGTCGCGGTCCTGTCGGAACGCATCGCCAACCTCACGAACCATTTCAAAACCCACGGCAAGGACAATCATTCGCGCCGCGGCCTTTTGAAGCTCGTGTCCACGCGTCGTTCGCTTCTCGACTACGTCAAGAAGAAGGACGAGGCGCGTTACAAGGCTCTGCTCGAAAAGCACAACATCCGTCGCTGAGCAAAGTCCGCGCGCGCATCTCGCGCGCGCTTTCGCATGGTTCGTTTCGGAATTTCCGAGCAAACGCACCGTGCGGCGTGTCCAGCAGCAATCCGGCGGCTGGGCGATAACGGGTTAGACGCCCGTACCATCGGAAGGATGGACGCCATTCAAAGCTTGAAGACCATGGCAGGATCGCCGGACGCTGAAACCGCGAGCATCTCGCGATCAGCGTCTCGCAATCTTGCGCATGGTTTTTGCGTTTTGGCGTCCGTGCTTTCGTGAACCATGAAAGACAACATTATGTTCAATAAGCATTCAGTCGAGATCGATTGGGGTGGGCGTCCGCTCAAGCTCGAAACCGGCAAGATCGCTCGTCAGGCCGACGGCGCCGTGATGGCGACCTATGGCGAGACCGTCGTGCTCGCGACCGTCGTTGCCGCGAAGACGCCGCGTGAAGGCGTCGACTTCCTGCCGCTCACCGTCGACTATCAGGAAAAGACCTACGCTGCCGGCCGCATTCCCGGCGGCTACTTCAAGCGCGAGGGACGTCCGACCGAAAAGGAAACGCTGGTTTCCCGCCTGATCGATCGCCCGATCCGCCCGCTGTTCGTCGACGGCTGGCGCAACGAGACCCAGGTCATCGTCACCGTGCTGTCGCACGACATGGAAAACGATCCGGACATTCTGGCGCTGGTGGCATCCTCGGCTGCGCTGACGATCTCCGGTGCGCCCTTCAAGGGCCCGATCGGCGCGGCGCGCGTCGGCTTCATCAATGACGAATACGTCCTCAACCCGACACTCGACGAAATGGTCGACACCCAGCTCGACCTCGTTGTCGCCGGCACCGCCGACGCGGTGTTGATGGTCGAATCCGAAGCCAAGGAACTCAACGAAGACATCATGCTCGGCGCTGTGATGTTCGGACATCGGCATTTCCAGCCGGTGATTCAGGCGATCATCGACCTTGCCGAAAAAGCCGCCAAGGAGCCGCGCGAAGTCAAGGTCGC
>JBEPUM010000551.1:0-1539 GCA_041691515.1 Pseudomonadota bacterium | reverse complement strand
TCGACCTGCGCAACGAGAAGATCAACTACAAGGTGCGCGAGCATTCGCTGGCGAAAATTCCCGCGCTGCTCGTTGTCGGCAAGAAAGAAGCGGAGTCGCATTCGGTATCCATCCGCCGTCTCGGCAGCGAAGGACAAAAGGTGATGCCGACGGACGAGGCGATCGCCGCGCTGGTCGAGGAAGCCACGCCACCGGATGTGAAGCGGGCGATGATTGACAGTTGAAGGTCATTCTAAAGTAATTCGTCATGCCCGGCCTTGTGCCGGGCATCCACGTCTTACAACTTACTAACTGTCAGCCAGAAGCGAGACGTGGATGGCCGGAACAGGTCCGGCCATGACGAAAGATTAAGCATGCCCGATACCATCGACTTTCTACGCACCCGCCGCTCGGTCAAGCCGCGTGAGATGAGCGGTCCCGGCCCCTCGCCCGCCGAGATCGAGACCATTCTCACCATCGGCGCGCGCGTGCCCGATCACGGCAAGCTCGCGCCGTGGCGGTTCATCGTGTTCGAGGGCGATGGCCGCGTCCGCGCCGGCGACGTCATCGCGCGGATCTTCGCGAAAAAGAATCCGGCGGCGCCGCAAGCCGAGGTCGATATCGAGAAGCGGCGGCTGATGGATGCGCCGCTGGTGATCGCGGTCGTGAGCTTTACGAAACCGCATCCAAAGGTGCCGCCGTGGGAGCAGGAGTTGTCGGCCGGCGCCAGCGCCATGAACATCGTCAACGCAGCGACCGCGCTCGGCTACGGCGCGAACTGGCTGACGGGCTGGTTTGCCTTCGACCGCGACGTGCTCGACGGCCTTGGATTGAAGCCGGACGAAAAACTCGCTGGGTTCGTCCATATCGGCACGCCCACGAAACCGAACGAGGACCGCCCTCGCCCGGCGCTCTCGGATATCGTGACCCGGTTCTAACCGCTGGCTGTGATGCCGTTGCGGCACGCGCGGTTCGGCTGAACGCCCGGTCTCTTCGCAGCAATGGAACAAAAGTTCCCCCCGTGCGTCATTCTGTCCATAGGGCGGGCTGATCCGGCATTGCCGCCCTGAGAGGAATATCGGCGAATGGCGAAGGCATCGGACGGCAAGAGCACCCACGACAAGCGGCCCAAACCCGGCAAATTCGCAAAGCTGTTCGGTGAGGTCGCCAACACCACGTCGCGGGCGGCCGGACGCGCCACCACCTTCATCATTGCCGTCGCCGTCGTCCTGATCTGGGCCGTAACCGGGCCGCTGTTCGGCTATTCCGACACCTGGCAGCTCGTGATCAACACCGGCACCACCATCGTCACCTTCCTGATGGTGTTTCTGATTCAGAACTCGCAGAACCGCGACAGCTCGGCGATCCAGGTCAAGCTGGACGAACTGATCCGCGTCAGCACCGTGAAAAACGTCTTTGTCGGGATCGAGCATCTGACCGACGAGGAGCTCGACGAGATCAAGGACAAATGCGAACAGCGTGCCGCCGCGGAAGTCGTCGGCGACAAGGCCGTCAAGAACACGAAGAAGGCGGCGAAGAAAGCCGCCGACCTCGCTAACT
>JBEPUM010000550.1:0-1562 GCA_041691515.1 Pseudomonadota bacterium | reverse complement strand
GGGATTGTCACCCCATCCCATCTGCGATTTAAGTGAGGCAACAGGTTCCTCCATCAAAGGCCTTTCAGAATGACCTCCCCGGATTCGACCGCCGCCTCATCGTCTGACGAACCCGCGCTGCTCGCCATCGATGGCGCCATCGCCACCATCACGCTCAATCGCCCGGCGGCATTCAATTCGATCAACCTGCCGATCGCCAAGAAACTCGAGCAGCTTGCCGCGGATGTCGAGGCCGACGACGATATCCGCGTGCTGGTCATCCAGGGCGAAGGCCGCGCCTTCTCCGCCGGCGGCGACTTGCAAACCATCGGTGCTGCGGCGGCTGCCGACAATGTCGCCCCCGTGGTCAGTGAATTGCTGCTGCATTATCACGCCTTCATCACCAGCTTGCGGCGGATGAACAAGATCGTTGTGAGCAGCGTGCATGGTTCTGCTGCCGGCGCCGGCCTGTCGCTCGCATTCGTTGCCGATATGTGCATCGCGACGGACGATGCGCGATTCACGCCGGCCTATGCCAAGATCGGCGTCTCGCCCGATGGCGGCGGCACTGTCGGCGTGGTCAATGCCGTGGGCGCTCGCCGCGCCATGCAGATTTATCTCGCCGAGGACAGTTTTTCGGCCGCGCAGGCCTACGAGTGGGGACTTGTCGCTAAGGTCGTTCCGCCGAGCGAATTGAAATCCGCTACCCGCGCACTGGCCGAGCGTCTCGCGCAAAACACCCTGTCCGGGTTGGCGGCGACGAAGGCGTTGATCCATCAGGCGCACGCCACGCCGATCGAGGCACAGCTCGAAGCCGAGAAAGACGCCATCATCGACTGCATGCACACCGATGAATTTCGCGCGGCGGTGAAGAAGTTCACCAGCAAGGGCAAATAGCGGCGGCTACCTCTTACCCTCCTGGAGAGGGAGGATAAGCATCAGTTCGGGCAGATGTAACCCGTTCCCGCCGGAGACTTGAAGCAGCCGACCGATTCCGGAATGACCTGCTTCGGCAACCACAGCACGACCTTCGGGAAGTAGATCGTGAAGGTGATGGTGGCGAGGAATACCAGATAAATCGGCAGCGCCGCCCGCAACGCTTTTCCAAAACTGACGCCGACGAATTTCGAGGCCATCAGCAACACCAGCCCGTAGGGTGGCGTAATCAGGCCGAAGGCGAGCGTCGCGATCAGCACCACGCCCATGTGGACGCCATTGATGTCGCCGGCTTGCGTCAGCGTGTTCACCAGCGGCATGAAAATGATGATGGTCGGTACCGGCTCGATGAAATCGCCGACCACCGTGAACAGTACCACCAGCAGCAGCATGATCAGGTGCGGGTCGTTGCCCGCGATAGAAATGATCACATCCGAAATCACGGCGGCGCCGCGCAGATAGGCCAGCATCCAGCCGAACGCATTGGCCGCGCCGATCGTAATGAGCGGCAGCGAGAAGATGAGCCCCGCAAGGCAGAAATCGTAGGGGATCTTGCGGATGTGTCCGCGATTAAGCGCCGGGATCACGACCAGGATGATCCACGTTACCGCCACGACGCCCGCCTCCGTCGGCGTGAACCAGCCGGT
>JBEPUM010000549.1:0-1572 GCA_041691515.1 Pseudomonadota bacterium | reverse complement strand
GCCGGGCGCTAAGCTTGCGCAAGGTGTTGCGTTCACCGGTTGAATCCACCGCGGCCTACTTCGCGAAGGAATCGATGTGAAGTTCGGTTTTGTTGCGAAGCACCGGGGGATCTGGCCGGCGGAATGGTTGTGCGAGGCGCTCGGTGTCTCGCGAGGTGGGTTTTATGCCTGGCTGACGCGACCACGCAGTCAGCGTAGCCGGAGCGATGAAGATGTCGCTGCGCAGGTGCGTGCCAGCTTCCTTGCCAGCGACCGGACCTATGGCGCCAGGCGCGTGTGGCACGATCTGCTCGCAGAAGGCGTGTCATGCGGACTGCATCGGATCGAGCGATTGATGCGATTACAGGCGCTCAGAGCGCGGCCGCGACGGCGTCGCCTGCCGCAGGATTTGGGTGAGCGGCAGGCGACCGCCGTCGCTGCCAATGTGCTCGATCGCAGCTTCGAAGCGGCGGCTCCAAACCGTAAATGGATCGCCGACTTCACCTATGTCTGGACAGCCGAGGGCTGGCTTTATGTAGCGGCGGTCGTCGATCTGTTCTCGCGGCGCGTGGTCGGTTGGTCAATGAGTACAGCGATGACGGCGCAACTGGTCACCGACGCTCTGGTGATGGCGATCTGGCGACGGGGCAAGCCGGACGCGCTGCTGCATCATTCCGATCGCGGCAGCCAATATACCAGTGAACAGTTCCAGCGACTGATGGCCGATCACGGCGTCATCTGTTCGATGAGCCGCTCCGGCAACGTCTGGGACAATGCCGCGATGGAGAGCTTCTTCTCTTCGCTGAAGACCGAGCGAACAGCGCGCAAGGTGTATCGATCACGCAACGAGGCCAAGGCGGACGTGTTCGACTACATCGAACGCTTCTACAATCCGAAACGTCGACACTCGACGATTGGCTATCTGAGCCCTATGGAGTTTGAGAGGCAGACTGGATTAGCTTAAGCCGGTGTCAACCGAACCGGGTGCAGCTCAACTCTCCCCGCCGTGCTTATTGAATTAAGCCACAAGAGAGCGCACGCTACTTAAGGACGCTCTACAAAGACTTCGCCGTGGGGATAAAGGGCCTCGTTTTGAGGCTGGATCACTATCCACATTGGAAGGCATTGGCATTGCCATGCGCGGCGAAATTCGTGACATCAACTCAGGCAAGGGCGCCTCTCCTCCGGACACCAGCGTGCCACGCCGGCTCGCTGCGATCGTGGCCGGCGATATTGTTGCCTATAGCCGCCTGATGCAGCTCGACGAAGAAGGCACGCACGCGCGTATCAAGCGTATCGAACGCGAGCTGATCGAGCCCACGATCAAAGAACACCACGGGCGGCTGATGAAAAACACCGGCGACGGCTTCATCGCCATTTTCGACAGTCCCGTCGAGGCGGTGCGCTGCGGCATCGTGATCCAGCAGAACATGATCGGGCGCAATGCGTCCCAGCCCCGGCTGCACTGGATCGAATACCGGATGGGCATCAATCTCGGCGACGTCATCATCGAGACCAACGACGTGTTCGGTGACGGTGTCAACATTGCCTCGCGACTCGAAGGCCTGGCTGACCCCGGCGAGGTCTACATCT
>JBEPUM010000548.1:0-1572 GCA_041691515.1 Pseudomonadota bacterium | reverse complement strand
ATCCGGAAGCGATGGACGACCCGAATTACCGCTGCATCTCTATGCAGCGCACTAGCGCTGCATTTGCATGATTTGATCCATCGGCATCATGTTGTGATTGAGGTTCGCCATGATCCAGAGCGAGCCCCCGATGAGAAGAACAACAATCAGGACACCGAAGGCCAGCGCCATGACGTTGTTGGTGTTATCAGGGCCGGTGGTGATGTGCAGGAAGAAAACCAGATGCACGCCCATCTGGGCGATGGCGAGCACAACAAGCGCAACGGGGATACTTGGCTGCCAGACCAGATCGGTGCCTGCGATAAAGAACGAGGTCACGGTCAGAAGAATGGCAAAGCCGAGGCCCACACCATAACCGATCAGACGCTGACTGATATTGGTGCCCTCGTCTCCCGGAGCAACATCGTGCGAGCGAATTTCAGTATGGCTCATGCTGCGCTCCCAAGAAGATAAACGACCGTGAAGACTGCGACCCAGATAATATCGAGCGCGTGCCAGAACAGCGCGAAGCACAGAATGCGGCGCTGAATATCCGGGCGAAAGCCTTTGGCTGTGACTTGCGCCATCATGGTGAGCAGCCACAGGATGCCGGCCGACACATGCAGCCCGTGACACCCAACCAGGGTGAAGAACGCCGACAGGAAGGCGCTACGGGTCGGTCCGGCGCCCTGCGCCACAAGGCCTGCGAACTCCCTTGCTTCCAGCGACAGAAATGCGAGCCCGAGCACGCATGTCACCGCCATCGCCACCTGAAACCAGACCTTGTTGCGAACCTCAGCCGCGATGCTGGCAAGTCCACAGGTGAAACTGGATGCCAGCAGACATCCGGTTTCAATCGCGACGCTGCGCAGATCGAACAGCTGCGCGCCGCCGGGGCCGCCCGCTGTCTGGCCGTGCAGCACGGCGTAGGTCGCGAAGAACGCCGAGAACATCACCATGTCGCTCAGCAGAAATATCCAGAACCCATAGCCCGTGACGATCCGCTTCGGCGCAGGACCGGGATGGACGCCCTCGCCTCCCGAACCATGACCATGGCCAAGTTGATGCGGATCGCCGTGCGCGGCTGTCATGGTCGCTGCCGTCATCCGCCGATCTCCGCTTCGCCGGACCGCAACTGCTGCAGGCGATGGGCCCGGTCGATACGCTCAACCTCCGTAGCCGGAACGACGTATTCGTCCTCGTCACGCCACGCAAAAACGACGAAGGTCGCGAACGCGCCGACCACGCCCGCGATCACCATCCACCAGATGTGCCAGATCAGCGCAAATCCCATGACGGTTGCGAAGAACGCGCAGACAAAGCCGGTCGGCGAATTGCGCGGCATCTCGATGGGCTTGTAGTTGACGTTATCTTCCGTCGCGTCTTCCTTTGCGTGCTGCTTGATGGCCCAATAAGCCTCCTCGCCTTCGACGTCGGGCAACGTCGCGAAGTTGAAGGCCGGAGGCGGCGACGGCGTCGCCCATTCCAGCGAGCGTCCATTCCAGGGATCGCCGGACTTGTCGCGAAATTCCTCGCGCCGCCGGATGCTGACGACGAGTTGCGCGATCTGAAACACGATTCCGATCAGGATCA
>JBEPUM010000547.1:0-1574 GCA_041691515.1 Pseudomonadota bacterium | reverse complement strand
GCACGGTCCTCATTGAAGACCACCTCATAGGAATCGGGTTCGACGCCGCTCGGCTGAAAACCCGAAGACCAGACCTTGCCGCTGGCGACGTCCCGCAGAAAAACGTAGGAGCCCCAATCGTCGCAGGTGGCGTCCTCGCGCCAGCGTGTGACCGCAAGATCTCTCCATCGGCTGTAGCCCGATCCGGCGGCGGTGACCATCACGGCGTAACGACCGTTCGACAACAGCTTCGTTGTCGGGGTCGACCCGTGCGGAGTCGTCAGGCGCCTCCCGCCAGAGGGTGTGATTTCGCGGCTCGCCACGGCAGCCTTTGCCTCCGCGGCCCAGGGCAACGCGACCGCGACATCCCGCGGGGTCCGCTCCTGCAACAGTAGCTCGGTAGCCTGCACGATCGGATCGCCGTGAAACCGCGCCCGCATTGCGCCGTCGAACAGCGTGTCGGCGATGGCGACGATGGTCATGCCCTGATGATGCGCCATGAAGGCTTGCACGACGGCAACGCGGCTGCCCTCCGGCACCCGGCTCGCGGTGTAATCCAGCGCCTCATAGAAGCCGTGGGCTCCTCTGGCACCTGCTGCCTCGAGCCTGGCATAATTTTCCACCGCTTCGTGCGGCCTGACCATCGCCGCAAGCGCGGTGGCGTAGGGGGCGACGACCGTGTTGGCGGCAAGCCCGCGCTTCAGGCCCAAACCAGGCACGCCGAAATTCGAATATTGGTACGTCATCTCGATGTCGCGCGCATTGTACGCGGATTCAGAAACGCCCCATGGCACGCCGCGGGCCGCGCCATAGTCCATCTGCCGCTGCACGATCAGCCTGGAGGTTTGTTCGATCAGGCTGCCGGCGGGCGCGCGCATGACCAGCGATGGCATCAGGTATTCGAACATCGACCCTGACCAGGAGATCAGCGCCGCGCCGTTCGCGACGGGCGTCACACCGCGGCCAAGCCGGAACCAGTGCCGTGCCGGAATGTCGCCCTTGGCGATGGCCAGGAAGCTTGCCAGCCGCGCTTCCGACGCCAGCAGATCGTAGCAGTTCGGATCGAGCTTGCCTTCGGACGCCGCGTAGCCGATCGCGAGTAACTGCCGGTCATGGTCGAATAGGAACCCGTATTCCATCTCCAGCGCCATGGTTCGGGCCCGTCCGGCAAGGCTCAAGAAGCATGCAGCAGTCTCCGCCGTTTTTGCGAAATCCCGGCTGTGGCTTCTGATGGCGTGGCGCACGGCATCGGCCCAGAACACCAGATCCGATCCGGTCTGCTTGCCGCTCTCGATCGAAAGCGCGGTGCAGATGTCGGCGATGGTCTCGGCATGCACCGCAAATCCGACGAGCTGCTCCGGCATGTCTTCGCTGCTTTCCGCGGTCGGCCGCAGATCGCCGGCCAACGCCGTTATGGCGTCATGGAGCTGGCTCCACGTCACGGTCTGGGTGCGCCGGCCGTCGTTGACGCGGACAGCCTCTTGCCGCGTCAACTCAAGCGCGTCGGCGATGCCTGCGAGGCGGCCGGCGGCGCTGGACGAACTACCGGCCCATTCCGAACATGCGCCTGCCAACGCGATCAGGTGACCCGCTAG
>JBEPUM010000546.1:0-1613 GCA_041691515.1 Pseudomonadota bacterium | reverse complement strand
GCAAGCTCCCGACGCTGCGTTCGCTGGTGTCGTTGGCCTATGACTGCCGGCGCGCCGAGATGTTTCACGACGAAACCATCGCGGCGCTGAAGATCATCGACCGCGGCGACCTCACGCCGGCCGAGATGATCGGCTCGTGGGCCGGCGAACTCGGCCAAACGCAATTTTTGCCGCGGCATTATTTCGACTACGCGGTCGACTACGACGGCGACGGCCGCCGCGATCTCCTGCACAGCGCCGCCGACGTGATCGGCTCGACCGCGAACTACATCGCAACGGGCCTGAAATGGAAGCGCGGCGAGCCGTGGCTGCAGGAAGTGCATGTCCCAACCAACGCTCCGTGGGACCAGGCCGACCTCACGATCAAGCATCCGCGCAGCCAATGGGCGGCGTGGGGCGTGACATCAGCAGACGGCAAGCCGCTACAGAGCGACAAGCTGGCGGCGTCGCTGCTGCTGCCGATGGGGCGCTTTGGCCCGGCATTTCTGGCGTACGATAATTTCGGCGCGTATACCGAGTGGAATAATTCGCTGATCTATTCGGCGACGGCCGCCTATCTCGCCACGCGCATCGCCGGTGCGCCGCCGATGCGGCATCCGGCAGCGCAGGTCGCGCAACTATCGTTCGAGCAGATCAAGCACTTGCAACAGTTGCTGGTGCGCGCGGGCTTCAATGTCGGCAAGATCGATGGCGTGCTGGGCCAGCAAAGCCGCACGGCGGTGAAAGCCATGCAGGTCAAGTACGGCCTGCCCGCGGATTCCTGGCCGACCGCCGAATTATTGGCGCGGATGGGTGGCGGCGCGGCGCCAACGGCCATGTCAACCGACGCGACACCTCCGGTTGCGCCACGGCGGATCGCCCCGCGCGCGGCACCAAGGCCGGTTCAGCCGGTGCGTTGAGATTCGACTCTTTCGTCATTCCGGACATCGCGCATGAGGGAGCGAGATTCCGGGTCGGTGCTTCGCGCGCCATGGAATGACGAGCGAAGATTTCCAAGAGCAACCGCTTGCCCCCCGCGACCCCCATCCCCAATTGCATGCAGCAGCATCTTTCTTCCCTCCCCCGCTGCATCCTGGACGATCGATCCCCGGCGTCCCATCAAAAGAGCATCCCATGTCATTTTACGATTCCGCCGTCCCCGCCTTTCTGCAGACGCTCGGCGCTCTCTCGGACATTCTGAAAAAGGCCGAGGCGCATGCCGCCGCGCGGAAAATCGCACCGGAGACGCTGCTGACCGCCCGCCTCTATCCCGACATGCTGCCGCTGACCCGGCAGGTCCAGCTGGCCTGCGATTTCGCCATGAAGACCTGCGCGCGGCTGACCGGCGCCGAGCCGCCGTCCACGCCGGACACCGAAAAAACATTCGATGAATTGCAAGCGCGGCTCGCAAAGGCTGCGGATTATGTGAAGTCCTATACGGCGGCCAAATTCGACGGCGCTGACAATCGCGATGTGACCTTTCCGATGGGACCGGACAAAACCATGACGCTGAAGGGCCAGCAGTACCTCAGTCATTTCGCGTTCCCGAATTTCTACTTCCATGCGGCGACCGCGCACGGCATTCTGCGTCACAACGGCGTCGAGATCGGCAAGCGGGATTTCATGGGCGTGAA
>JBEPUM010000545.1:0-1618 GCA_041691515.1 Pseudomonadota bacterium | reverse complement strand
TTCTTGTGCTCCGGGACGATGCGGCCGCGGACGCAGACGATCATCAAGGCCGGAACAAGAGTCACGGACAACAGCGCTGCCGCTGCCATGGAGAACGTCTTGGTGAACGCCAGGGGACTGAACATTCGCCCCTCCTGCGATTCCAGCGTGAAGATCGGCATGAACGACACCGTGATGATCAGCAGGCTGAAGAACAGCGCCGGACCGACCTCAGAGGCCGCATCGATCAGGATATTGACCCGCGAGCGTCCGGGCTCGGCCCGCTCCAGGTGCTTGTGGGCGTTTTCGATCATGACGATCGCGGCGTCGACCATGGCGCCGATCGCGATCGCGATGCCGCCGAGGCTCATGATATTGGAGCCGAGCCCCAGCAGTTTCATCGCACCGAACGCCATCAGCACGCCGACCGGCAGCATCAGGATCGCCACCAAAGCGCTGCGGACGTGCAGCAGAAATATGATGCACACCAGCGCGACCACCGCGCTTTCCTCAAGCAGCGTGTGTTTGAGGGTCGCGATGGCTGCGATGATCAAATTCGAGCGGTCATAAACCGGCACGATATCCACTGATTTCGGCAGGCTGCTGGCGATTTCCTTGAAACGCTTTTTGACGTTCCGGATAACGTCGAGCGCATTGCCTCCGAACCGCTGCAGCACGATGCCGCTTGTGACTTCACCCTCGCCGTTCAATTCGGCGATGCCGCGTCGCTCGTCCGGACCCAATTCGACGCGGGCGACATCCTTCAGCAGAACCGGGGTACCGTTGTTGGTCTTCAGAACGATGTTGCCCAGATCGTTGATGTCTTTCAGATACCCCTTGCCGCGGATGACGTATTCGAACTCCGACAGCTCGACGGTGCGGCCGCCGACATCGGCGTTGCTGGCTCGGATCGCGTCGCGCATCTTCTGCATGGTGATCCCGAGATCGCGCATGCGCTGCGGATCGAGGATGACGTTGTATTGCTTGACGAACCCGCCGACGCTTGCGACCTCGGCTACGCCCTCAGCCTTTGCCAGCGCGAACTTCAGATTCCAGTCCTGGATGGCGCGGGTGTCGGAAAGATTCAATTCCTTCGACATCACCGCGTACTGGTAGACCCAGCCGACGCCGGTAGCATCCGGCCCGATCGTAGGGGTGACCCCGGCCGGCAACCGTGATGCCGCGCTATTGAGGGACTCAAGAACGCGCGAGCGCGCCCAGTAGATGTCGGTGCCGTCTTTGAAGATGACGTAGACAAAGGAGACGCCAAAGAACGAGAAGCCGCGCACAACCTTGGAGTGGGGAACGGTCAGCATCGCCGTCGTCAGCGGATAGGTGACCTGATCCTCGATCACTTGCGGGGCCTGGCCCGGATATTCGGTGTAGACGATGACTTGCGTGTCGGAGAGATCGGGGATGGCGTCGAGCGGCAAGTGGACCAGCGCATAAATTCCCGCGGCTGCGGCGAAACCGGCGCCGAAGAACACCAGCAGCAGATTGCGCGCCGACCAGGCGATCAGGCGGGCGATCATGGCTGAGCTCCCGCTTCCGAGAATCCCTTCAGCGCCGCCTTCAGGTTGCTTTCCGCATCGATCAGAAAGTTTGCCGAAACGACAACCGGCTCCCCGTCCGCGACACC
>JBEPUM010000544.1:0-1621 GCA_041691515.1 Pseudomonadota bacterium | reverse complement strand
CTAGAGACCGGTGCCGGCATTCATAATCGGTTTGTTCCGCGGGCGGCGTCTGTCGTCCGTCAGATCGGCTGTTCGTTCGGGCTGCAACGGCGGAGCCTCCTCTGCCATCGGCGCCAACGCGGACATCACGCGCTCGGGGGGGAAGGTGATAATGACCTCGGTGCCGATCCGCAGCTTGGACCGCAGCGTAAACGTGCCCCCGTGCATGTCGATCAGGCTCTTTGCTATCGGCAGTCCGAGGCCCGCGCCTTGTTCGGCGGATTTGATCGAATTCGATCCCTGGCCGAACGAGGCCAGCACGATCGGGATTTCATCTTCCGCAATCCCCGAGCCGTTGTCCTTGACGCTCAGGTACTGGCCTCCGGAAGCGGTCCATCCGACCTTCAACCAGATCTCACCGCCCTGCGGTGTGAATTTGATCGAGTTCGATAACAGGTTCAGGACGATCTGGCGCGTGGCGCGCTCGTCACCCCAGATTCGCGGCATGCCCTGTTCGAACACCTCATGAATCGAGATGCCGCGGCTGGATGCCCGCAGTTTCAAGAGGTGATGACAGTCGGCGACGACGTGGACCAGGGACACCGCCTCTTCATTGAGTTCGTAACGGCCCGCCTCAATTCGCGACAAATCCAGAATCTCGTTGATCAGATTCAGCAGGTGAACGCCGGAATTGTGGATGTCGGCGGAATAGTCCTTGTAGACGGCAACCGCGTGCTCGCCGAAAATCTCGCTCTTCATCACTTCTGAAAATCCGAGAATGGCATTCAGCGGCGTCCGCAGTTCGTGACTCATCTGGGCCAGAAATCGCGATTTTGCGACGTTGGCCGATTCCGCGCGGTGCCGCGCTTCATCCGAAATGGCCTTGGCCTGTTCCAGTTCGCCGATCAGGGCGTCCTTTTCGGCGCGCGCTTCAAGCGTCGCAAGGGTCGTTGAATGCAGGCGATACGCCAGCAGTGCGAAGTAGCCCTCCGCAGCCAATGCGAGAACGGCGAGAATGTAGTTGTTGAAGGTGCCGCTCATGGCAAACTTCAGCGCGATCGCGGACGTCACCGGCGCGGTTGCGGCAAATGCGGCAATAGGAAGACTGGCGGCGAGCATGCTTGATACCGCTACGACAAGCAGCATCAAGAACATCAAGAGCGTATTGATCACCGGATCGAAGCCGGCGGGGTGAACCAGGATCGTGGTCCAGCACAGCCCGTACAGCAGATCGAGAAAGATGAAACGCGCGCGCCATTTTCGGGTGCTGTTCGGGGACGAGGCTTCTTTCAGATAATTCTTGCAGTTGTAGATGATCACGGCGTGGATGCAGAGCATCCCGCATGTCCACGCCGCCGCGGGTGCGGGTTCCATCCAGAGCCCGAACAGCACTCCGGCTGCCACCACAAGCAGCATCACGACGAACGACGCCGAGAGCCGCGTTTGTGCGTACTGCCGAAGCAACTCGTGATCGAAGGCCGGGCGCGTTCCGCTGGTGGACGTCAACCGATCCCGCGCCTCGCGCACCCTCTGCGTGGCGGCACGGCGATTGCGTGCGGAGGGTACAATCGCTGGAGCGACCGGAAGCTGGACGACTTCAGGTTTATCGGCGGGGGTACTCATCAACCAGACACAAATCCTG
>JBEPUM010000543.1:0-1625 GCA_041691515.1 Pseudomonadota bacterium | reverse complement strand
ATGGTGAGCGCGGTGGGACTCGAACCCACGACCCCATGATTAAAAGTCACGTGCTCTACCGCCTGAGCTACGCGCTCACGTGCCGCGCTGTGTAGGGGGCTCGTCCGCGCGGGTCAATAGCTCCCGGTTCAGCGCGGGGAATGTCGGGCAATCCAAATTAGTCCACCGGAATCTGGCCCTTAAAGGCAAATCCTTCAGCAACCTGCAAACGCTGGATATGGGCCGGATCAGCTCGCCTCGCGGTGAACCTCGGTGACGCGCGGCGGTGCCACGCTTGTCGGCATTGGCGCCGGGCGCAGCCCGATCAGTTCGGCGCTGCGGATGCGGGCGTTGCGCCAGAACGAAAATTCGTTGATGCGCGAGTTTTCGAGAATGGCGATCGCGACGGCGGACAGGAACGGCAGGCTTTCGAGCACCAGCACGCCCGCGAAGATATAGATCTCGTGGACTTCCTTGTACTGATTGGAGACGATCAGCACGGCGGCCCCGACGAGCAGGAGAACGCCGATCACGGCCTCCCAGAATGCCTGAAACTCGATCGACATCCGCGACAGGCCGCCTTTGGAGGTCCGCGCGAATGCCAGATGCTCCGTGATCAGCCCCTGCGCGACGGCTCTGCACACCGTCCATTGCACCGACATGGCGGCCACCATGGCGCCCAGCATCTGCGCGGTTTTGACCGGCACGCGCAGCCGATAGAGCGCCACGAAGTGGATCAGCGACACCAGAAATGCCGCGATGATGGGGAGCGTCAGGATCTTGTCGGGGATGGCGATGTCCGCGAAGGCCACGATCGGCACCCAGATCAGGTTCAGAAGCGCAACGAGAACGCCGAGACTTTCGGCGCCTAGCCAGTTGAGCCAGCCCAGCGTGAATTCGCGCCTCTGGTCCTGCGACAGCCGGCTCGCGCCGGGCAGGAAACGGCGCCAGTGCTTCTTGACGATCTGGAATCCGCCATAGGCCCAGCGATGGCGCTGCTTCTTGAACGCCTCGTAGGTGTCGGGGAGCAGGCCGTAACCATAACGAGTGTTGGTGTAATGCGTCACCCAGCCGTGCTCGATGATGGCAAGGCCAAGATCGGTATCTTCACAAATGGTGTCGCCAGCCCATCCTCCGGCCATATCCATTGCGGCGCGGCGGATCAGGCACATCGTGCCATGGACGATGATGGCGTTGGCTTCGTTGCGCTGGACCATGCCGATGTCGAAGAAACCGGCATATTCGCCGTTCATCACGTAATGCATCAGCGAGCGGTCGCCATCGCGATGATCCTGCGGCGCCTGAACCAGGCCGACGCGCGGGTCCTTGAAGGCCGGCACCAGATCCTTGAGCCAGTCCGGTTGTACCACGTAATCGGCGTCGATAATGCCGATGATCTCGGCGTCGGCGGCGGTGCGCTCCATGGCGATGCGCAATGCGCCGGCCTTAAACCCCTGGACCTTTTCGGCGTTGATGAACTTGAAGCGTTCGCCCAGCGCACGGCAATGATCCTGGATCGGTTGCCAGAATGCCGGATCGGGCGTGTTGTTGATGATGACGACGCATTCGAAATTCGGATAATCGAGACGGGCGACCGCATCGAGCGTCTGCTTGAGCATTTCGGGCGGCTCGAAATACGCGGGCAC
>JBEPUM010000542.1:0-1633 GCA_041691515.1 Pseudomonadota bacterium | reverse complement strand
GGAACAGCGTCGCCTTCTCGGTGTGATCGGGCTGCGCGGGATAGCCGGGCGCGGGACGGATGCCCTGATATTTTTCGAGGATGAGGTCGTCGGGCGCGAGCGTTTCGTCGGGTGCATAACCCCAGAATTCCTTGCGCACGCGCTGGTGCATCCGTTCGGCGAAGGCTTCAGCGAGCCGATCGGCCAGCGCCTTGACGAGGATCGAGGAATAGTCGTCGTTGGCGTTCTTGAACCGGTCGGCGATGACGTCCTCGCCAATGCCGGCGGTGACGACGAACGAGCCGACGTAGTCGGGCACGCCTGAAGATGCGGGCGCTATGAAATCCGACAGCGCGGCATTGAAGCGCCCTTCGCGCTTCTCAAGTTGCTGGCGCAGCGTGTGATAGGTCGCGATCTTTTCGGTGCGGGTGTCGTCGCTATAGATCACCACATCGTCGCCGACGCTATTGGCAGGCCAGAAGCCAATCGTAGCCTTCGCCGTGAACCATTTCTCAGCTACGATCCGATCCAGCATCTTGCGGGCGTCGTCATAAAGCGACCGCGCGACCTCGCCGACCTTGGGATCGTCGAGGATTGCCGGGAAGCGCCCGCTCAGTTCCCATGTTTGAAAAAACGGCGTCCAGTCGATGTAATCCGCCAGTTCCCTTAGCGAATAGTCGCTGAAAGTCTTGGTGCCAAGGAAGGTCGGTTTCTTCGGAGGCGTCGCAATGAAGTCGGTCTTTGGTGCGTTGGCGCGGGCATTTGTCAGCGACAGCCGGTTCTTGTTTTGCTGAGCGCGGAAATGCGCGGCAGAAATTTTGGCATAGTCGGCGCGAACTTCAGCTACATAGGCGTCGCGGCGCTCGGGTGACAGCAGCGCGGAGGCTACCCCGACCGCGCGGCTGGCATCGTTGACATGGATCACCGGCCCTGCGGTATACTTCGGATCGATCTTGACGGCGGTATGGACGCGGCTGGTGGTCGCGCCGCCGATCATCAGCGGCAACGTCAGGCCCTGGCGTTCAAGTTCGCCGGCGAAAAAGCTCATCTCATCGAGCGACGGCGTGATCAGGCCGGAGAGGCCGACGATATCGGCGCCTTCGGTTTTCGCGGTCTCGATGATCTTCGCGGCTGGCACCATCACGCCGAGGTCGATCACTTCGAAATTGTTGCACTGGAGCACGATGCCGACAATGTTCTTTCCGATGTCGTGGACGTCGCCCTTCACGGTTGCGAGCACGATCTTGCCGGCGTTCTTGCGGCCATCGCCGGTGATTCCGGCTGCGAGGTTGCGCGCCTTTTCTTCTTCCATGAACGGCATCAGATAGGCGACCGCCTGCTTCATCACGCGGGCGGACTTCACCACCTGCGGCAGGAACATCTTCCCGTCGCCGAAGAGATCGCCGACGATGTTCATGCCGGCCATCAGCGGGCCTTCGATCACGTTCAGCGGGCGTTCGACCGTGAGCCGCGCAGCCTCGGTGTCTTCCTCGATATATTCGGTGATGCCGTTGACCAGCGCGTGACTGAGCCGCTTCTCCACCGGCCATTCGCGCCAGGCGAGATCCTTCTCTTTGACTTCCTTGCCTGCGCCGCGGAATTTCTCCGCCAGTTGGAGCAACCGTTCGGATGCGCCGGGATCGCGGTTGAGGAT
>JBEPUM010000541.1:0-1634 GCA_041691515.1 Pseudomonadota bacterium | reverse complement strand
TGATTGGCGAGGCCGAACGCCGAGATGCCGTAGATGATGCCGAAATTGATCGCCTTGGCGCGACGTCGGATGTCTGCCGGCATACCCTTCACCGGCACGCCGAACATTTCCGATGCCGTCATGGCGTGGATGTCGAGCCCGTCGCGGAAGGCCTGCTTCAGCACGGGGATGTCGGCGATTTCAGCGAGCAGCCGCAATTCGATTTGAGAGTAGTCGGCCGAGACCAGCTTGTGGCCCGGTGTCGCGATGAAGGCGCGGCGAATTTTGCGGCCTTCTTCATTGCGCACGGGAATGTTCTGCAAATTCGGTTCATTCGACGACAGACGGCCGGTTGTGGTCGCGGCGAGCGCATAGGTGGTGTGGACGCGCCGGCTCTGCGGATTGACGTATTCCGGCAGCGCGTCGGTATAGGTCGATTTCAGCTTCGAAACCTGACGCCAGTCGAGAATTTTTCGCGGAAAATCGTGGCCTTGCTCGGCGAGTTCGTCGAGAATCTGCGCCGAGGTCGACCACGCGCCGGTCTTGGTCTTACTGCCGCCCGGCAATCCCATCTTGCCGAACATGATATCGCCGATCTGCTTCGGGCTGCCGACATTGATCGGCTCCCCGGCGAGCTGCTGGATGTCGGCCTCCAGCCGCGCCGCGGTTTGCGCGAATTCACCCGACAACCGTGACAGCACCTGGCGGTCGATGGTGATGCCGCGCCGTTCCATCCGCGCCAGCGTCGAGATCATCGGCCGTTCCAGCGTCTCATAGACGGTGTTCATGCGCTCGGCGACGAGGCGCGGCTTCAACACCTGCCACAGCCGCACGCAGAGATCGGCGCCTTCGGCCGCATACGCCGTTGCGCGATCGATCGCCACCTGATCGAAGGTGAGCTTGCTCTTGCCGCTGCCGACCAACTCGCCATAGTTCAGCGCGGTATGGCCGAGCCAGCGTTGCGCCAGCGATTCGATGTCGTGGGAGTTTCGCCCGGCATCGAGCGCATAGGAAATCAGTTCGACGTCGTCATGGTTCTGCATGACGATCCCGTGCTGCGCCAGCAGCACGGCACTGAACTTGGCGTTGAAGCCGATTTTCTGAAAACTCGCGGATTCCAACACAGGTTTCAGCGCGTCGAGCACCTCGCGGACCGCGATCTGGTCCGGCGCGAGCCCTGCCGCAAACAGACCCGCACCTTCGCCTGCCTGCTTGTGATTGAGCGGAATGTAGCAGGCGTCGTTCGGGCCGAGCGCCAGCGCGATGCCGGACAACTCCGCTTGCATCGGATCGATCGTCGGCGCCAGCGCCTCGAATGCGAAACGTCCGTTGTTCTCGATACGAGCGACCCAATCGCGCAAGCGGTCGAGGGTCCGGACGGTTTCGTATTTGCTGCGATCGACCGGCATCTTGCGTGCGGCCTCGGCGCGCGCTGCGGCGAGAGCCTGAGGCGTCTTTGCTTCTCCATTGCCTGCTGCCGACTTCCCTGTGGCAGACGGAGCGGAGACTGACGCATCGCCATGGCCGAACAGATCCCCGGCGGGTCCGGAGGATGTCTTGCCCACTGTCGGCGGGCCGCTCGCATTCTTGCTTTCGGCTGATATCTCCGAGGCATTGACATCGGAATAATCGGCAACGCGCTTCGTCAGTGTGGA
>JBEPUM010000540.1:0-1647 GCA_041691515.1 Pseudomonadota bacterium | reverse complement strand
ATTCGACCGATCAGCCGGAGGTGCACCGAATCGCCGCAGAGATGCGTGAAATCGCCGACTCTTATGGCAAGAGGGGACAAGGTGAGCGGGTTCTGATTGGAGAGATCTACCTGCCGGTCGATCGGCTGATGCACTATTACGGCGGGGAATGCCCAGAGGTGCACCTGCCATTCAATTTCCAGCTCATCGATACGCCCTGGGAAGCGCATTCGCTGGCGGCGGCGATCACCAGCTATGAGATCGCGCTGCCGGCGGGCGGCTGGCCAAACTGGGTTCTCGGCAACCATGACCGGCCCCGTGTTGCGGCCAAGCGTGGGCAGGCCCAGGCGCGAGTCGCGGCGGTGTTGTTGCTGACGCTCCGCGGCACGCCCACACTCTACTATGGCGATGAACTAGGTTTAAGAGATGTCATGATCGAACCATCGCAAGTGCGGGATCCGCGCGAGTTGCGTGAGCCCGGTCTGGCATTGGGACGCGATCCCGTTCGCACGCCGATGCCATGGGACGATGGCCTGAATGCCGGTTTTAGCACGGCCGAGCCATGGCTGCCGCTCCATGCGGACTGGCCGACGCGCAATGTGGCGCGGATGGAGAAACAACCGCAATCCATCCTAACGCTCTATCATCGGTTACTTGCGCTAAGACGTGATTGCCCGGCTTTGTCGATCGGTCAATTCATTCTGTTGAATGTCGAAGACCAGATACTGGTTTACGAACGCCGGCACGCGACGGAGCGGCTGATTGTGGCGCTCAACCTCGGGGAACGGCCGCACCGGCTACAATTGCCCGATTGGGCGCGCGGGAGCCGGTTGCTGCTGTCGAGTGTCGAGGATGCGGCGCCGATCGAAGACGGCGCCCTACTGCTATGCTCCAATGAAGCTGTCGTGCTCGAGGCCGGATAGCACACAGCAGGGAAGGATGATTACGTGCGCATCGCCATGCTGGCGCCGATCTCCTGGCGAACACCGCCGCGCCATTACGGCCCTTGGGAGCAGGTGACGAGTCTCTTGACCGAGGCGCTGGTGGCGCGCGGCGTCGATGTCACCTTGTTTGCTACCAAGGATAGCCGGACGGCAGGCAAGCTCGATGCCGTCTGCCCGGCGTCCTATTCGGAGGATCCCACTATCGACGCAAAAGTGTGGGAGATGCTCCATGTCGCCCATGTCTTCGAGCAGGCTGGCGAGTTCGATCTTATTCACAACCAGGCCGACTTCGTACCGCTCGCCTTCTCGCGGTTGGTCGGGACCCCTATGGTGACGACGATCCACGGTTTGTCGTCGATGCGCATTCTGCCCGCCTACAAGGCATACGAAAATCGCGTCCACTATGTAGCCATCAGCGAGGCCAATCGCCATCCGGACCTCCGCTATGCGGCAACAATCCACCACGGTATCCCGCTGCAGGACTTTCCCCTCAATCCGCATGGCAACGAAGATCTGCTTTTCTTCGGCCGCATTCACCCGGACAAGGGGGCAGCGGAAGCGATCAAGGCGGCACAGCGATCTCGAAGGAGATTGATCATGGCCGGCATCGTCCAGGACCAGAATTATTACGACGAGCAAGTGATGCCGGCGCTCTGTGACGGATCGGTGGACTATCTTGGCCCGGTTGGCGGAGCGACGCGCGCAAAAACCCTAGGCTCCGCGC
>JBEPUM010000539.1:0-1648 GCA_041691515.1 Pseudomonadota bacterium | reverse complement strand
TTCGATCCGGCCAACGGCATCTGCACCACCGACGCCCATGCCCGCGTCGCCATCGGCCTCGATTATCTCGGCGCGGCCCCGGTGCGCGGCACCCGTTACGGCGGCGGCATGGAAACCTTGTCGGTCGCGGTCAAGGTCGATCAGGCCGGACGTCAGAGCCAGTCGTAAGCGCGCCTGCCGTGCTAATGGCGATGCATCGCGCGGGCCGGTTTGGGGGTTGGATGACCCTGCAAAATTCGCTACTAAGCACTCACCTCCGATATGAAAAAGGGCCGAGAGCTGAAATGACCTATTGCTGCGGGATTCTGGTGAAAGACGGTCTGGTGATGATCGCGGACACCCGCACCAATGCCGGTCTCGACAATGTCTCGACCTTCCGCAAGCTTCACATCTTCAGCAAGCCCGGCGAGCGCATCATGGCGATCGCCAGCGCCGGCAATCTCGCCATCAGCCAGTCAGTGCTGTCGACCTTGAGCGAAGGCGTCGAAAATCCAGAGACCGGCGAAATCGAAACGCTGATGAACGCGCCGACGCTATTCCAGGCGGCGCAGCGCATCGGCCGCGCGATCCGCAGCGTCCACGCCACCGAAGGCACCGCGCTGCAGGCCGAAGATGTCTCCTTCGACGTATCGTTCCTGTTCGGTGGCCAGATCAAGGGCTCGCGGATGCGGCTGTTCATGGTCTACACCGCCGGCAATTTCATCGAATGCACCACCGACACGCCGTATTTGCAGATCGGCGAGCACAAGTATGGCAAGCCGGTGCTCGATCGCGCCATGCATTACGAGGCTGAACTTTACGACGCGCTGAAGACCGGCCTGATCTCGATGGACTCGACGATGCGCTCCAATCTCGGCGTTGGCCTGCCGATCGATATTCTCGTCGTGCGAACGGATGTCTGCGCGGCAGACCTCAACCATCGCATCGAGGCGGGTGAGCCCTACTTCCACGATCTGCGTGCGCGCTGGTCGGCGGCGCTGCGCGCGGCACATCAGAATATCCCGCGACCGCCCTACAAAGATCAGACCGAAGCAAAAACGTAAACGCAAAACATAAACAAGGCAGGAAACAAAATGGCTGCAGACAGAATCGCGATCGTAACCGGCGCAGGCACCGGCGTGGGACGCGCAGCATCGCTCGCGCTGATGAAGATCGGCTACACCGTCGTGCTCGCCGGCCGCCGCCTCAACATGCTCGAGGAAACCCAGAAGCTCGGCGCCGACACAGGCGGCAAGAGTCTGCCGGTGTCATCGGATATGGCCGATGCGAACTCCATCGCCGCGCTGTTTGCCAAGACGATGGAAAAATACGGCCGGCTGGACCTGCTGTTCAACAATGCCGGAATGGGCACGCCGGCGATGCCGTTCGAGGATCTGAAGCTCGAACAGTGGCAGGCGGTGGTCGATACCAACCTCACCGCGCCGTTCCTGTGCACCCAGCACGCCTTCCGCATCATGAAGGACCAGACGCCGCGCGGCGGCCGCATCATCAATAACGGCTCGATCTCGGCGCATGCGCCGCGGCCGTTCTCGTCGGCCTATACCTCGACCAAGCACGCCATCACCGGCCTGACGAAAGCCACCAATCTCGACGGCCGCGCCTACGACATCGCGGTCGGCCAGATCGACATCGGCAACGCGGCGACGCC
>JBEPUM010000538.1:0-1651 GCA_041691515.1 Pseudomonadota bacterium | reverse complement strand
TCGCAGCAGGTCGAGCTTGCCGCCGGCGATATCATCATGACCGGTACGCCCGCGGGCGTCTCGCAGTTGCAGCCCGGCGACAAGATCGAGTGCGGCTGCGACGGCATCGGCACGCTGAAGGTATCAATCGGCAAACCGGCCGCCTAATCGGCGTATCCTTGACACCGAAACGTGAAGGGGCCGGACCGTCTGTCCGACCCCCTCGCGAACGTCGGCAAGCCCGTCTAACCATTGCAGCCGACGGTAAGTTGGCACTCCGTTAACCATATTTGCGCAAGATGGCCGCCCGACGACACCGCTTAGGGGCTGCCGCCATGACGCCGGACTGGGCTACGATCCGCTTTGATCTCATCAACATCGATGACGGCATGCGCAACGCGCTGCGCGACCTCAAGCCGGTGTTTGCCAGCCACCTCCCCGCGCTGTTCCAGCGCTTCTACGACAAGCTGCGCGGCTACGATCCCTCCTGCGGGATGTTCAAGGAGCCCGGCCTCGTCGCGGAGATGATCGGTCTGCAAGTCCGTCATTGGGACCTGATCACGGAGGGCCGTTTCGACGCGGCGTACACCGAATCCGCCGAAAAGATTTTCGCGTTCGGCCGCAGCTGCGGCCTTGCCCCGCAATGGTCGATCGGCAGCCGCATGCTGTTTCTCGCCGACCAGTTGCCGAAGCTGGTCGAGACTGCGATCGCCGTGCCGCGCTATGGCCGCGCCGCGAAGGAGGCCCGCGCCCGCAAGACCGCGATGCGCGACGCGCTGACTAAGGCCATCGCGTTCGAGACCGAAACCGTGGTTGCGATCTATTTCGGCGCAAGCCGGCGCACGCGCAAGGAAGCGATCGAACAGGCCAGCACGCGCTTTCATGCCGCCATCAACAAGCTACTCGGCGCATCCGGCGAACTCAAGGAGACCGCGCGCGCGCTGAGCGATAACGCGGATCAGACCACAAAGCTTGCCGCCACAGTCACCAACGCATCGCAGGACGCCTCCAGCAACGTGCAGACGGTTGCGTCGGCCACGGAAGAACTCGCAAGCTCGGTTCGCGAGATCGCCAAGCAGGTGCAGACTTCGACCCGCATCGCGACCACAGCCGTCGAGCAGGCCAACGAGACCAACACCAGCATCGGTGTGCTGTCGCAGGCAGCTAACCGCATCGGCGATGTCATCAAGCTGATCACCCAAGTCGCGGAACAAACCAACCTGCTCGCGCTCAACGCCACCATCGAGGCGGCGCGCGCCGGCGACGCCGGCCGCGGCTTTGCCGTGGTGGCGTCGGAGGTGAAGGCGCTGGCAGCCCAAACCGCGAGGGCCACCGACGAGATCGGCACCCAAATCGCGGGCATGCAGACCGCGACGCAGGAAGCCGTCGGCACCATCAAGACGATTGCCGCGACGATCGGCCAGATTTCCGAGATCACCACCGCGATCTCGGCCGCGATCGAGGAACAGGGCGCGGCGACATCGGAGATCTCAGGCAACACCCACCGCGCCGCCGCCGGCACCACCGAGGTCGCAAGCACCATGGCGCGGGTGAGCGAAGGCGCGACCCAGACCGGAGCTGCCTCGTCGCAGCTTCTCACCTCGGCGAAGCAGCTCGCGGATTCCACGCTGAGCCTGCAATCGGACATCGACGAATTTTTGAAATCGATCGC
>JBEPUM010000537.1:0-1659 GCA_041691515.1 Pseudomonadota bacterium | reverse complement strand
CGATATTGGTGGCGTGGTCGCCGATCCGTTCGATGTTCTTGGCGCAGAACATCAGGTGAATACAGAAGCCGATGTTGCGCGGGTCCTCCATCATGTAGGTCAGCAGTTCGCGGAACAAGGACGTGCAGATCGCATCGACCTCCTCGTCGCCCTTCCACACCGCCATCGCCGCCGGCAGATCGTGCGCGGCATAGGCATCCAGCACCGACTTGACCTGCGACTGTACCAGATCGGTCATGTGTTCGAGGCCGCGGATCAGCTTCAGCGGATGAAAATCGCTGTCGAGCGCGACCACGCGCTTGCCCATGTTCTTGGCAAGATCGCCGATCCGCTCCAGATCGGTCGCGACCCGCATGGCGCCGACGATCTCGCGCAGGTCCACTGCCATCGGCTGCCGCTTGGCGATGGTCAGCACCGCGCGCTCCTCGATCACGCGCTGCAACCGGTCGATCTCGGCATCGGCGGCGACGACGCGCGCGCCCAATCCGATGTCGCGGCGGATCAGCGCGTCCACGGACTCGACGATCTGCCGTTCGGCAAGGCCGCCCATCTCGGAGACCAGCCGCGCCAGCTCTTGGAGATCGTCGTCGAACGCCTTGGCGGTGTGTTCAAATCCCATGTCAATTCTCCCGGCCCTTGAGCGAGTGTCAGCCGAAGCGGCCTGTGATGTAGTCCTGGGTGCGGCGGTCGGACGGCGAGGTGAAAATCTTGTTGGTCGGGCCGAACTCGATCAACTCGCCGAGATACATGAACGCTGTCGAGTCCGACACGCGCGCCGCCTGCTGCATGTTATGCGTGACGATCGCGATGGTGTAATCGTCCTTCAATTCGTCGATCAATTCTTCGACCTTGGCGGTCGAGATCGGATCCAGCGCCGAACAGGGCTCGTCGAACAGGATGACCTCGGGCCGCACCGCAACGGTGCGCGCGATGCACAGCCGCTGCTGTTGGCCGCCGGACAGGCTGAGCCCGCTGGCGTTGAGCTTGTCCTTGACCTCGTTCCACAAGGCGCCGCCGCGCAGCGCCTTCTCCACCCGTCCGTCCATCTCGGATTTCGGCAGCTTCTCGTAAAGCCTGATGCCGAACGCGATGTTCTCGTAGATCGTCATCGGAAACGGCGTCGGCTTCTGGAACACCATGCCGACGCGCGCGCGCAGCAGATTGAGATCGAGCTTTGGGTCGAGAACATTCTGGTTGTCCAGCATGATCTGGCCCTCGGCGCGCTGGCCGGGATACAGATCGTACATGCGGTTGAATATCCGCAGCAGCGTCGACTTGCCGCAACCGGACGGCCCGATGAAGGCGGTGACGCGGTTTTCGACCAGCGTCAGATTGATGTTCTTCAGCGCGTGATGCTCGCCGTAGTAAAAATTCAAGTCGCGAACGCTGACCTTCGCACGTCCCTCGGCGTGTACCGGCATCGCTGGCACAGGACTGGGAACGCTGGTCGATACAGAAAGCTCACTCATTTTGCGGTCCTCTCGGCGCCGATGAGACGCGCGCCAATATTCAAGGCGAGTACGGTCAGTGTGATGATCAGCGCCCCGCTCCACGCCAGCTCTTTCCAGTAAGCGTAGGGGCTCTGCACGAAGTTATTGATGGTGACCGGCAGGTTGGCCATCGTCTTGGTCAGGTTCAAACTGAAGAACTGGTTGCTCA
>JBEPUM010000536.1:0-1667 GCA_041691515.1 Pseudomonadota bacterium | reverse complement strand
AACCTGTGACCCCCTCGATGTCAACGAGGTGCTCTCCCGCTGAGCTACGCGCCCTAAAGACCACTGGTGCCGGGATGCGTCCCTATATCGGCTCTGGTGCGGACAGGCAAGGACGAGTGAGGCCGAATCAGGCCGCCAGCATCTTGTTCACTTCGCTGACCAATTCCCGCAGATGAACGGGCTTGGAGAGCACCTTGGCGTTCTTGGGCGCCTCCGAATCGGAATTCAGCGCCACGGCCGCGAAGCCGGTGATGAACATGATCTTGATGTCGGGGTCGAGTTCCGAGGCGCGGCGCGCCAGCTCGATGCCGTCCATTTCGGGCATCACGATGTCCGTTAGAAGCATTTCAAACGGCTCTTCGCGCAACCTCTGATAGGCTGACAGCCCGTTATCGTAAGACGAAACCTGAAAACCGGCGTTTTCAAGCGCCTTGACCAGGAAACGGCGCATATCGTTATCATCTTCAGCGAGGAGGATTTTGTGCATGGCGATTGGCCGTTGAACCCGAATATGAGGATCAGTCCGTTCACTAAGCCAGATGGCTGGTAAATTTGGGGTGAAGGCGAACTTTGGCTTGGCAGAATGGCCGCGATTATCGACAATGCAAGCTGATAAAACGTCTGCCTGGCCGAAGTTCGGCAGGCAACGGCGCAATTTCAGGGACGACGCCCGGCGATGACCCAGTTTGACGGCGACCAGTCGCCCCCGTTCGAGATCGCAGAGCCGGCGACATGGCGGGCTCCGATCATCTTCAATTCCCCGCATTCCGGCTCGGTCTATCCGGAGCAGTTTCTGGCTGCGTCGCGCATCGATCTCGCAGGCCTGCGCCGGTCCGAAGATTCGTTCATGGATGAATTGATCGGCGGCGTGGCCGATGCCGGCTTTCCGGTGATCCGGGTCAACTTTCCCCGCTCCTACGTCGACGTGAATCGCGAACCTTACGAGCTCGATCCGCGGATGTTTCTCGGGCGGCTGCCGAGCTTCGCCAATACGCGATCGATGCGGGTCGCAGGCGGCCTCGGCACCATCCCGCGCGTGGTGGGCGATGGCCAGGAGATCTATCGCGAACGTCTCAGCGTCGACGAGGCGCTCGGCCGGATCGAACTGCTCTACAAGCCCTATCATCGCGCGCTGCGCCGGTTGATCCACAAGGCGCATCAGGCATTCGGGACGGTCATCCTGGTGGATTGCCACTCGATGCCCTCGATCGGCATCTCACGCGACGAACCGCGGCGGCCGGATATCGTGATCGGCGATCGTTACGGCACCAGCTGCGCGCCGCTGCTTCCCGACGTCGTCGAGGCTGCGATGAGCGACCTCGGCTATTCGATCGCGCGCAACAAACCCTACGCCGGCGGATTTATCACCGAGCACTACGGCAACCCCGCCAGCGGACTCCACACCGTTCAGCTTGAGCTTAACCGCGCCGTCTATATGGACGAGCGCAAGCGCGAACGCGGCCCGCGCTTCCAGCAGGTCGCCGCGGACTTCCTGGCACTCGCCGATAAGCTGGCCGCGATCCCGCTCGGCGATCTCGGGTCGTTCCAGGCCGCAGCCGAATAGATCGCCCGCGCGCAACACACCGGACCAGAAAAAAGGGCCGCTTGAATGAACAAGCGGCCCAAGTCTAGGGAGGAAACGCCCAAGGAGGGCAGCGATAGCGCGA
>JBEPUM010000535.1:0-1669 GCA_041691515.1 Pseudomonadota bacterium | reverse complement strand
GGCACCTGGTCCGAGTGCATGGCAATCCTCCGTCATGAGGCAGGCCATACTGTGCAGCACGCCTACCAGCTACAACGCCGCCGACGCTGGCAGGAACTGTTCGGTCCGTCCTCCAAACGCTACCCGCGCTACTACCGGCCCAATCCGGCCAGCCGGCGATATGTCCAGCATCTTCGGCTCTGGTACGCGCAGAGCCATCCAGACGAGGACTTCGCCGAAACCTTCGCGGTGTGGCTGCGGCCGCGTTCCAAGTGGCGAACCCGCTATGCCGGCTGGCCGGCATTGAAGAAGCTCGAATACATCGACGAGTTGATGGGTGAAATTGCCGGTAAGCGGCCGCTGCTCACGACGCGAGAGCGTGTCGAGCCCTTGAATGAACTCAGCCAGACGCTTGGCGAGCACTATCGGAAAAAGCAGGCGTTCTACGCCTTCACACCACCGAAGACGTACGACCGCGATCTCTCCCGGCTGTTTTCCGCCGATCCCCGGCACCACCGGTCGCAACCGGCATCGGGCTTCATCCGGCGGCACCGCGCGCAGATCCGGCAGTTGATTGCGCAATGGACCGGCGAGAACCAGCTTACGCTCGATGCCGTGCTGGACGACATGATCTCTCGCTGCCGCGAGCTCAATCTGCGGGCCGTCGGCTCCGAACGGAAGCTCGTGATGGACTTCACCGTGCTGTTGACGGCCAAGACGATGCACGCGCTGTTCGGCCCGTCGCGACGCAAATGGATCGCGCTATGAGACGCCTGCGAATCCTCGTGCTGATGCATCCGGACTTCATGCCGCCGGACTCGACCGATGGATACACCGCGCAGGAAATCAACGTATGGAAAACGGAATACGACGTCGTGAGCACCTTGCGCGCGGCCGGCCATGACGTTCGTCCCATCGGCGTGCAGGAAGAAATCAAACCCGTGCGCGACGAGATCGAAGGTTTCAAGCCGCATGTGGTGTTCACGCTGCTGGAAGAATTCCACTATCAGACCGCGTATGACCAGCACATCGCAAGCTTTCTCGAATTGATGAAGGTCCCATATACCGGCTGCAATCCACGTGGCCTGGTGCTGGCGCGCGGCAAGGATCTGTCGAAGACGCTGGTGCACCATCGCCGGATCGCGGTTCCGGCTTTCGCCGTGTTTCCGATGCGCCGCAAGGTCAAGCGGCCGCCGCGTCTGGCGCTGCCGCTGATCGTCAAGAGTCTGAACGAGGATGGGTCACACGGCATTTCGCAGGCGTCCATCGTCGATACGGACGAGAAGCTCGCCGAACGCGTCGCCTTCATCCATGAGCGGATCGAAACCGCCGCCATCGCCGAGCAATTCATCGAGGGACGCGAGCTGTATGTCAGCGTGCTCGGCAACAACAGGCTGAGGGCTCTGCCGGTGTGGGAGCTGAAGTTCGGCACCATGGGCGGCGACCACATCGCCACCGAGAAGGTCAAGCACGATACCAGTTACCAGGAGCGCGTCGGAATCGTGGACGGACCGGCCAAGGGCTTGGCGCCGGAAGTATCCGTCCGCATTCAGCGAACGGCAAAACGGATTTACCGGACGCTGGGGCTTGATGGATACGCGCGCATCGACTTTCGCCTCGCCTCCGACGGCACGCCGTATTTCATTGAAGCAAATCCCAATCCCGAAATCGCGAAGAGCCAGGAATTCGC
>JBEPUM010000534.1:0-1671 GCA_041691515.1 Pseudomonadota bacterium | reverse complement strand
TCGACGGTGAGTTCATAACGATGCTTTGCGGTGTTGTTGACGACGACGTCTGACATTGAAGGTTGCCTGCTTGCGATCTGACTCAATAATGTCGGGGATCGGCGGCGCGGACAATGCGCCAAAAGTCGTTTCGCAAGGAGATATCCATGTCCGGATACGAGATCGATGCGATCCGCGCGCTGCTTGGCGCGAAACCGCGGCCCGTGGGATGGGCGGAACGGCGCGCGCGGATCGAGGAGGTCGGTTCGGTTTGGCCGGTCGCGGACGATGTCGTGCTCGAACAGGCCGACTGCGACGGCGTGCGCTGCGAATGGTCGCTTGCGCCCGGCAGCGATGCCTCGCGTGTGCTGATCTACTTCCACGGCGGCGGCTACTGCTCCGGCTCGATCGTCAGCCACCGCCGCATGGTGACGGAAGCGGGACGCGCGGCGCGGATGCGGACGCTGGCGGTCGATTACAGGCTTGCGCCGGAACATCCGTTCCCGGCGGCGCATGAGGACGCGCTCGCCGTGTGGCGTTTCCTGCAGGCACAGGGCATCGCTGCAAAGGAGATCGCTGTGGGTGGCGACAGCGCCGGCGGCAATCTCACCATCGCCTTGATCAACCGGCTGCGCGCCGCCGGAGAGGACATGCCGGCCTGCGCCTGGCTGGCCTCGCCCTGGACCGATCTCACCATGAGCGGCGGCACGATGATCACGCGCGACGCGGTCGATCCGCTGATCCACAAGGGCTATCTGACGGAACTTGCGCAGGCCTATGCGCCCCCGCCGCACGACCTCGCCGATCCGCTGATTTCACCGCTGTTCGCGGACTTGCGAGGCTTTCCGCCGGTGCTGATCCAGGTCGGCTCGGCGGAGACGTTGCTGTCGGATTCGACGCGCTTCGCCGAAGCCGCGGGAAGCGCCGATGTCGATGTCTCCCTCGAGATCTGGCCGCACATGATCCACGCATGGCCGATGTGGAACGCGCGCCTGAAAGCCGGGCGTGACGCGCTTGCGCAGGCCGGCACGTTCATGCAGCGCTACGTCGGACGGGCGGGCGGTTAGCTGCTTGCGACCGGCCGTGCCTCACCGCCGTTCCAATTCATGGTGGCGTCCGCGTGCGGACGTGAACATTGATATCGAGATCGATGTCGGTGACGCAAACCTGGGTCGAACGATGATGGCTGCCGGTGTGCCATTTGCCGTCACGGGCCCGGGCATCGCTCACGCCCGCGAGCTTGAGGCACCGCCATTGCGGCAGCGGCCCGCTGCTCCCGCCGCCGAACTGCCACGCCAGAACGGTCTCGTGGCCATCCTTGTCCTGTCCGATGATGGGACAAAGCTCCCGGTGGCGATTTTGGTAGATACAGGTGACCTGTTGCTCCCTGAGGATCACCTCGCGGAAAATCTTGTACGTCGCACTTGGCATGAGAACCTGCCGGTAAGATCGTCGGAAGGTTATATCCGGTCCGTGGCGTGCGCGGAACGACGTGTTGCGTCCGATGATCTCAATGGTGTTATGACAGAGTGCTTGGTTCGACGCCCAATGCCTGCCGCCGCCGGTTTCAGGGCGGCCTCATGCGCAGAACGAGAACTCAAATCAGGAGATCGCCATGGCCAATGAAAAAGGCCCCAACGTCAAGAAGAAGCAGATCTGCAAGAACTGCGAAGGCAAGGGCCTCGTCAAGAA
>JBEPUM010000533.1:0-1681 GCA_041691515.1 Pseudomonadota bacterium | reverse complement strand
CCCTGGCCGAGCCGTTCTTGACCGCCGATGATGTAGTCCATCGGAATGAAAACGTCCTTGCCCCAGTTCGGACCGTTCTGGAACACCTGCATCGACGGCAGATGGCGGCGGCCGATCGACACGCCCGGCAGATGGGTCGGGATCAGCGCCACGGTGATGCCGATGTCCTCCTGCGATCCGACCAGATGATCGGGATCGTAGGCCTTGAAGGCGAGACCGAGCAGCGTCGCCACCGGGCCGAGCGTGATGTAGCGCTTGTGCCAGTTGAGCCGCAGGCCGATCACTTCCTTGCCTTCAAACTCGCCCTTGCAGATGATGCCGGTGTCGATCATCGACGCCGCGTCGGAGCCGGCTTCCGGGCTGGTCAGGCCGAAGCAGGGAATGTCGCGGCCATCGGCGAGACGCGGCAGCCAGTTGTCCTGCTGCTCCTTGGTGCCGAAGCGCATCAGCAGTTCGCCGGGGCCGAGCGAATTCGGCACCATCACCGTGACGGCGGCGACCAGCGAACGCGACGACAGCTTTCGCACCACTTCCGAATGGGCATAGGGCGAGAAGCCGAGCCCGCCATGCTCCTTCGGGATGATCATGCCGAAGAATTTCTTCGCCTTGATGAAGGCCCACACTTCCGGCGGAAGATCGCGCCATTCCCAATTGATCTTCCAGTCATCGAGCATGGCGCAGAGCTCGTCGACGGGACCATTGAGGAAGGTGGCTTCCTCGGGCGTCAGCGTCGCCGGCGCGTTGGCGAGAAGCTTCGACCAATCGGGGTTGCCGGTGAACAGGTCGGCGTCCCACCAGACGTCGCCGGCCTCCAGCGCCTCGCGCTCGGTATCCGACATCGACGGCAGTACGCCGCGCGCCCAGGAGAAGATCGGCTTGGTGATCACGTCACGGCGAAAACTCATCGCGATGTCCTCCTGTTCGGGCAGCCGCGGGACCGGGACCGTCCCGCGATGGCTCACGACAATAACCTTAAAAGGGAAACCAGAGTTTCACTTTACGCTTCGCATTGAAAATTAAGCGAAATTGCCCGATTTCGGACCCCGCTGACAACCGCAGGATAGCGCAAGAGTTCCCAAAACGCGATTTGCAAACGCGTGATTTTGGATCACGTGGACCGAATGTGAGCAGGCAATGGACGATCAAAAGGTCCCGTCAAATGTCGCTATGAGCGGTCAGTGTCTATTCGTAGGGACAGCTGGATTTCGGTCGTCCGACGATTGGTCCTGACCCCAAGCCAATATGCGCACCCGAACAGAGGCACGCCTCGACCCCCCGCGGTTGTTGTGAGCGACATCCTGTGGCACCGTCCGGGCTTCGATTTCATGATCTTCAGATGTCTTAATGTCACGCCAAAAATTTGCCTGGGAAAAGCTGTCGGACGAGGAGTTGCTTGCGCGCCGCCTCAGCAGTTTGAAGGTTGGAGTCAAAGGCACCTGGCTCGAGGATTGTCTCGCAACCCTGCATGAAGAGCTCGAAGAGCGGGGGATCCGGCTGCGGCCGCATGCATGGATCTCGAGCGAATGGTTCAGTCCGGCAAATTCGCCAGGCATCGCCATTCCTTTCTATCTCACGCATCCCCGCTTGATGAAGATCGAGAAGAAGATGATGCTCGAGGTCGAAGGTGGCACCTGGTCCGAGTGCATGGCAATCCTCCGTCATGAGGCAGGCCATACTGTGC
>JBEPUM010000532.1:0-1689 GCA_041691515.1 Pseudomonadota bacterium | reverse complement strand
GATGATCATGATGTCGTCGCGGCCCTGCTTCTTCAGCGCGGCCTTCAGTTCCGGCACTGCTGTCAGATGCGCGGCGGCCAGCGACGACACGCCGAGAATGTGCACGTCGTTTTCCACGGCCTGCCGCGCCGCTTCGTCGGCGGTGGCGAACAGCGGCCCGATATCGACGTCGAAGCCGACGTCGGCGAAGGCTGACGCGATCACCTTCTGGCCGCGATCGTGACCGTCCTGGCCGATTTTGGCGACGAGGATGCGCGGGCGGCGACCCTCGGCGTCCTCGAACGCATCGATCAGCGCCTGCACCTTCGAGACCTTGTCGGACATGGTCGCCGCCTCCCGCTTGTAGACGCCCGTGATCGACCTGATCTCGGCACGATGCCGTCCGAATACCTTTTCCATAGCGTCGGAAATTTCACCGACGGTGGCCTTGGCGCGCGCGGCATCGATCGCCAGCGCCAGAAGATTGCCGCTGCCTTCGGACGCTGAGCGCGTCAGCGCATGCAGCGTGGCATCGACATCGGTCTGGTTGCGCTCTTTTTTCAGACGCGCCAGCTTGTCGATCTGCAACCGGCGCACGGTGGAGTTTTCGACCTTCAGAACGTCGATCGCCGCTTCGTTCTGCGGTTTGAATTTGTTGACGCCGATCACCGCCTGCCGTCCGGCATCGATCCGCGCCTGCGTCTTGGCGGAGGCTTCCTCGATCCGCAGTTTCGGCACGCCGGCCTCGATGGCCTTGGCCATACCGCCGAGTTCTTCGACCTCCTGGATGTGGCCCCATGCCTTCACCGCGAGATCGTGCGTTAGCCGCTCGACATAGTACGAGCCGCCCCAGGGATCGATGATCCTGTTGGTGCCGCTCTCCTGTTGCAGGAACAGCTGTGTGTTGCGCGCGATGCGTGCCGAGAAGTCCGTGGGCAGCGCCAGCGCTTCATCGAGCGCGTTGGTGTGCAGCGACTGCGTGTGGCCCTGCGTCGCCGCCATCGCCTCGATGGTGGTGCGCATCACGTTGTTGAACACGTCCTGCGCGGTCAGCGACCAGCCCGAGGTCTGGCAATGGGTGCGCAGCGACAGCGATTTCGAATTCTGCGGATTGAACTGGGTGAGCAGCTTGGCCCACAGCAGCCGCGCGGCGCGCATCTTGGCGACTTCCATGAAGAAGTTCATGCCAACAGCCCAGAAGAACGACAGCCGCGGCGCAAAGCGATCGACGTCGATCCCCGCGGCGAGCCCTGCGCGAAGATATTCCACGCCATCGGCCAGCGTGTAGGCGAGTTCGAGGTCCTGCGTCGCGCCGGCTTCCTGCATGTGATAGCCGGAAATCGAAATCGAGTTGTACTTCGGCATCCGCTGCGAGGTGTAGGCGAAGATGTCGGAGATGATCCGCATCGAAGGCGCGGGCGGATAGATGTAGGTGTTGCGCACCATGAATTCTTTCAGAATGTCGTTCTGAATGGTGCCCGTGAGCTTTTCCGGCGGCACGCCCTGTTCCTCGGCGGCAGCGACATAGAGCGCCAGAATCGGCAGCACCGCGCCGTTCATGGTCATCGACACGCTCATCTGGTCGAGCGGGATGCCTGAGAATAGCGTGCGCATGTCATAGATGGAATCGATCGCGACCCCTGCCATGCCGACGTCGCCGGAGACGCGCGGATGATCCGAGTCATAACCGCGGTGGGTCGCGAGATCGAA
>JBEPUM010000531.1:0-1699 GCA_041691515.1 Pseudomonadota bacterium | reverse complement strand
GTCGATCTCGTCCGCGAGATTCCGGAGGCCAAGAAGCCCCGCAGCATTCCGATTGCGGCCAGCGCGTCCTCTGCGCCCGTGATCGAGGGCCAAAGCGAGAAGGCTGCTGCCTGATCGTCGCGGTCTGAACCTCAGAACCTCCAAAATAGAAAAGCGCCCCGGTGCCCCGGGGCGCTTTTTTCTTCGGCTATATCACCCATTCATACGGGGCCGCGAGCGAGGACTTTTGCGATTTCGGTCGCAAGCTGGGCTTGCTGATAAGGTTTTGCGAGCCGCGGCAAATCGATCTCGGGCTGGGACGGAAGCTCGGCATAGCCCGTTGCCAGCAGGATCGGCAGGTCGGGACACAGCACCCGCGCAGCACTTGCGAGCTGCGCGCCCGTCATCCGCGGCATCGAATAATCCGTGATCATCAGATCGAACGTCTGGCCGTCCTTGAGCAGCTGCAGCGCGCTGTCGCCTGAATTGACCTCGACGACTTCGTGACCGAGATCTTCCAGCATGTCGACCGTGCTCATTGCGATCAGCATGTCGTCATCGACGACCAGAATCTTGATTTGCTCCGCCGCGGGCAGCTCAATCGGTTCGGCCTGCGCGGATGGCGACGGGATTTCATGGTTGGTATCCGCCGGCAACCAAAGGTCGGCCTGGGTGCCGATGCCGACTTCACTCGACATCCGCAAAGCCCCCTTCAATTGCTTCGCCAGTCCGTCGATCATCGACAGGCCGAGACCGGTGCCCTTGCCGAGTTCCTTGGTGGAGAAAAACGGCTCCGTCGCCTTGCTCAACGTTTCGGCGTCCATTCCCTGACCGGTATCGCATACGGACAGCCGGATATAAGTGCCGGGAGCAAGGTCGTCGTCGGCAGTGACACGAACGACAGCGGTGGAAATGGTCAGCGTTCCGCCATTCGGCATCGCATCGCGCGCATTGACCACGAGGTTCAGCACGGCAAGCTCGATCTGATTGGTATCGACCATGACCGGCGGCAGTTGTTCCGGAACGTCGAACTTCAGTTCAATCGTGGGACCGGTGGACTGCTCGATCAGGTTGGTCATGCCTTGCAGCAGATCGGACAGGCTGCGCACTTCGACCGTCAACTCTTGCCGCCGCGCGAACGCCAAGAGACGCTGCGTCAGCGTTGCACCGCGCTGGGCGCCCTGCATCGCGCCGTCGATCAGACGCCGGGTCTTGCCATCGTCAGGCGCGTGGCGGCGCAGAAGGTCGAGATTGCCGATTACTGCCATCAGCAGATTATTGAAGTCGTGTGCCACGCCGCCTGTGAGCTGGCCGATCATCTCCATCTTCTGGGCCTGACGCAAAAGCGCCTCGGCTTTCTCGCGCTGCGCGATCTCATCCAGCACAATCTCGTGTGTGCGTTTGAGTTCGGCCGTACGTTCAGCGACGCGCGCCTCCAGCGTTTCGTTGGCGCGGCGCAGGCGTTCCTCCCCCTTGTTGAGGTCCGCGATCAGCGCTCGCGCATCGAGCTGGCGCCGGCGTCCGTTTAGCGCGGTGCGGGCGACGCTGACGAAGGTCGTGGGATGGAAGGGCCGTTCCACGAAGGTCACATTGCGCAACATTTCCGACAGACGCGCCGCGCCCGGATTTCGTTCCGGTCCGCCGCCGCGCTGGGTGAGAACGATGAAGGGCAGGTCCGACCAGGCGGGCTGGTTCGCGATCCAGGCCGCGATGCTACGCA
>JBEPUM010000530.1:0-1705 GCA_041691515.1 Pseudomonadota bacterium | reverse complement strand
TTAGGCTTTCGTTAACCAGCTTTATTTACGATTTGGTGAGGAATCCGGACCGCGCCGTCATGGGTGCTGCTTTGGGTTGAATTGCTGTTGGGGAAACTATCCATGGATCATCGGCCGCTCGAGATCGCGGACAACGGCAATGCGTTGCGCGCGGAGCGCATCGGCTTTGCCAAGCTGGCGCAGCTCGCATTCGACGGCTGCGACCTGCGGCCGCTGCTGCAGGAGACGCTGCGCAAGATCGACGAGGGGACCGCGAGCGCGGGCGAGACCATCGACCTTTCCGTCATCGCGCAACTTCTTGGAAACAAGCAGGCCGGTCTCGACATTCAAACACAGGTGCTGTCGTTCCAGCGGCTGTTCCGCTCGCCCTGCGTGAGCGTCAATCCCACGTTGCGCGTGCTGGCGCTCGCGGCCGCGATGGACGTCGGCGGCAATACGCCGATCGAATTTTTGATCGAGGACTTCGATATCGAATTGACCACGCTCTATGTGGTGCCGGGCACGCCGCTGGCGCCGCTACCGGATCATGACGTGGCGATCGTGGTGGCATCCGACTCCGAGGAGTGCCGCGATGCGCTGAAGGAAATGGCACAGCTCGCGTCGCGCTGGCCGCGGCCGTTGCTGAATGCGCCGCATCGCGTCGCCAATCTCGACCGCGACAAACTCTGCCGGTTGCTTCGGGGCGTCCCCGGCCTTGAGATCCCGGATACGCTTGCGGCAAGCCGTGTGTGGCTGGAGGGTCTGGCAAGCGCGGCCGTTGCGTTGACCGATATATCGGATGGTCTTGCATTTCCCGTGATCGTTCGGCCGCGCGGGTCGCACGCGGGCGTGGGGCTCGCGAAGATCGACGATCGCGCAGCGCTCGCCGGATATCTCGCGGAACGCACCGAGCAGGATTTTTTCGTCTCGCCCTTCATTGATTATTCCAGTGCCGGCCATCTTTTCCGCAAGTACCGTGTCGTCTTCGTCGACGGCCGTCCGTTCGCGGGCCACATGGCGATCGCAGAGCGGTGGGACATCTGGTATCTCAACGCCGGCATGACATTCGATTCCGACAAGCGGCGCGAAGAAGAAAAGTTCATGCGCGATTTCGACACTGATTTTTCGCTTCGTCATCGCGATGCGCTGCGCGCGATTTCCGATCGCCTCGGGCTCGATTATTTCACGATCGACTGCGCCGAGAACAAGCGCGGCGAGTTGTTGCTGTTCGAAGCCGACAACACGGCGGTCGTGCACAACATGGATTCGCCCGATGTGTTTCCCTACAAGGCGCCGCACATGCGGATGATCTTCGATGCGTTCGCGCGCATGCTTCATCGGCGCGCGCAAAGCAGCGCGGAGCAGGCGGCATGACAGCCGCATGGCGCGACGCGCCGCCGCTGGTGCCGACGGATTCGCTATCCGATAGCAGCGAGACGCTCGACCCGGACAATTGGGATGCGCTTCGCGCGCAGGGACATCGTATGCTCGACGATATGTTCGATCATATCGCCGGCGTTCGCGATCGTCCGGTGTGGCAACCGATACCGATGGAGACGCGTGCGCGCTTCCGCGCCGAACTTCCGCAGGCATCCGCCGATCTCGCCGAAGTCTACCAGGAATTTTCCGATCACATCACGCCGTACACGACAGGAAATATCCATCCGGGCTTCATGGGGTGGGTTCACGGCGGCGGCAGCGCCGTCGGCATGCTGGCCGAGATGCT
>JBEPUM010000529.1:0-1716 GCA_041691515.1 Pseudomonadota bacterium | reverse complement strand
GTCGCAATGGCGCCGGCCGTCAACATCAAGGTCGCCAGCGTCGCGATCAGGACGATCGGTAGTTTCTTCGGGTACGCCGGGGTATTCGACACGATGGCGCGCGAGATGATCCGTCCGTCAGACGGCGCAGCGTCGATATTCTCGCGCGTGGTGGCTTCGCGGTACCGCGCAAGATAAGTCTCCAGCAGATCCCGCTGCGCCTTGGCCTCCCGCTCCATCGCGCGAAGTTTTACGTCTTCGCCATTGGAGGATGTCGCCTGCTTTTTCAGCTGATCAAGACTGTTGCTCAGTCCGTCAACGCGGCCGCTGGCAATACGCGCGTCGCTTTCCAGCGAACGTGAGATTTTACCCGCCTCTTCGCGAATCTGACGATCGAGATCGGCTAATTGGGCTCTCAGTTCCTTGATCCGCGGGTGGTTATTGAGCAGGGTCGAAGATTGTTCCGCCAACTGCGCGCGCAACGTCACGCGCTGCTCAGACAGACGGCGCATCAATTCAGAATTGAGCACCTCCGAGGCTTCGATCGGCTTGCCGCTCTGAAGCATGCCGCGGATGAGCCGCGCCTTGGATTCGGCATCGGACTTGAGCGCACGGGCATTGTTCAGTTGCGTATTGAGTTCGCCCAATTGCTGGTTCGACAGCGAGGTGTTGTTGGTGCCCATGAAGAGGCTGGACTTCGAGCGGAAATCCTCGACACGCGATTCGGCGTCCGCGACTTTCTTGCGCAAGCCGTCGATTTCGCCGGATAACCATTGACCGGCCGCCTTCGCTTGTTCCTGGCGCGCATTCTGTTGCAAAATCAGGTAGCCGTCGGCGACCGAATTCGCGACGCGCGCCGAGAGGTCGGGATCGCGTGACTGGAATTCAATGACGACGACGCGCGATTTATCGACGGCGTAAGCGGTCAGCCGTTCATAGTAGGCATCCAGCACACGCTCTTCCGGCGTCATCCGGAAGGGATCGCGACCGATTCCGAACAGCGCCAGCAGCGCTTTGACGGGTGAAACGCCGCGCAGCACCGGGTCGAACTCCGGATTTTCGGCGAGCTTGTTTTTCTTGATCACTTCGCGGGCGAGATCGCGCGACAGCACCAATTGCACCTGGCTGGTGACAGCTTCGGGATCGAGCGCGTTGCGCTCGTCGTTACGTTCGCCGTTCGGCCGCAGAAAGATGTTTTCCCGGCCGTCGATCAGAATGCGGGCTTCGGACTTGTATCGCGGCGTAATCAAATTGACCGCGGCAAGGGAAAGGCCGAAGGCGCACAGGGTTGGAATGATTACCCAGCGCTTCTTGCGTTGCAAAGTCTGCCAGATGGCCCGCAGGTCGAGATCGCCGAGCTCCGGTGCCGGCAAATCTTTCGGCGGCGCAGGCTTCAGCACGGGCGCTGCATTCTTGACTGGCGTCTCGCCTTTGTCCGTACGCCAAAACGCAAACCGCATCGCACACTCCCACTGACGCTTACGCCCCTCGACCGAGCCCCGCGATTACAGTCCATTATGGTTGCCGTCAGGTTAACCCGGCGATTGTTCGCCGCTCGAAAACCACCGCCCCGTCGATGCTCTAGTCATCTTTTGTTAACCATGAAAGCCCTTAAATGGATTCGATTTTTCATGGATTGCCTGATGGGAAGCGCACGCGCTGTCACTCTCTGTCTGCTGGCAGCGCTTGCGTTGTCGGGTTGCATGCGCCGCCATCCGCCGGTGGCGATGATCCAGC
>JBEPUM010000528.1:0-1717 GCA_041691515.1 Pseudomonadota bacterium | reverse complement strand
GCGACTGCATCCGGTCGGCTTTCTCCAGCCAGCGGCGGATCACCAGCGCGATCGAGGCGACATCGCCATCGACGGTGAAGAACTGCTTCTGTGCGTCGTCGCCGGTCGCGACCATGCGGCTGTAGCCGGTGCCGAGCGGATCGATAAACACGAGATCGGTGAAGTCGAGCCAGGTCTCTCCGTTCGGCTCAAGCGTGGGCGAGGCGGAGGAACCGGCAGCTTCGTTGCCCATGGCGATGCGCCACGGGCCGTTGCTGCCGAATTGCAGCCACGCCGAGGATGCGCCGGGCCCGCCGTTGAATACGAAGGTCACCGGGCGGGTACGGGGATCGGCGCCGTCGAGCTGATAGGATGTGGTGGCGAGGTCGGCCTGCGGTTCGCCCTTGCCGTTGAAGATACGGATTGATCCCGCGGTCGCGGTGAAGGCCAGCGTGCGGCCGGGCAATGCGAGCGTGTGCTTGGTGGTGGAGTCCGGCGGCAACTGGCGATGGTCAGTCGCCGATGCAGCGGCGGCGCCGCGCGCATGATTGCCGTCGCCTTTTGGACCGGATGGCTTCGCGTCCACCTGATGCGGCTGCGGGCCGGGTGCATCGTCGGCGTGGGCGGCGAGCGGAAGCAACAGTGCCAGCAACATCGCTTTAACGCAGGCATGGCGGGACGCCGGATTGAACATCTTTGACTCCAGTCATGTCGGGACAGTCCAAAGCCTCGCCCGAAACTGTGGCAGGCGAGGGACCTGCGCAAGCGGCCGGTGACGTCCTGCCCGCGCGCGGAGAACACATTTTGGTGGGAGTGATTCCAGCTGTTGTCGCAACCCCGTGAAACGGCCGTGCAGCACCCCCGAACCGATCACCGGAACAAGGTGGCGGGAACCAACACAAGCTTGGATTTTCAGGGGAAATCAATGGTTTGGAGGTCTTCTTAAGACCTTTTGACGGCCGTTCCGGCTTGCGTCCACCGTCCGCTTCCTTTATCCGATGGGACGCCTCGCACGCGAGCGGCCCAGGTCCAAGTGTCCTGCCGTCATTTCGGCTGGGCAAGCCACGGCATGATCCTGCACGGCGAACACCGCTTCGCCGGATGCATCATGCGCTAACACGTCAAGTTGCAGAGGACCCTCTCGAAATGGCCAACGTTGTCGTCGTCGGAGCCCAGTGGGGTGACGAGGGAAAGGGCAAGATCGTCGACTGGTTGTCGGAGCAGGCCGACATCGTTGTCCGCTTTCAGGGCGGTCATAACGCCGGCCATACGCTGGTCATCAACGGCAACACCTACAAGCTGGCGCTGCTGCCGTCGGGTGTGGTGCGCTCCTCAAAACTGTCGATCATCGGCAATGGCGTGGTGTTCGATCCGCAGGCCTTCAACGACGAGGTCGCAAAGCTCACCGCGCAGGGCGTCAAGGTTAGCCCGGAGAATCTGCGCGTGGCCGAGAACGTCACGCTGATCCTGCCGCTGCATCGCGAACTGGACTCCCTGCGCGAAAACGCCAGCGCGGCCACCGCGATCGGCACCACCCAGCGCGGCATCGGCCCCGCCTATGAAGACAAGGTCGGCCGCCGCGCCATCCGCCTGATGGACCTCGCCGATCCCGCTACGCTGCCGCACAAGATCGAGCGGCTGCTGGCGCATCACAACGCGCTTCGCCGCGGCCATGGTATCGCTGAAGTGGATGGCAAGGCGCTGCTGAAGGATCTCGCCGCAATTGCGCCAAGTGTGT
>JBEPUM010000527.1:0-1725 GCA_041691515.1 Pseudomonadota bacterium | reverse complement strand
GCGTGTTCTGGCCGTCGATGTTCATGGCGCAGGAGCCGCAGACGCCTTCGCGGCACGAGCGGCGGAAGGTCAATGTGGGATCGATGTGATTCTTGATCCAGATCAGACCGTCCAGCACCATCGGGCCGCAGTCGTTGGTGTCGACATGATAGGTGTCGACGCTCGGATTTTTCCCGTCATCTGGATTCCAGCGATAGATGCGGAATTCGCGCGTCTCGGTCGCGCCCGCAGGCTTGGGCCAGGTCTTGCCGCCGGTGATCTTTGAATTTTTCGGAAGCGCGAATTCAACCATTGCTTTGGCCCCTTAGTACACCCGCGCCTTCGGCGGGATGTACTGAACGTCGTTGGTCATCGTGTAGTCATGCACCGGGCGATAATCGATAGTCGTCCCGCCCCCGCCGTTGATCCAGGCCAGCGTGTGCTTCATCCAGTTCTTGTCGTCGCGGTCGGCAAAATCCTCGCGGGCGTGCGCGCCGCGGCTCTCGGTGCGGTTTGATGCCGAGTCCATCGTCACCACCGCCTGCACGATCAGGTTGTCGAATTCCAGCGTCTCGACCAGATCGGAATTCCACACCAGCGAGCGGTCGGCGACCGAAATATCGCCGATGCCGCCGTGAACCTTGTGGATCAGTTCCTGGCCTTCGTGCAGCACGTCGCCGGTGCGGAACACCGCGCAGTTGGTCTGCATCACGTGCTGCATGTTGTCGCGCAGCTTGGCGGTCGGCGTGCCGCCGGAGGCATGGCGGTATTTGTCGAGGCGGCCGAGCGCCATCTCGTTGGAGTTTGCCGGCAGGTCCGGCTGCTTGGCGTTCGGCGTCAGCTTCTCCGCGCAGCGCAGGGCGGCGGCGCGGCCGAACACCACGAGGTCGATCAGCGAGTTGGAGCCGAGACGGTTGGCGCCGTGTACTGAAACGCAGGCGGCTTCGCCGACCGCCATCAGCCCGGGCACGACCGCATTGTCGTCGCCGTCCTTCTTGGTGACGACCTCGCCGTGGAAATTGGTTGGGATACCGCCCATGTTGTAATGCACCGTCGGCACGATCGGGATCGGCTCGCGGGTGACATCGACGCCGGCGAAAATCTTCACCGATTCGGAAATGCCCGGCAGCCGTTCGTGCAGCACCTTCGGATCGAGATGATCGAGATGCAGGAAGATGTGATCCTTCTTTTTACCGACACCGCGGCCTTCGCGAATCTCGATGGTCATCGCGCGCGAGACGACGTCGCGCGAGGCGAGGTCCTTGGCCGATGGCGCATAGCGCTCCATGAAGCGCTCGCCTTCCGAGTTGACGAGATAGCCGCCTTCACCGCGCGCGCCTTCGGTGACGAGACAACCCGAGCCGTAAATGCCGGTGGGGTGAAACTGGACGAATTCCATGTCCTGCAGCGGCAGGCCGGTCCGAAGCACCATGCCGCCGCCGTCGCCGGTGCAGGTGTGCGCCGAGGTGCAGGACGCATAAGCGCGGCCATATCCGCCGGTGGCCAGAATAGTTGTCTGGGCGCGGAAGCGATGCAGCGTGCCGTCGTCCAGTTTGAGCGCGATCACGCCGCGGCAGACGCCCTGATCGTCCATGATCAGATCGATGGCGAAGAACTCGATGAAGAATTCCGCGGCGTGGCGCAACGCCTGGCCATACATCGTATGCAGCATTGCATGGCCGGTGCGGTCCGCGGCGGCGCAGGTGCGCTGCGCCTGGCCCTTGCCGTAGTCCAGCGTCATGCCGC
>JBEPUM010000526.1:0-1728 GCA_041691515.1 Pseudomonadota bacterium | reverse complement strand
CCGTCGGAGCATGGCCTGATACGGTCGATCTGGATCAACAATTGGCAGGACTCGCCAACAGGATCGCACAATTCACCGAACGTCACGGCCACTACCTGTCCATGGAACGGCGCGATTTCTATGCGCGATTGCTCGCAGCGGCGCCCCGGCTGCAGGCGCGCCAGCGCTCACGCCGGAATATGACCATCCTGCAAGGAGATGCCCATGTGTGGAATATCTTCTTGCCCAAGGATGAGGGCGGCGGTTCGCTGCTGTTCGACTGGGATTGCTGGACCATCGATATCGCGTCCGACGACCTCGCCTACATGATGGCGATGCACTGGTATCCGGACATGCGCCGCCACATCGAGCGGCCGCTGCTGAACTGTTACCACGCAGAACTGCTGGCGCGGGGTGTGCGCGGTTACGACCGCCGGGCGCTCGACGACGACTACCGGCTGTCGGTGCTGTGGCTTTCCACGACACCGCTCTGGCAGGAAGGCAACAGCATTCCGCCGGTGATCTGGTGGAATAATCTCGAGCGCATCATGATGGCGGTTGACGATCTGAATTGCCGCGAACTGCTCGATTGACGCGTAGATTACTCCATGACCGCGGCATGGTCCGAGGGCGCGCGCATCGCCTCTTTGGTCGATTTCAGGATCAGCACCAGCGGGATCGCGCAGATCGTGACCAGCGCGACGAGCTCGAAATCCTGCGAGAACGCGATGATTTGCGCCTGCGCGCTGACGATCAGATCCATCGTCGCCCGGCCCATGTCCGTGTTCAGATTGATGCTGCTTGTCACGTTCGGCATCTGCAGCGCGTTGTTGAATGGGTTGATGTGCTCGGCCAGAACTGCGTGGACGCGGGTGGTGCCGCGCGTCAGTTGCGCGATCACGATGGAAATGCCGATCGAGCTTGCGACGTTGCGCACCAGCGTCAGCATCGAGGTGCCGTCGGTGCGCAGATGGTTGGGCAGCGTCATGAAAGCCGCGGTGCTCAGGGGCACGAAGACGAGGCCGAGACCAAAGCCCTGGACGACGCTGTTGATGACAATGGTCTGTACCGCGACGTCGGCGGTCCAGCCGGTCATCTCGTAAAGCGTGAACGCCATCAGCGAGAGGCCGGTGGCGATCAGGGTTCGCGCCTCGAAGTAGCTCATGAGGCGGCTGACCATCATCATCGCCATGAACGTTCCGCCGCCGCGCGTGGCCAGCAGAAGACCGGCGGTCAGGATCGGGTAGCCGTAAGCGTTCTGGAATAGCGGCGACGCCAGCGCCATCGTCGAGAACAGCACCACGCCGATCACCACCATGAAGATCAGGGCGGTTGCGAAATTGCGGTCCTTGAAAATCGCGAACTGGACGAACGGCCTCTTGGTGGTGAACGAATGCGCGAAGAAGTAATAGAAGCCGGTGCCGCTGACGATCAGTTCGATCACGATCTCCCACGACTCCAGCCAGTCGAGCTGCTCGCCGCGATCGAGTGCAAGTTGTAGCGAGCCGATGCCGACGGCCAGCGCGGTGAAGCCGAACCAGTCGAATTGCAGTCCGGTGTTGAGCTTGGTTTCGTCCATGAAGATCAGCAGGCCCGCCACCGTGATGATGCCGAACGGCAGATTGACGAAGAACACCCAGTGCCAGCTATAGGTTTCGGTCAGCCACGCGCCGAGCGATGGACCCATGATCGGGCCCATCATCACGCCCATGCCCCAGATCGCCATCGCCTTGGCGCGCTCGTGCAGCG
>JBEPUM010000525.1:0-1734 GCA_041691515.1 Pseudomonadota bacterium | reverse complement strand
CTTGCGAAAACGAACGAATGACCGTCATAGTCTTGAATGAGCAGCGAAACGCCATGCATTGCAGTTTGCATGATCGATCCCAAAACCAGCCTCTGTTATGGCTGCGGCCGCACGCTTCCCGAAATCGCGCGATGGCACCGGATCGACAACTCGGAACGGCTCGCGATCATGGCTACGCTTCCCGCGCGCATGGAAAGTGCTGGTCTGCCGCCAATGGCGTCGCGGGCGAAACCCGAACCATAGCGAACATCATGGCAGGTGCGTCGTGAGCCGTATCCTGCTGGTCCTTATGATGCTGGCGGCGACAGCGGGCGCGGTTGTCGCCTATGGCGATCCCGCACGAATATCGGCGGCCGGCGGTGTGGTCACACACATGCTGCGCAAAGCCAGTATCGGACCTGCACGCAGTGTACAAATTCCCCGCGCCCAGAACGGCGAATTCACGTTGCACGCCAGAATCAACGGCGTGAACACACCGATGGTCATCGATACCGGCGCAACCTCCGTCGTTCTCACGTACGAAACCGCGAAGGCCGCCGGTCTGCCGCTGGAATTGCTGGATTACGATGTCGATGTCGAGACCGCCGGCGGGCACGCCCGCGCCGCGCGACTGACGCTCGATCGGCTGGCAATCGGAAAACTTGTCGAGCGGTCCGTACCGGCGCTCGTCGTTCCGCGCGGTCAGATGAAAACCAACCTGCTGGGAATGAGCTTCCTCAACCGGCTCGAGAGCTGGGAAGTTCGTGCAGACCGGCTGATGCTGCACGGCTATCCCTGAAACCAGATCCCGTGATGATACGCCATAGGGACGGCGCGTTATGCCGCGATCGATTGCGCCGCTGGCTCGCCGACCAGCGCAATCGCATCCCGCAGCACGTCGACCCCGGCACCGGCCTTCACGCCGTTCTCGGCGAGATAACGCCGAAATGCCCGCGCACCGGGCACGCCATGAAAAGCACCGACGAAGTGCCGCGTGATCGAATGTAATCGCACGCCGCCAGCCAATTGATTTTCGATGTAAGGCATCATGGATTCAAGTGCGCGCTTCATCGTCTCATGCGCCGCCGCCTCTCCAAACAGTTCCGAGTCAACTTTCAGTAGACGCCACGGATCATGATAGGCAGCGCGTCCCAACATGACGCCATCGACGTGCTCTAGATGGCGCTTTGCTTCGGCAACGCTGCCGATGCCGCCATTGATGATAACAGGTGTGTCCGGAAACGACGCCTTCAACCGGTAAACCCGGTCGTAATCCAGTGGCGGAATATCGCGGTTCTCTTTCGGCGACAACCCATTGAGCCATGCCTTTCGCGCGTGAACGATGAGAGCGTCGGCGCCAGCCGCCACAACTCCGCGTGCGAACGCATCCAGCGCGGTCTCTGAATCCTGATCGTCGATCCCTATCCGGCATTTGACGGTGACCGGAACGCGCACGGCCCGCTTCATCGCATGAACGCCTTCGGCAACGAGAGCAGGTTCGGCCATCAGACAGGCGCCGAACCGGCCGTCCTTGACGCGATCGGACGGACAGCCAACGTTGAGATTGATTTCATCGTGGCCGAAATCTTCGCCAATACGCGCCGACGTCGCGAGATCATCCGGATTCGATCCACCAAGCTGCAGCGCGACGGGATGCTCGACGTCGCTGAATCCCAGTAGACGATCGCGCGCGCCATGAATGATCGCGCCGGTGGTCAGCATCTCCGTATAAAGCCGCGCACGCCGCGTCAGGTG
>JBEPUM010000524.1:0-1736 GCA_041691515.1 Pseudomonadota bacterium | reverse complement strand
CGGCCGTCGCTTCCGCCCAGGCTGCTATCGCCGCCAAACGCGCCGCCGAGATGACCGCCGATATAGAAGCCGGTCCAGTTATAGACGGCTTGCGGCGGCGTATAGGGCGGTGCCTTGGTGTAGGTGCGCGCCGGAAGATCTGCTGCAAGCGCCGGTGCGGCGAAGAGTGCAACCGCGGCGGCGGTGAGCAAGAATTTCTTCATGATGGTTCCCCTTTTCAGTGGCTACGACCATCCTCAAACAACGTGGCGCGAATTTGGTTGCTTGAAGGCGGCGAGATTGCAGCGATGGTTCGCAACTGTGGCACGCCGGCAACATCCGCGGTCCGTTCAGAGGATTCGATGCAGTATTCCCCGCTGTTCGTACATAATTGCTTTCTATCGGTCGTGCGGAGACCGCGCGACGTTCGGGGCTCGCCTAAAAGTGATCGATTGTGTAAAGCCGATGGAACTCGCTGAGACGAGGGCAGGCAAGGAAACAAATATGACCGCAAATCGTCTGATGAGTGACTTTCCGCCGACGCCGGACAACCTGGTCACGCTGGCCAACTGGCGAAAGTCGCCCCACAACGCCTGGGGCTTCCGCAACGTGCGCCGCCTGCTGCCGACCGCCGAAATCGCTGCCTCCGGTCACTTTCAACCGCTCGAAACCGATCTGCACGAACTCGGCCAGACATCTTTCAGGGGTCGCGATAACAGCGAAACCACGCTCGCCTCGGCCCTCGGTAGCAACAGCACCGATGCCTTCGTTGTCCTCCGGCGCGGCCGGATCGCCGCCGAGTGGTATGGCAACGGCATGAGCGCGACCACGCCGCACATCGTGTTCTCAATCAGCAAATCGATCTGCGGCACGCTCGGCGGAATTCTCAGAGATCGCGGCCTGCTCGATCCCGATGCGCCGGTGACGGCTTACATTCCCGAGCTGGTGGCCTCCGTTTACGGAACGTGTAGCGTCCGCCATCTGCTCGACATGACCGTCGGCATTTCATTCGTCGAAGACTACGACGATCCCGACGGCGACGTGATCCGCTACCGTTATGCGGTGGGCTGGGATCCGATTCCAGCCGGGCGCGAGAGTCCCGACCTGCGCGGCTTCCTCGCCACGATGAAGCCGGACGGGAAAAAACACGGCGAAGTGTTTCACTACGTATCCACCAACACCGACGTGCTTGGCTGGGTCTATGAGCGCGCCTGCGGACAGCCGCTCGCCGATATTCTCAGCCAATTCCTCTGGCAGCCGCTTGGCGCCGAGAAAGACGCCTATATCGCCGTCGACAAGCATGGCGCGATGCGGGCCGCAGGCGGCATCTGCGTGACGCCGCACGATCTTGCACGGTTTGGCGAGATGATGCGGCGGCGAGGCGTTGCCAACGGCCGCCAGGTTGTTCCCGGAGAATGGATCGACGATATCAACGCCAGCGGCGACCCCGAAGCGTGGGCTGCTTCCGAATTCGCCGCCCTGTTTCCCAAAGCCAGCTATCGCAGCAAGTGGTACCGGATCGACCGCGAGAAGAATGTTCTGCTCGCGATCGGCATTCACGGCCAATACATCTACATCCACCCGGAAGCTGAACTCGTCATCATCCGGATGGCGTCGGAGCACACGCCGCTCGATCCCGACAGCGCGCTGGGCTGGCGCCGCGGATTCGACGCGATCGCGCATCGCTTTCTGTAGAGTCTTAGACAGCGCGCACAGGCAATCTTCCGAAAGGAAGATTGCCGTCGAAACGATCAGTT
>JBEPUM010000523.1:0-1741 GCA_041691515.1 Pseudomonadota bacterium | reverse complement strand
TCGATCACATGACGACGTATGAGAACGTCGCACTGCCGTTCCGGGTGATGGGGCGCGATGAATCGAGCTACCGGCGCGAAGTCATCGACCTCCTGAAATGGGTAGGCCTCGGCGAGCGCATGGATGCGCTGCCGCCGATCCTGTCCGGCGGTGAGAAGCAGCGTGCGGCGATCGCACGCGCGGTGATCGCGCGGCCGCACCTGCTGCTGGCGGACGAGCCGACCGGCAACGTCGATCCGACGCTCGGACGGCGATTGCTGCGGCTGTTCATCGAATTGAATAAATCCGGCACCGCGGTCATCATCGCCACCCACGACATCACGCTGATGGACCAATACGACGCGCGGCGGCTGGTGCTGCATCAGGGACGGCTGCATATCTATGAGTAACGCAGGCGACGAACACGGCGTTCTGATGGACCTCGGGAAGGAGCGCCCGCAGGTGCCGGCCCGTGCGCGCAACCTGTCGCCGATCGTGCCGCGCGCATCGATCGCAGGCCGCGCGCTCGTGGCCGTTGTCGCCATCATGACTTTTCTGGCGTCGGTCACGACCGGCGTGGTGCTTCTGGTCAGCGCATCGGCCGCGGAGTGGCAATCCGAGGTCGCCAGCGAAATTACTATTCAGGTCAAGCCGGTCACCGGTCGCGACCTCGAGCGCGACGTGGCGGCGGTGGCGAACGCCATGCGTGCGCAGCCGGGGATCGTTGACGTCAGGCCCTACACCAAGGAGGAATCCAGCAAGCTGCTGGAGCCGTGGCTCGGCAGCGGCTTGTCGCTCGATGATTTGCCGGTGCCGCGTTTGATCGTGGCGCGGGTTTCGCCCGGGACTAAACTCGATCTGGAAGGACTTCGCAGCCGCGTCACGCAGGTCGCGCCGTCGACCAGCGTCGACGACCATCGCGCCTGGATCGACCGGATGCGATCGATGACCGGCGCGACGGTGTTCGCCGGAATAGGCATCCTTGCTCTGGTCATTCTGGCGACCATTATTTCGGTTTCCTTTGCGACCCGCGGCGCAATGTCGGCTAACCGTCCGATCGTCGAGGTGCTGCATTTCGTCGGTGCGGGCGACCGCTATATCGCTAATCGTTTCCTGCGCCATTTCCTGCGGCTCGGGCTGGAGGGCGGTGTGATCGGCTGCGTCGCCGCGATGCTGATGTTCGGGTTCTCCGAATCGATCGCCAACTGGTTTTCCGGAACTCCGGTCGGCGACCAGTTTGCAGCCCTTCTGGGCACCTTCTCGCTTCGACCGTCGGGCTATCTCGCGCTGGCGGCGCAGACGATTCTGATCGCCGCAATCACCGCTTGGGCCTCACGCCGCACGCTGTTTGCGACGCTGGACGATATCGACTGAACCGGCCGATTGGCGTTACGCGCCGCTCGGAGAGGCGGCCGGACTCCACTTCGCCCCAAAACGCACTAAAGTTGAGGGAACCAGGATTAACTGACGGAATGAGTGAGCAAACCCGCCATACCTTGCCGGAAACGCCGCGCCGAGCACCAAGGCGGCGCGGTGTGTTGCTCGCGGCTGCCGTGGCCGTTGCCGGGATCGTGTTTGTAGGTGCGGCGGTGGGCTTCGTCGGATTTCTGTCGCAACTGCGCGGTGTGGAAACAAAGCCCTCCAGCAACGCCGACGGCATCGTGGTGCTGACCGGGGGCTCGTCGCGGATTTCCGATGCGGTCGAGTTACTGGCCAGCGGTTACGGCAAGCGGCTGCTGATCTCCGGCGTCCACCCGACCAA
>JBEPUM010000522.1:0-1753 GCA_041691515.1 Pseudomonadota bacterium | reverse complement strand
AGCAGGATGTGCTCGCGGGTCTGCGGCATCGGGCCGTCGGCCGCCGACACCACCAAAATCGCGCCGTCCATCTGCGCAGCACCCGTGATCATGTTCTTCACGTAGTCGGCGTGGCCCGGACAATCGACGTGGGCATAGTGACGATTGGCGGTCTCGTATTCGACGTGCGCCGTCGAGATCGTGATGCCGCGCGCCTTCTCTTCCGGCGCCTTGTCGATCTGGTCGTACGCCGTGAACGTCGCGCCGCCCGTCTCCGCCAACACCTTCGTGATCGCCGCCGTCAGCGACGTCTTGCCATGGTCAACGTGACCAATCGTTCCAATGTTGCAATGCGGCTTGTTACGTTCAAACTTTGCTTTGGCCATTCATCCACCTCTATTGGCCAGCGCATCTGCGCGGCTCCAAACCGGCGGCTGGTTACTGCGGAAAACGCCCCTGTTCAAGCCAGAAATTCTGGGCCAATCTCGCGTCACCGTGCCGGGAAGTCCTTTATTTAGGTAGACAAACAAAAAGAGCAATCGGGAGACACCATGACCGCGCAAACAGCCGCCAGACACGCCGCCTCCCCGCAGACCCCAGCACTTCCGCATGCCAAACCCGAAAAGCTCGGACTCTCCTCCGTTCGGCTGCAAAAAATGTCCGACGCTTTCAAGCGCGAGATCGACAAAGGAACTGTCCCGGGCGTCACCATCATGGTCGCCCGCCGCGGTCAGGTTGGCTGGTTCGACGCGATCGGCCGGCAAAATCCCGCGACCAGCGCGCCGATGGCGCATGACAGCATCTTCCGCATCTTCTCGATGACAAAACCGATCGTTTCGGTCGCGATCATGATGCTGTTCGAGGACGGTCACCTGCTGCTGACCGATCCCGTCGCCAAGTACATCCCCGAGTTTTCCGATCTGAAAGTCGGCGTCGAGACCGGCGGCAAACTCGAGCTCGTGCCCCTCGCCCGGCCGATGACCGTGCAGGATCTGCTCCGGCATACCTCGGGCCTGACCTACGATCACACCGGCAACAGTGCTGTGCATCAGATGTACAAGGACTCTCGCCTGCGCAGCCGCAAGATCACCAACGCGGAACATGCGACCATTCTTGCCGGCATGCCGCTGATCTGTCAGCCGGGCGCCGAATGGAACTACAGCCGCTCGACCGACATCCTCGGCCGTATCGTCGAGGTGGTCTCAGGCCAATCGTTAGGCGCGTTCCTCACCGAGCGGATTCTCGCGCCATTGCGAATGACCGAGACCGGTTTCCATACTGGCGCCGCGAACGCCGGACGCCTCGCCGAGCCTTTCGAGAAGGATCCATGGTCGGGCGAGAACGTAAAGCTGTTCGACATGACCGAGAAGCCGGGCATGGAATCCGGTGGCGGCGGGCTGGTTTCAACCACGATGGATTACGCGCGGTTCTGTCAGATGTTGCTGAACGGCGGCACGCTTGACGGTATCAGGATCATCGGCCGCAAGACGCTGGGCTTGATGACTTCGAACCACCTCACGCCCGACATCAAGATCAACGGCGGCATGCTGGCTCCCGGCCACGGCTTCGGGCTCGGCTTCGCGGTCCGCACCGACGAAGGCCTCGCGCCATTCCCGGGTTCAGCGGGGCAATTCTACTGGAGCGGCATCGCCGGCACCTTCTTCTGGATCGACCCGAAGGAAGACCTGTTTGCCGTGATGATGTCGCAAGGGCCGGGCCAGCGCGAATACATGCGCACGCTGGTGCGCGGTCTGGTCTACGCAGCGGTGGAGTA
>JBEPUM010000521.1:0-1753 GCA_041691515.1 Pseudomonadota bacterium | reverse complement strand
AGGGCCAGGCGGGCGACAACATCGGCGCGCTGCTGCGCGGCACCAAGCGTGAGGAAGTCGAGCGCGGTCAGGTTCTGTGCAAGCCGGGTTCGGTGAAGCCGCACACGAAGTTCAAGGCGGAAGCCTACATCCTGACCAAGGAAGAGGGTGGCCGTCACACGCCGTTCTTCACCAACTACCGTCCGCAGTTCTACTTCCGCACCACGGACGTGACGGGTGTGGTTCATCTTCCGGCCGGCACCGAGATGGTGATGCCGGGCGACAACATCGCGATGGAAGTGCACCTGATCGTGCCGATCGCGATGGAAGAGAAGCTGCGCTTCGCCATCCGCGAAGGCGGCCGCACCGTTGGTGCAGGCGTCGTCGCAAGCATCATCGAGTAATTGACAATCTGTCGGATGTCCGGCCGCGAGGCCGGGCATTCACAACAACCTTCTTTATCGACGTGGATGGCCGGGCTGACCGGTCGTGACGGACAAGAAAGATAACGGCAATGAACGGCCAAAATATTCGCATCCGTCTCAAGGCGTTCGACCATCGAATTCTCGATACGTCGACCCGCGAGATCGTGAACACTGCGAAACGCACCGGCGCACAGGTCCGCGGACCGATCCCGCTGCCGACGCGTATCGAGAAGTTCACGGTCAACCGTTCGCCGCACGTCGACAAGAAGAGCCGCGAGCAGTTCGAGATGCGCACGCACAAGCGCCTTCTCGATATTGTCGACCCGACCCCGCAGACCGTCGATGCTTTGATGAAGCTCGACCTGGCCGCCGGTGTCGACGTCGAGATCAAGCTCTAAGATTTTTGGGACCAGTCCGACGTTAGCGGACAGAAAGACAGGAAGCACGCCGATGCGCTCCGGAGTGATCGCACAAAAGGTCGGGATGACGCGGGTCTTTACGGAGGCCGGCGAGCATATCCCTGTGACCGTGCTGAAGCTGGGCAATTGTCAGGTGTTGGGTCACCGGACCAGCGAGAAGAACGGTTACGTCGCATTGCAGCTCGGTTCGGGCGCACGAAAGACCGTCTATTTGCCGAAGGCAGAACGCGGACAATTCGCGATCGCCAAGGTTGAGCCGAAGCGCAAGGTCGCTGAGTTTCGCGTATCGGAAGATGCGCTGATCCCGGTGGGCGCCGAGATTCAGGCGGACCATTTTGTGGTCGGCCAGTTTGTCGATGTCACCGGCACCTCGGTCGGTAAAGGCTTCGCCGGCGGCATGAAGCGCTGGAATTTCGGCGGTCTTCGCGCCACGCACGGTGTCTCGGTTTCGCATCGTTCGATCGGTTCGACCGGTGGACGTCAGGATCCCGGCAAGACCTTCAAGAACAAGAAGATGCCCGGTCACATGGGTGTCGATCGCATCACCACGCTCAATCTGCGCGTTGTGCAGACTGATGTGGCGCGGGGCCTGATCCTCGTCGAAGGCGCCGTTCCCGGCTCCAAGGGCGGCTGGATCGCAGTGCGCGATGCGGTGAAGAAGCCGTTGCCGAAGGAAGCTCCGAAGCCCGGCAAGTTCAAGGTCGCCAATGGCGGCGAGCAGGCTGCGGATGCGCCGGCCGAGAAGGAGGGCGCATAACATGGAACTCAACGTCACCACCCTCGAAGGCAAGGCCGCGGGTTCGGTCCAGCTCTCGGACGAGATTTTCGGTCTCGAGCCGCGCAAGGATCTGATTCAGCGCTGCGTCAACTGGCAACTCGCCAAGCGTCAGGCCGGCACCCACAAGACCCAGGGCCGTGCGGATGTCTGGC
>JBEPUM010000520.1:0-1753 GCA_041691515.1 Pseudomonadota bacterium | reverse complement strand
CATAGCGTATGATCGGCAGTCCGCTGCAGCGCTCCGGACCGTCCGGCGCAAACGTACCGATGACGACATGCCCGCCTGGGCCGACGGCCTTTTTCAGGCACGCAACGTAAGCCTCACGATCAGTCGGATCCGTCAGGAAATGGAACGCGGCCCGGTCGTGCCAGAGATCGTAGGTACGGGTCGGGTGCCATCGCGTAACATCCGCGACAACCCACTCTACCCCGGCGCCGGCGCGGCCAAGACGGGTTTGCGCGCCGGCAAGCGCGGTCGCGGAAACATCAAGCACGGTAATGCGGCGAAACTGGCGGTCGATGAGACTATCAACCAGGCGTGATGCTCCGCCACCGATGTCGATGATCTCCGCCTCGTTTGACAAGCCTGCGCGTGCGATAAGCTCCAGGGACGGCGCCGGGTTCTCCTGAAACCAACTGACGTCGTGCTCTTGCTTGGTGCGGTACACGTTTTCCCAGTGCGCCTGCCGATCAATCTCGTCCATGAACTACGTCCCTCCTCAATCAACCAAGGTGCAACAGATGGTGATGCCCCCGATCCTTGACAACAAGAACACGTCATCGCCTTCTGTTTTCCTGCCGTCGGCTTTGCTACGTGAATCGAGACGACAAAAGAATTTTCCCGTTATTCAGGTCCCGCCCGTCTGCCTGCTGGATCCCGATGGAGACCTCGCCGGCAAACTTCGGCAGACGGGTCAGGCCAAGCGCTTCGCCTCTTGGCCATGTTATCATACCGAGCTGGATACCTTCATGCTCGCCGGCCGCGAAATCGGGATTATCGGGCGCGTGGTCGGCGCGTCATTTGCCGTTCTGGTGGCGGAAGAACTGTTCGCGAGCGGTTGTCGCCTGCTGATCAGTCTGACTTCGGCGGGACAGATTGTTCCCTGCGGGCCGACACCTTATTTTATCGTCATCGATCGCGCGCTGCGTGACGAAGGGACAAGCTACCACTACGCTCCGTCGGCCGAATTTGCCGAAGCGTGCCCTCAACTGGTATCAAAGGCATTTGAAGCCACATCGCGAATGGAGCCTCGTGTCGTGATTGGCTCGACTTGGACAACCGATGCACCGTTTCGCGAGACCGCCGAAGCGATCAGAGCGGCAAAACTGAAAGGAATATTGGCCGTCGAGATGGAAGCCGCCGCGCTTTACGCATTCGCCCGGGCGGCAGGCACCAAGCTTCTCTGCCTCGCCCATGTCACAAATATCATGGGACTAGGGGGAGCCGATTTCGAAAAAGGCGAGGACGATGGCACGACGGACGCCATCAAAATGCTGGAACGCGTGATCGAGGCTCTTTCGCACACAATTGATACACCCGCGGCGTAATGTTCGGGTGGCCGTAGCTGCAGGTTCTGGATGGAATCGCAACCCCGGTCCTGAGTATCAACTGGATGACCGTTACGGTTTGCTGTCCCTTCGAGGCGAACGCGATGATCCCCGCGATTGGCTCTCGACGATCATATGCGACACATCATTTCGATCTGACGGATCGTTGTGTTTCTTGAGAGTCCTGGATTTAGCTTCATCAGCTATTGTGCTTTTACAACTGTATTCATGCAATGTGTTTCGGCGCGGGGTTTGGACGCCGATCGGCGCCGGGGTCACGGTTCCCACATTAATGAAATCAAGACTTTAGAACCGCGCATGCGACGATTGAGGGGTCAAATTGCGATCAGTATTCACAACCGACACATGGCACCCCGCGACATCACATCGGAAGGACTGCTGCGGCAAAGCTC
>JBEPUM010000519.1:0-1756 GCA_041691515.1 Pseudomonadota bacterium | reverse complement strand
GACGGCGTGCGTTACGGCGCACGTGTCGATGGCCGCAATATCAATGAGATGTACGAGAACACCCGTGCAAAAGGATTTGGCGCGGAGGTGCGCCGCCGCATCATGATCGGCACCTATGTTTTGTCCGCAGGTTATTACGATGCGTATTATCTGCGCGCGCAAAAAGTCCGCACGCTGATCAAGAGGGATTTTGAGGATTGCTACGCGGCGGGTGTCGACGCGATCCTGACGCCGGCAACACCGTCGGCGGCGTTCGGCATTGGCGAGAAGACCGGCGCCGATCCGATCGAGATGTACCTCAACGACATCTTCACGGTGACGGTGAACATGGCGGGCCTGCCCGGCATCGCCGTGCCTGCGGGGAAGGACGCGCAGGGATTGCCGCTCGGGCTGCAACTGATCGGCCGGCCGTTCGACGAGGAGACGCTGGTATCGCTCGGCGAGGTGATCGAGCAGGCGGCGGGGCGATTTACGCCTGAGCGGTGGTGGATTTGAAGTTCCATTCACTGTTGTCATTGCGTTTAAGGCCTCGGTTGGTCATGGTCCGCGGATGACCGCCAATGACGTTGCCCCGCCGTCCAATCAAGTCGATCAGCTGCTTGGGTCCTCCAAGCTCGCTCTGGCCATCGAGAACGACAGATACAAGCATCTGCTCGATTATGCGCCAGTCGCCGTCGCGGTATCGCGCGGCTCCGGCGATGACCAGCGCGTGGTTTACGCCAACAAGGCATTTGAGGAATTGCTGTCTCTCGCGTCATCCGATGTGGAAGGCCGCGACTGGACCTGCCTCGATGGTTTTCTGAACGAAGACAATCCGGCGCAGACCTTGGGAGAGGCGATCAGGGACGGTGAAGATTTCATCGGCGTGTTCCGTCCGAGTGCGCCGCTCGATCGGCTCGTGATAGTCCAGGCCTACGCATCCATCATCGAAAGCGACGACGGCGTCGAGAATTTCCGGATCGCGGCACTGGTCGATGTCGGAGGCCGGGAGCGGGCGCAAATCGACCAGTTCGAAAGCCAGATCCGGGATCGCGATACGTTGATGCGCGAGCTTCAGCATCGGGTTAAAAACAACCTTCAGCTGATCACCGCGCTGATCCGTCTCGAAGCCCGCTCGGCGGTCGAAGGTGAATCGGTGGCGCTGGCGCGGCTCGCGGGCCGGATCGATGCGCTGACCGTGCTTTACGGGATTCTGTCGGGGGAGAACGCCGAACCCGAGATCGATCTCGGCCAATACTTGTCGGATATCGCCGCTGCCGCGATGCGAGCCAACGCGTCAGCGAACGTGGAATGCGATGTGCAGGTGGAATATTGTCCGCTCTCGATCAACATTGCCATGCCCGCCGGGCTGCTCGTCAACGAGATGCTGACCAACGCGCTGAAATATGCGTTTGTTGGGCGCAGCCGTGGACTCCTGAAGTTGATCTGCAAGCTGGAAGATGGGCAGGTCACCGTTGTTGTGTCGGATGACGGCGTTGGACTCGGCGAGAACCAGGAATGGCCTTCGCCGAAGAAGCTTGGGGCGTTGATTCTGCAAACGCTCAAGGAAAACGCCAAAAACGTCAAATTCAGCGCCGAGAGCATTCGCGGGCGGGGCGCGTTTTTCACCCTGATGTTTGATGCACCGGCGAAGCCCGCGAACTGATTTGCGAATCCGCGAATGCCGGATTCGTCCCGCCTCGCATTAACCATGATGCCGGTGCGAATAGCCTTCCATATGGTTTGATTGGCCATTCGAGGCGCGGCGGGCGATAAT
>JBEPUM010000518.1:0-1770 GCA_041691515.1 Pseudomonadota bacterium | reverse complement strand
TTGACGTCGCAATTCTGGACGGAGTCGACGTAATCCTTGTTGAGCTTCGTCAATTCGTTGAGATCGTTGGTCATGGCGGTCTCCTCGTTAGACTCAATCGTCGAACATCGGCGGTGGCACAAAACCGCCGAATTCGCGCTCGATCAGTTCGGCCAGCTTCAAGGGCGTGTAATCCTCAAGCCACGGACCGACGATCTGCACGCCGATCGGCAGGCCGTCGGATGACATCGTGACGGGGGTCGCGGTCGACGGCAGACCCGGCAGCGTCGCGATGCCCGGCCATGCCAGTTGATCGGTGTAAGGAAATTTCTTGCCGTCGATCTCGATGCGCCGCGCTTCCTGCGGCTCCAGATGGTCATGCGGATAGGCGGGCGTCGGCATGATCGGGCAGATCACCGCATCGAATGTCTTGAACAGGTCACGCCATTGCGCGCGCAAGCGCGTGCGTCCGCCGTCCGCGATCACCCAGTCGCGATGGCTCAGCGCAATGCCGCGTAGCCGTTCGGCGCCGAGGCTCTTGTCCTTCGGGTCGAGATTGGCGGCAGCCTGTTTCGCACCCTCATAGATCTCGGGCGCGAAGGTGGCGGAGAGGAACGAGAGCAGCATCCGCATATATAACCGCGACGACACGGCGAAATCCGGCAGCAGCGGACTTTCGCGCGTGATTTGCACACCGGCCTTGCCGAGTTTCGCGGCGAGATCGTTGAGGGCTGCGCGCACCTCCTTGTTCGGCGGCATCAGCGGGTCGGTGTCGATCAGCAGCACGCGAAAATCCTTCAGCGCGGTATGGCGCGCCGCAGGCAGTGCCAGCTTGTAGCCGACGCCGGCCTCGATCGGGTCGGGTCCGGCGATGACGTCGAGCAGCAGCGTGAGGTCCGCAGCCCCGCGCGCCATCGGTCCGATCACGCTGAGGTCGCGGTTGAACGGCAGCGCCGGCAGAGGCGGCGAGACGTGGCCACGATTGGCGCAGAGCTCGAAAGTCGGCTTGTGGGCATAGACGCCGCAGTGAAATGCCGGCACGCGCAGCGAGCCGCCGATGTCGGAGCCGAGCGACAGTGCACCGTAACCCGCTGCGAGCGCGGCGGACGAGCCGCCGGAGGAGCCGCCCGGTGTGCGGCCGAGATTGAACGGATTGTTGGTCGTGCCGTAGATCTCGTTGTAGCTCTGCCAGTCGGCTAGCGCGACCGGCACGTTGGTCTTGGCGAGGATGACGCCGCCCGCGTCCTTCACCCGCGAAATCGACAACGCATCTTCCTTCGGCTTGAAATCCTTTTGCGGCGGAAAGCCGTAAGTGGTCGGCAATCCCGCGACGTTGTAGGATTCTTTCACCGTCATAGGGATGCCGAGCAGCGGCTTGGCTTCACCGCGCGCCAGCGCCGCGTCGGCGTCCTTCGCGGCTTTCAGTCCGCGCTCGAAATCGCGCACGCAGACCGCGTTGATCCTGGCATCGTGCCGCTCGATACGCGCGATGGTATCCTGCGCCAGTTCGGCGGCGGAGACCTTCTTCGCCTTTAGCGCCGCCGATATTTCGGTGGCGGTTTTAAAGCTCCATTCGGATTTGGCCAAGGCGTATCTCCGTTTCTTGATTGCTCTGCTGTCATGATGCGCGGTTCCGGTGCGCCTCGCAAGCGCCGGAACTAAGTCCCGTTTCTTGCCTCGCGAAAGAATCCCAGCAGCAACCGCGCGACTTCCTGGGGCTGCTCCTGCTGCACCCAGTGACCGGCGCCGTCGATCAGATGACAGCCGAGCATGTTGGCGCAGGCCTTTGTC
>JBEPUM010000517.1:0-1781 GCA_041691515.1 Pseudomonadota bacterium | reverse complement strand
GCCTTGATGTCGCGCATCAGTGCGATTGCGACCTTGTCCTTCACATCGGGCAGTTCGTCGCGCTTCAATAGCCCGATGCCGTGCTCGGCGGAAATCGATCCACCCATCCGAAGTACGATCGCGAACACGACGGCATTGACGTCGTGCCATCGTGCGAGAAAATCCGCGGTGCTCATGTCCTGAAGCGGCTGGCTGACGTTGTAATGGATGTTGCCGTCGCCGAGATGCCCGAAAGGCACCGGTCGTGAACCGGGGATCAGTTTCACGACGGCTGCGTTGGCTTCCTCGATGAAGGCCGGCACCGCGGCGACCGGCACCGAGATGTCGTGCTTGATCGAGCCGCCCTCGGGTTTCTGCGCCGCGGACATTTCGTCGCGGAGTTTCCAGAACGCCGTGCGCTGGCTGAGATTGGCTGCGATCACGGCATCATCGACGATGCCATCCTCCATGCCGCGTTCGAGGATCGCCTCCAGCGTGGCGCGGGCGTCGTCGCGCGAGGACGACACTTCCATCAATACGAACCAGGGATGCTTGCTCGAGAGCGGATGACGAATGTCGATGCCGTGGCGAACGCTGAATTCGACGGCGATATCGGCCAGCAGTTCGAAGCTGGTCAGGCCGCCGGCGGCTTCGTTTTGCGAGATCGCCAACAGCTTGAGCGCCGCGGCGGGCGATGTCAGGCCGACGAACGCGGTTTCCACGGCGCGCGGCTTCGGAAACAGCTTCAGCGTTGCAGCGGTGATAATGCCGAGCGTGCCTTCGGCGCCGATGAAGAGGTTGCGCAGATCGTAGCCGGTGTTGTCTTTTTTCAGTTTCGAAAGACCATTGAGAATGCGCCCGTCCGCCAGCACCACCTCAAGTCCGAGCGCCATTTCGCGCGCGACGCCGTAGGCCAGCGCTCCGGTGCCGCCGGCGTTGGTGGAGAGGTTCCCGCCGATGGTGCAACTGCCTTCGGCGCCGAGCGACAACGGAAACAACCGGTCAACTTCGGACGCGCGCTGCTGCGCGACTTGCAGTACGACACCGGCATCGACCGTCATGGTGTTCGATGCCACATCGACCTCGCGAATCCTGTCCATCCGCCGCATCGAGACGACGACCTCGCCGTTGTGCGGCGTCTGTCCGCCGACGAGACCGGTGTTGCCGCCCTGTGGCACCAGCGCGATCCGGTGTTCGCTGGCGAGCTTGCAGATCGCGGAGACTTCCGCCGTCGAACCCGGACGCAGCACCAGCGGCGAGTGGCCATGAAACAGATTGCGTTCCTCGGTCACGTAGGGCGCGATATCGTTCGCGTCGGTCACGGCGTACTTGTCGCCGATAATGGCCTTGAATCGGGCAATGAGGTCGGCCGACAGCGGCGGCAGCGCGGGTTTTGGCGGAACGATGTTCATGATCTTGTTCTCGGCTTTTCTTGTTCGTCGTCTTTTCTATCGCGGTCAGGTCTGCGGCACTGCGGCCCGTCGCAGCCGGTCATTGATGGCTTCGCCAAGGCCGTCGTTGGGAACAGGCATTACCGCGATGGCGTGCGCGCGCCTTCCGTCGAGGGCGCGAAGATAGCCGAAAAGATTGGCCGCCGCCTCATTGAGATCGCCGCGCTCGGACAGATTCATCACGGTCGCCGCTGCATCGATGTCCGCAATTTTAACGGGACCGAAGGCCAGCAGCACCTCGCCAGGCGCGACGCTGTCGGCATTGAGCCTGACGTGGGTACGCGGCGCATAGTGCGAGGCCAGCATGCCCGGCGCCAGCGGTTGCCCATCGCCCGCCTCGGGATCGTCGGG
>JBEPUM010000516.1:0-1785 GCA_041691515.1 Pseudomonadota bacterium | reverse complement strand
CGATTATGATAGCCGCGGACTTCCCAGTAGCCGGGGTCGTCTTCGGCGAGGAATTCGATGCTTTGCAGCCACTTCGCGCTTTTCCAGAAATAAAGATGGGGCACCACCACGCGCACGGGGCCGCCGTGATCGCGTTCAAGCGGTGCGCCGGACCAGGTGTGGGCCAGCAAGGCATCTTCCGTCGCAAAATCTTCGATCGTCAGGTTCGTGGTGTAACCATCGTGCGAATGCAGCACCACATGCCGCGCGCGATCGCGAGGCCGGACCGCCATCAGGAGATCGCGGGTGGCGAGGCCTTCCCATTTATTGTCGTAACGTGACCATGTGGTGACGCAATGGATGTCGGACACGAATGTCGTCTGCGGCTGCGCCGTGAATTGCGCCCAGTTCCAGAACACCGGATTTTCGACCGCGCCGTAGACATCGAGCCGCCAGCGCTCGCGCGAAATATCCGGCGTCAGGCCGAGATCGAGGACCGGCCAGTCGTTGGTGAGGTGCTGCCCGGGCGGCAGGCGCTGCTCGTCCGGGCGCGATACCTTTCCAGTTAGAAACCGGCCCTCACGCGCCCAGCGTTCCTTGCTGAGCGTCAATTTGCTGGGCGGAGGCTGATCGCTATTATCGGTCATTGGCTGGTGTATCGCGTCATTCGTGGCGATGCATTGCCGAAGCATGCTTGGTGTCGCGCATCGTCGAGTAGATCAGCAGCGACAGGAAAATCATGCCTGACAGGTAATAGTAGAACCAGCTTTCATGACCGATGCTCTTGAAATAGAGCGCGATCGCCGGCGCGGTGCCGCCAAACAGCGATACCGTGATCGCATAGGGCAGTCCGACGCCGAGCGCGCGGACATTGGTCGGAAACAGCTCGGCCTTCACGATCGCGTTGATCGAGGTGTAGCCTGCGACGAAAATCCAGGCCGCGCAGATCAGCAGGAAGGCCGTGAAGGGCGACTTGGTTTCTTTTAACGCGGTCAGAATGGGAATAGTCGAGAGCGTTCCGGCGACGCCAAAAAAGATCAGCAGCGGCTTGCGTCCGATCCGATCGGACAAGGCACCGTAGAGAGGTTGCAGCACGGTCGCGAACAGCAGCGAGGCGAAAATGACGTAGGTGGTCTGATCCGCGCTCAGGCCGACCGACAGCTTTACGAAGGTCTGCATGTAGGTCGTGAAGGTGTAGAACGCGGCGGTGCCGCCCGCGGTCAGGCCTACCACCAGCAGCAGTTCGCGCGGATAGTTCAGCAGGTTCCGGATCGAGCCTGTCGCCTTGGCGGCCTTCTTTGCTTCGACGAACGCATCGGTCTCATGCAGGCCACGGCGCATGACGGCGGCGAAGACCGCGAGCATGGCGCCGATCACGAATGGGATGCGCCAGCCCCAATCCTTCAGTTCCTGTTCCGTCAGGAATACCTTTTGAAGCAACAGAAGCACAATGATCGCAGTCAACTGGCCGCCGATCAGCGTCACGTACTGAAAGCTCGAGTAAAAGCCGCGATGTTTCGCATCGGCTACCTCGCTGAGATACGTCGCGCTGGCGCCGTATTCGCCGCCAAGACTCAAGCCTTCGATGACGCGCGCGATTGCCAGAATGGCAGGTGCAGCGAGGCCGATCGACGCATAGGTAGGTGTCGCCGCGATAATCAGCGATCCAAAACACATGCAGACCACCGACAACGTCAGCGATAGCCGCCGCCCGTACCGGTCCGCGATATAGCCGAACAGCCAGCCGCCGAGCGGGCGCATCAGGAAAGTCGCCGCGAACAGCACGGCGGCATTGAGCTGCTGCAC
>JBEPUM010000515.1:0-1810 GCA_041691515.1 Pseudomonadota bacterium | reverse complement strand
TACCCCATCCTTCGCAGCACCGCCTGCCGGTCGATCTTGCCGGTGCCGGTTTTGGGCAGATCGTCTACGAACAGGATGTCGCGCGGATATTTGTACGGCAACAATTTCGCCTTGACGTAATCCTGCAACGCTTTGGCTGCCTCGGCGTTATCGCGCAGCGCGGTGTTCATCACCACCATCGCCCGCAACGTCATGCGCCGGTCCGGCAGTTCGGCAGCGATGACAGCGCACTCGCGCACATCCGGATGATCGGCAAGGCAGAGTTCGACTTCCAGCGGATAAACCCATTGGCCGGAAATCTTCACCAGATCGTCGGCGCGGCCGCGAAAGAAATGGAATCCATCCGCGTCGCGCAAAAAGCGGTCGCCGGTGTAGATCCAGCCGCCGTCGCGGATCGTTTCGGCGGTCTTGTCCGGCCGGTTCCAGTACAGCGGCGTATTGGAATCGCCGCGCACCCATAGAATGCCTTCCTCACCGTCGCTGACATCGCGGCCCTCCGAGTCGCGCAGCGCTAATTCATAACCAGGCACGCGCAGACCTGCGGCGCCGAGCTTCTTCCGCTCCGGATGGTTGCTGAGATAGATGTGCAGCACCTCCGTCGAGCCGAGCCCCTCGACGATCTCGAGCCCCGTAATGTCCTTCCAGCCATTGAAGACATCGGCGGAGAGCACCTCGGCCGCTGAGAGCGCAAGCCGCAGCGACGTGACATCGGCGGCTTTCGCCTCCGGCGCCTTGGCCAATGCGGTGTAAAGTGTCGGCAGACCAAAAAATACCGTGGGACGGAAGCGCGCGATCGCATCGAAGATCGCGGCCGGTTTCGGCTGCCCCGGCAACAGCAGCGCCGCGGCTCCGACGGAGAACGGAAACGTGACGGAATTGCCAAAGCCGTAGGCGAAAAACATTTTCGGCACCGAGAAGCAGATATCATCAGGCGCAAGTTTCAGCACGTTCTGCGCAAACGACCGGTCGGTGTACGCCATGTCATGCTGCAAATGGACGATGCCCTTGGGCCGCCCGGTCGAGCCCGACGAATACATCCAGAACGCCATCTCGTCGCGATGCGTATCGGCCTCTGCAAGTTCTGCCGGAAAGCCGGACAACCAGTCCGCCGCGCGAAGCAATTTTGGCGCGGCGTGATCCCCGGCTTCGCCGTTGACGGATATCAGCATGCGCAACTGCGTATCCGCGCAGGCCGCCGCGTCGAACCGCGAAGCGAACTCCGAATCGGCAACCGCAATGCGCGCGCCGGAATCCGCGAGATAGAATTGCAGGAGGTCCGGCGGCGTCAGCGTGTTGATGAGCAGCGGCACAAAGCCAGCACGTACCGCGCCGAAGAACGCCGCCGGATAGGCCGGCGTGTCGTCGAGAAACATCAGGATGCGGTCGCCGCGAGAAAGTCCCAACGACTGAAAGCCGTTGCCCCACCGGCAAGCCTCCGCGCATAGCTCGCCATAGCTGAGCGTGCCCGAAGGGCCTGCGATGGCGAGGTTGCCACCGCGTCCTTTCTCGAGATTGTCGAACAGGATACGACTAGCATTGTAGCGTTCCGGAATCGAAAATCCGATTTCGCGCGCACCCGCGCTGTCGCGCGGCACATGATCGGAGATCGGCTCCGCCATGATCACCCTCCCCGCGAATGCTTCTGCGCGACGTTACTCACGTGCGCGTCGTAACGCGTCATGAACGCCGGCGCCATCGCGCGCAACCGCTCGTCGTCAATGCGGCCGGAACGCGTGACGTAGCTGTGCGCAAAATCCATCAAGCCGAGCTTCATGTGATCCGGAAAGCGCTCGTACCAGTCGGCGCTGGC
>JBEPUM010000514.1:0-1817 GCA_041691515.1 Pseudomonadota bacterium | reverse complement strand
TGCGCGGAATCATCGGTCCGAACGGCGCCGGCAAGTCCACGTTCTTCAAGATGCTGACCTGCGAAGTCGCGCCCACTTCAGGCAAGATCGTGTTCGAGGGGCTCGACATCACCGGCATGAACGTCACCGACGTCTGCCAGCTCGGCTTGACCAAGAGCTATCAGGTCAACCAGCTCTTCACCGGTCTGACCGTGCGAGAGAATCTCACGATCGCGGCGCTATCGGAACTGCGAGGCAAGTTCCGTCTCGACATGTTCCGCAGTCTCGACAGCATTCCTGGCCTTTCCGAACAGGTTCAGCGCACACTCGAACTCGTCAACCTCACCAACCGGCCGGACACGCCGGTGTCGGAACTGGCCTACGGCGAAAAGCGCCGGCTGGAAATCGGTCTCGCGCTCGCTACCTCGCCAAGCCTGCTGTTGCTCGATGAGCCGCTGGCCGGCATGAGCCCGCGCGAGCGCGTGGAGACGGTCAAGCTGCTGAAGTCCATCAGCAAGGGCCGCACCATGATCATCATCGATCACGACATGGATGCGCTATTCGAGCTCGCCGAACGTGTGACCGTGTTGCAGGAAGGCCGGGTGCTGGTCGAGGGAACGCCGGACGAAATCAAGAACAACGCCGCGGTTCAGGAAGCCTATCTCGGCGGCGTGCATGGAGAACTCGACGCATGAGCTTGCTCGAGGTCAACGGACTCAACAGCTACTACGGGGATTCCCATATCCTCTTCGACGTCTCGATGCGTGTCGAACGCAACGAGGTCGTGGCGCTGATCGGGCGCAATGGTGCCGGCAAGAGCACGACACTGAAGAGCCTGATGGGCGTCGTCACGCCGCGCGCCGGCACCGTGATGTTCGACGGTGTGGATGTCGCCGGCCGCAAGAGCCACAAGATCGCGCAGGCTGGCATGCAACTCGTGCACGAGGAGCGCCGCATCTTCGGCAGTCTCAGTGTCGAAGAAAATATCGTGATCGCGGGCCTGACGGCCTCGAAGCGCTGGCCGCTCGATCGGATCTACGAGATGTTCCCGCGGCTCAAGGAGCGGCGCAGCAACCGCGGCAACGAACTGTCGGGCGGCGAGCAGCAGATGCTGGCGATCGCCCGCGCGCTGGTGCGGGACCCCAAGATCGTCCTGCTTGACGAGCCTTTCGAAGGATTGGCGCCCGTCATCGTGAAGGACCTGATGAAGGCGTGCCGTGATCTGGCCGCCGCGGGGCAGACCATCGTGCTGGTGGAGCAGAACCTCGCGGCGACGCTGGCGCTTGCGCAGCGTATCTACATTATCAACAACGGCCATATCGTGCACGAAGGGCCGGCGAAGGAGCTCAAGGCACAGCCGGAGATCCTGCAGCGCTATCTCGGCGTTTAGCTCCACGCGACCGCAAGCTTAAGAGCGCAGCGCGGCGATGAGCCGGCTTGCGTGATCCTCGAGCACGTTCACCTCCTCCTTGCGGGTCTGTGCCGGCAGCAACTTGACGCCCGATGTCATCGGCATGACGTGCATGTGCAGATGAAACACGATCTGTCCGCTGGCGGCTTCGCTGAACTGCTGGACGATAATTCCTTCCGCATCGAAGGCCTTCATGGCCGCTCCCGCGATCGTCTTCGCGGTCCGTGCAACTTCGGCAAAATCCTCCACTGAGATATCGAGAATGCCGCGCGCAGGCGCCTTCGGGATCACCAGCGTGTGTCCGGGCGAACGCGGCATGATGTCGAGGAACGCGAACGTGCGGGCATTTTCATAAACCTTGAAGCACGGGATCTCGCCGCGAAGAATTTTCGCGAAGAGGTTTTGATTGTCGTAGGCCTGCATTGTT
>JBEPUM010000513.1:0-1841 GCA_041691515.1 Pseudomonadota bacterium | reverse complement strand
CCGACATTGGCCGAGCAGTGCATCGGCAACACGCCCTTGTCGGGCAGATAGTAGTTCAGCGTTGTGAAGACGCTCTTCTTCATCTCGCCGGCATAATAAGACCCGCCGATCAGGACGATCTTGCGGGCGAAGTCGATGGCCACGACGTTCTCTGATTTGCAGCCATGACGTTTAGGGTCGGCGCGGAAGCTCGGCAGATCGATGATCGTCAACTCCGGCACAAAGCTCGCGAGCTCGGATGTTTCCGGGCGGCGCAGCAGCGTGCGGATGAACAGCGAGTGCCAGGCAAGCTCGGTGAAGACGCGCGTCTTGATGTGGAAGGCCGGATCGGCGCCGCCGTAGAGATCCTGCGCGAACAGCGTCATGCCTTCAGCGTGCGTGAGAAAGTCGGCATACAGCGTGGCGAACTGTTCCGACGTGATCGACTGGTTTCCCGCCCACCACATGTTCTTGTCGGTGAGGGCGTCGCGGACCGTGAACTTGTCCTTCGGACTGCGGCCGGTGAACTCGCCGGTTTCCGCGCACAGCGCGCCATCCGCGTTCACCATCGCTTCGCCGTTGCGCAGCGCGTGCTCGTAAAGTTGTGGCGCGCCAAAATTCCAGAAGACGCTCTTGAGATTTTTTAAGCCGAACTTGTCGGCGCCGAAGGCACCGTTGCGAACGCCCGTCTCTTGCACGGAAAATTCCTCCTCGAACCCGCAGTTCTCCGGTGCGATTGTCGCCAACGCACCGCTGTCGCGGTGACCGCCAATATACGCCATCCGGCCCCGGTCCGGCGACCTATTACTGATGAACGCCGGACTTGCCAAGCTGATCACTACTAAATTGGTTTATTCCAAGGCCATTCCAGTCCACATCAATTCTGTGTTGCAGCGCGGGCCTTGTCGGCCAAGTCCTTCAAAACACGGCGAAGCTCCGCTGGAGAGACAATTCGCCGCGGAAAATCGAGCCGCAGCGCGCCTCTCTCGTTCGCACTAATGTCTAAGCCATCAGGATCGCAGCCGGTGCAACGCCAATCTGCGGTCTCTCCGCTCAGCAATTGCGTCGCGTACAAATTCAAGGCGTCGCGATGATCCGCATTCATATGATCGACCGCACTCTGCTCGGCCTCGAGTAATGCATCTGCGCCCGCCAGATCGGTCAGAATCTTTTCCGCCGCGAGGTCGACGATCCGCCCGAAGCCGGCCACCAGATGCACGGTTTTCGGCTGAATCCGGAAGAACGAAAAATCCTCAAAATCTACAAAGAGTTCGGCCGACGGGTGGCAGTTCAGATAGCGCCGGCGCAGCGTTGCCTTGAGTTCGCCGCAAGCCTCTTCGGCCGTGCCTGCGACCATGATCCGTGCACCTTCGAGCGGGTCGCCGTCGGCGCGCTCATCCAGCATCAACGACACCCTGGGATCGCCGATCACATTTTTGGTATGCACAGCCAGCCGCGAAATCAGCAGAATTGGTGAGCTGTCCCAATGGCTTGCAACATTGACGAGGGAGCAATAGGGATCGCCGCTGCCGGTCATCAGGGTCGCCAGCGCACCCTGACGGCTCCGGCGCAGCAGTGAGCGGGCAAGTTTCGCGGGGTCGAAATCGGCGGTCGACTGCATGGCTAAGTCCCGAATTTCATTTGAAAAAACCGCTATTTCAGGCTAAACAGATAGTTGAACAGGCACGGAACGGTCGGCGTCTTCGCGCGTTTCCCGGGAACTCGGTCACACTTCAGCCCAGCTTGCATTGCTCGTTGACTGTGTTCTTAAAGCCACCCCAGACGGCAGATTGTCGAATCGTTCGCGTCTCGCCATCCGCTTCGGAAAGCAGGCATATGCCCACAATCGCCCTGGTCGATGA
>JBEPUM010000512.1:0-1852 GCA_041691515.1 Pseudomonadota bacterium | reverse complement strand
GGGCCGATCGCTTTCTTGACCGCCTCGATATCGCCAAGCGGAACCTGGTCGAAACCGTCCATCGGCGGACCAAAACCTTCGAGATATTTCGGCGAACCCGTGGCGGCCAGCGTCGCCAGCGTGCGGCCATGGAATGCACCCTCAAAGGTGATGATGCGATAGCGCTCAGGATGGCCCTTCGCGGCGTGATATTTTCGCGTCACCTTGATGACGCATTCCATCGCCTCCGCGCCGGAATTGGCGAAGAACACGAAGTCGGCAAAACTCTGCTCGCACAGCCGCGCCGCGAGCCGTTCGCCGTCGGGCGACTTGAACAGGTTCGACATGTGCCAGAGTTTTGTGGCCTGCGCCTGCAGCGCTTCCACCAGATGCGGATGGCAGTGGCCGAGCGCATTCACCGCGACGCCTGAAGTGAAATCGAGATAGCGCTCACCGTCGGTGCCAACGAGCCACGCACCCTCGCCGCTTTCGAATGCGAGATCGGCCCTTGCGAAAACGGGCAACAGATGAGACGCCGCAGCTTTTGTCATGTCGTTTTGCCGATTGATCTTTCGGGCGGATTGAACCGACTGCGCTAAGACGCGATCGGTGAACTGCCAGCTCCGGAAACAAAACGTGCCGCCTTTCCGGGCGGCACGTGACGGTTATTCTAGGTGCACGGCGATGCCTGTCAATATTCCAGTGATGCACGAAAGTCGCAGAAAAAGCGGATTTTTGGGATTTCATAGCGGAACATGTGGACGCCGTCAGGCCTGACTCTTGCGCGTGAGTCACGCCATATTGTAGCGTTAAGGCCGTCGGATACGACATCTCGTGCAGCGGTTTTGATCCTCGATGGTCCTGTTTCTCGGCGTAAACGCCCGGGCGATTTTCGCGCCCGGCGAGGGCTAAGGGATTCTGCCCGCACGGGTTTTCAGGGGGACGGATTTCTGGCGCGGCCTCTCTGAGGGCTCGCGCGACACAAGGGAAGAGAGTGCGATGACGGTAATAACCTGGACCGACGATCGCGTCGAACAACTGAAAAAACTCTGGGAAGCGGGTCTCTCCGCCAGCCAGATCGCCGCAGAGCTCGGCAACGTGACCCGCAATGCCGTGATCGGAAAGGTTCACCGGCTCGGCCTGTCGGGCCGCGCCAAGAGCCCCTCGTCGGCAGCGCCGCGTCCGCGCAAGGCCCGTCCGGCCCAGCACATGATGCGGGTGTCGCGACCGGTCTCGCGCGGCAACACCGCGCTGGCCCACGCCTTCGAAGTCGAACTAGAGCCCGATCCGATCTCCTACGACAACGTGGTGCCGATGAGCCAGCGGCTGTCGCTGCTGGAGCTCAACGAGGCCACCTGCCACTGGCCGGTCGGCGATCCTTCGAGCCCGGAATTCTTCTTCTGCGGCGGCAAGGCGCTCGGCGGTCTGCCCTATTGCGCGCATCACTCGCGCGTCGCCTATCAACCGGCCGCCGATCGCCGCCGTCAGGCGCCGAAGCCGGTGCGTTAGAGCGCGACCGCGACCAGTCGTTGATCGCCGCAATGCAGTGCAGCACATGCTGCGCTGCATTTTCTTTAGTGGAACACAAATCCCTTCATGTGAGTTGGTTCTCCATAACAGGAGACCAGTGCCGCCGATCTGAAGTTCCTGCACCACTCGCAGCAAACTCACCTCAGGAACTTCAGATCGAGAAGCGGCACTGGTTTCATAGATTCACCAGTGCTCCTTTTGCATCCGAAGTTCGTGCAAGAGGGGCTGCGACGTATCACGAACGTCGGATGCGGAGGACTGCCAATGCGTCTTCACATCAAGGGCGGCTACGAACCCGAAAACGTCAACCTCGTCGCCATCGTCGCGCTGATGCTCATCGTCG
>JBEPUM010000511.1:0-1895 GCA_041691515.1 Pseudomonadota bacterium | reverse complement strand
CGACACCGGATAATAGCCGGCGAGGCCGCGGTCGCGGCGCTGATAGATCGCCTGCGAGATCGACTTGCGCAGGATGTAGAGCCGCCGTTCGAAGTCATCCTCGGTCTTCGCGCCGCCGTTGCGGCCGATGAATACCTGCATGTTGGCCGGTTCGGTCGGCTTCACGGTCTCGCCGAGCGAAGAATTGTCGGTCGGCACGTTGCGCCAGCCGAGCAGCGTCAGGCCTTCGGCCTTGATCTGGTCGGCGATGATGCTCTGGATGACTTTGCGCCACGCGGTTTCGCGCGGCATGAACAGCGCGCCGACGGCGTATTCGCCGGGCTTCGGCAGGGTGAAGCCGAGCTCCTTGGTCTTGCGCGCAAAGAAGCCGTGCGGGATCTGCACCAGAATGCCCGCGCCGTCACCGGCGCGCGGATCGGCACCGGTGGCGCCGCGATGTTCGAGGTTGCAGAGGATGTTGATCGCGTCGGACACGATCTGGTGGGACTTCTTGCCCTTGATGTTGGCGATGAAGCCGACGCCGCAGGAATCCTTTTCCTGGCTGAGGTCGTAAAGACCTTCCGCCGGCGGGCGCCAAGTATGTTCGCGAGCAGGCTCGAACGGTTTCGAGGCCGAATCCGCCGAATGCGAATTCAACCCGATGTTTTCCCGTTCGAACTCCGACCCGCTCATATCAATCCCGTCCTCTCGCTTCCGGCCGGGCACGGTTATGCCGAAGCCGTCTCTGCCGTCTTTGGCGCACCTTGGGCGGTCGCGGCACCCCCGATCGACAACCTTGGGGCCACCACTCGCACGCCGCGAGCCACATTTTAAGAGTTCCGGCGTGGTCTCCAACGTCCCCGGTGGAAAACCAGCCTTCAATCGTCATTCCGGCGCGGCAGCGCCTCATTTCAGAGGCTGCAAGCGCGGTGCCGGTTCTTGTCAAATTAAGACAGCTATCCTGTCCTAACCCCGACATTGCCAAATTTTTTTCTATCACACAAGCGCGGGGGAGTCCCCGATTGCGTGGCAGTTATGCCCGGACGCGGTGGGTCCGGCTGCCCCGGATTCGAAGCAAACACGCCCCGTTCCAGCCCAAGGACCGCCTGATTTAGCCCCGACCTTCTCGACCCGGGATAACCAATTCAGTTCAACTGAATGCAAGGCGTCACAGGAGACCACACAATGAGACTCTTGATAGGATGGGCCGCTTCGCTGGCGGCGATGGTTGTCGCCTCGACAGCGCAGGCACAGGTACTGGCGCCCACCGAGATCGGCCAGCCGGCAGTTATCGTCTCTGACGTGGACGGACCATACGCGGCGATGCCGCCGGAAGCCCCTCCGTTCGTCGATGGGCCGCGGCTGCTGCCGCCGACGGAAGTTTACACGGTGGTGCGCGAGAGCGGCTTCTCGCCGCTCGGCGTGCCGCGGCAGCGCGGCTTCATCTACACCATCGCGGTGATCAATCGCGATGGCGACGACGGCCGGCTGGTGATCGATGCGCGCAACGGACGCATCGTCCGGTTCATGCCCGCCTATCCCGCAGGCGATCGTTTCAATGAAGGCCCGACGGCAGCCTATGGCCCGGTCGGCCCGCCGCCGCGGGTCATCGAGGCCCGGGTACCGCGTCCGCCTGCGCCGATCCCGCAGCGATACAGTGCACAGCGATACGCCAGCCGTACGCCGTCCTCCTCAGTACCGTTGCCGCGTCCCGCTCCGCATGCCGTCGTCGCACCGAAGCATGTGGGCGCCAAGCCGAAACCCGTCGCGTCCCCGTCGCAGCAATCCGCGGCAGTGGAGGCAAAGCCCACTGAGGCAAAGCCGGTCGCCGCGCCTGCGCCGGTCGAGACGAAGCCGTCTGCAACGATTGAGCCCACGCAGGCGATGCCTGCGGTTCAGGGACTCAACTAGCTAGC
>JBEPUM010000510.1:0-1897 GCA_041691515.1 Pseudomonadota bacterium | reverse complement strand
GTCGGCGCGGTCTCGGTCGAGCCCCAGCCGGTATAGAACACGATGCGCTCGCCGGTGGCACGCACCGCCAGCGCCTGCATCCGGTCATAGAGATCGTCCGGCAGCCGGGCGCCGCCATAGGCCATCAGCGAGAGGTTCTTGAAGAAACTACGACATAGCGCGTCGTCCTTTTCCATCGCCGCCGCGAGCACGGCATAGCCCACCGGCGCATTGGCATAATAGGTCGGCGAAATCTCGCGCAGGTTCTTCAGCGTTTCCTCGAACTGGCCCGGCACCGGCCGCCCGTCGTCGATGTAGAGCGTACCGCCCTCGGTCAGCAAAGGATTGAACAGCGCATTGCCGCCCATGGTGTGATTCCACGGCATCCAGTCGAGATAGGTCGGCGGCGGGCCATCCGCGCTACGCGGCCGCGTCTGCATCATCATCGCCGCATTGGCGCACATCATGCGCTGCGTGTTGATGACGGCTTTTGGCATCCCGGTCGAGCCCGAGGTGAACAGAAGTTTGCCGACCGTATCCGGTGTAATCTTCCCGATCGACTCCGCTACATCGGTAGTAACGGGTGTCGCCGCGAGATCGGCATATGCCACGCTCTCGATGCCCTCGGCAGGACGCGCAACGTGCACAACGACGATGTCGTCGAGGTTTAACGCCTTCAGCGCCTTCTCGAAGGTCGGGCCATCCTGCACCAGCACCAGCGCGGGTTTGATGAGATCGAACAGGTATTTCAGCTTGGCGTGATCCTGGCTCATCAGCGAATAGGCCGGCGACACCGGCGCCGCCGGAGTCCGCGCCTGCATCGCCGCCATCGTCATCAGCGCATGCTCGATGGAATTGCCGGAGAGGAGCGCGACCGGGCGGCCTTCCGGCAATCTGAAATTCAGGATCCCCTGCGTCAACGCATCGGCGGTGCGCTTGGCCTCGGCGTAGCCGACCTTGCGCCATTGCCGGTCGCTGCCTGTGCGCTGCGCCAGCCAGGTGCGGTCGGGCCGCTCCACTGCCCATTTCGCCAGCGACGCCGGTATGTGCGTCGCGTAGGGGTTGAGCGGAATGCGCGACTTCATGACGATGACGCCGTCGGGCCTGCGTTCGACGGCGATATCGCGCTTCAGCCAGTCGATCTTGCGAAAGGCCGGTTTGGCCAGCACCTCCGCCGCGTTGCCACTCATCTTGCGTCTCCCGAACTGTTTTCGCAGGGTCTCTCCGGACCTTGTCAGCGCCTGATATAAACAGGCTTTCGCTTTTCCAGAAAGGCGCGAATGCCTTCGTTGAATTCTTCCGAGCGGCTGCACAACACCTGGTTGCGGTCTTCCATCGCAATGACGGACTCGATCGATCCGGCATCCACCGCCATGTTGAGGCATTCCTTCGAGAGCCTCAAACCCACCGGCGACGCCGTCATCATTGCGTCGACATAAGGCTCGGCTGCGGCATCTAGGCCGCCGTCGTCGGTGAGTTCAGATACGAGACCTACCGCGAGCGCGCGTTCGGCACCGATGAAACGTCCGGTCAGGATCAATTCCGACGCAACGGACACGCCAACGAGACGCGTCAGGAAATAGCTGGTGCCGATGTCGCAGCCGCCGAGACCGAGCTTGATGAAGGCGCAGTTCATCCGCGCCGATTTTGTCGCGATCCGGATATCCGCCGCCAGCGCCAACGCGAACCCGCCGCCTGCCGCCGCACCCTGCACCAGCGCGATGATCGGCTGCGGACAGCGCCGCATCGCCATCACGATGTCAGCAATGCGCCGCTGCGAATCCAGCGACTCCGTCACGCCGGGCGGCTCCTGCTGCCCGCCCCGGCGTTGCATCGCGTGTTTGAGATCGAGCCCGGCGCAAAAATTTGCGCCCGCGCCTTTCAGCACCACGACGCGGGTGTCGCGGTTGCGATAGAG
>JBEPUM010000509.1:0-1903 GCA_041691515.1 Pseudomonadota bacterium | reverse complement strand
CTCGATCAGGTACTGTCGCATCGCGACGAAATCAACGAGCGGCTATTGCGTGTCGTCGATGCCGCGGTGTCGCCTTGGGGCCTCAAGGTCAACCGCATCGAGATCAAGGATATCGTGCCTCCGGCCGATCTGGTGGAAGCAATGGGCCGGCAGATGAAGGCCGAGCGCGTCAAGCGCGCCGACATTCTTCAGGCGGAAGGCCAGCGGCAATCGGAAATTCTCCGTGCCGAAGGTGCAAAACAGGGACAGATCCTGCAAGCCGAAGGCCGCCGCGAAGCCGCCTTCCGCGATGCCGAGGCGCGCGAGCGTTCGGCCGAGGCCGAAGCCAAGGCAACGCAGATGGTGAGCGAAGCCATTGCCAAGGGCGACGTCGCCGCGCTGAATTATTTTATCGCCGACAAATACATCAAGGCGTTTGGACAGTTCGCGGATTCGCCGAACCAGAAGGTGCTGATGATCCCGGTCGAGGCCATGAGCATGCTCGGATCGCTGGCCGGCATCGGCGAGATTGCCAAGGCGACCTTCGGTGAAAGCGCAGCGTCGGCGGCTGCCGCCGCGCGCCGCGGATCGGTGCCATCAGCCGGAGCACAGACGCCGCAGGTCCCGCCGCAGAGATAAGGAGCTCGATCATGGCCGAGATGTTCACGTCGCTGGGCACCTGGAACTGGCTGATCTTTGGCCTCATCCTGATGGGGCTCGAATTGCTGGCGCCGGGGGTGTTTTTGTTCTGGCTCGGTCTGGCTGCGTTTCTGGTTGGGTTGCTGTCGTTCCTGATCAATCCGTCGTGGCAACTGCAAATCCTGATGTTCGCCGTCTTCGCCGCGGCGGCGGTGCCGCTATGGCGCCGCGTCGCGCGCAGCAATTCCAGTGCCAGCAAGAGCAACCCGTTCCTCAACAAGCGCTCCGATGCACTGGTCGGGCGCGTCTTCACGCTGGAAAAGCCGATCGTCGATGGCGCCGGCACGGTGCGGATCGACGATACGATCTGGCGGGTGGCAGGGCCCGATGCGCCCGCCGGCAGCCGGGTAAAAATCGTGCAGGCCGATGGCGCCAGTCTCACGGTGGCCGCGGCGTAACCGCCACGGTAGCGGCAGCGGCGTAACGATCTTCTCTCTTCTCCCTGGGAGGAGAATTATTGCCTGCGCCATCGCTCGGCGAACTGATGCAGCGGCAGGAGTGTCGCAAGCAACTCCTGACCGGTTGCCGTGAGGCCATATCCGCCCGCCGGATTCAATTCGAGCAATCCCGTGTCCCGCAGTTCGACGACCCGCGCCTGAACGATCGTCGGTGAGGCATCGTCACAGGCTTCGCGCAGCGCCCGTGAGGTCAGGGATCGTTCGCGCAGCTCCCACAGAATCCGCAAGGTCCAGCGCCGCCCGAGCAGGTCGAGCAGCACCATGACCGGACGCCCGGTGCGCGAGCCGCGCACCGCAGGCTCCTTTGTCCGCCTTTTTCCCTGCCTTGGGTTTGCCGCAAGCTTTTTGGCGGCCGCCTTTGTCGTTGTTTTCATCATGGAACGCCTCTTGCGGATTGCTACATAAAATGTAGCATGTCGCTACGATTATTGTAGCAAAGGAGTCCGGAAATGTCACGGATCGCGCCGCTTGAGCCGCCTTACGACGTTGAAATTCAGAAACAATTCGACCGTATTATGCGCGATGCGCCGCCGCTGATGCTGTTCCGCGTGGTCGCCGGCAATGCCAGGGCTTGGGGAAAATTCCGCGCCGGAAGCCTGCTCGATGGCCGCGTGCTGTCGCTGCGCGAGCGCGAGATCGTCATTGTCAGGACCTGCGCACTCACGAACTGCGAATACGAATGGGGCGTGCATGTCACGACCTTTGCAAACGCGGCCAGTTTGACCGACGAGCAGGTTCGCGCGACAGCGCTCGACGGTGCTGATGCG
>JBEPUM010000508.1:0-1936 GCA_041691515.1 Pseudomonadota bacterium | reverse complement strand
AGTGCCGCGTCGAAGACCGTTTGATCGGGTCCAGGATGGCTTCCGTGAATGGAAATTCGAGGACGATTTCACCGGCATCGTCGGTGACTTCCAGCACAGCATTGAGAATGCTGTTCTGTTCGCCGTCCGTTTTGAGAATTTCCCGAATCGTCGTTCGTGCAACGCGCCAGGCATGATCCGGATCGCGCAGCACCTCTCCCTCGGGGTCGAGGATCAATTCGCTGCCAATGCGGGTGTTGAAGAAATATCGGGGCATCAGACAACCTTAGCGGCTGAACGTGAAACCTTTGAGCCCGGAGCTCTCACAAGTTCTTTATCGGACAGCGCTGGACACCCAATAACGTGTTTTCAACCGTAAAAGCACCGCGAGTACCTTCATAAACCATTGATAAAACTATACAAAAATCCGGCATTGGGAGAAACAATCTTTGATTTCGCACTGCAATGACAATTGCACCGCGAAATATTTCACTGGCGAACTTTCCGAACCGCAGTAGTTTATCTATGAGGGCGAACGTCGTCCCCTTCGAAGGAGACTTGGAATGGCCTGGAAAGCACCGAAGATTGCCGAAGTGTCCGTTGGCATGGAAATCAACATGTATGCCTGCGCGGCGCGCAAGTAAGCGTCGTTCATACTTCTGCGTTTTGACGGAGGCGAGCCGCTCGTCATTGCGACGGTCCTGAATTCAGGATCGTCGTGGCGAGAGCGATCGCCTCCGAAACGTTTGAGAATCCCGGAGACGAGTTATGCTCCGCATCGTCGTTCTGGGAGCCGCGGCCGGTGGCGGCGTTCCGCAATGGAATTGCGGATGTACGGTTTGCCGATCAGCACGCGACCATCCGCGCTTGCAAAGCACGCAAGCCTCGATCGCAGTCAGTGCCGACGATGAGCATTGGTTCCTGATCAACGCATCGCCCGACCTTCGCCAGCAATTGATTGCGACCCCGCGATTGCACCCCAAAGAGGGGCAGTTGCGTCACAGTCCGGTGGCCGGCGTGATCCTCACGAATGGCGAAGTCGATGCCGTTGCCGGCCTGCTGTCGATGCGGGAAGGATCGCCGTTCACCGTCTACGCACATCCGCGGGTGCTTACGATCCTGAAGAGCAACAACATCTTCAATGTGCTGAGCGAAATCAACGTGAAACGCGAAGCGATTGAAATCGACACGGCATTCGAACCGAAATTGCAGGATGGCTCAACCTCCGGCATGGAGGTGCTGCCTTTCGCAGTGACGGGCAAAGGGGCGTGGTACCTAGAAGGAACTAACCGTCCCGATGGTGACAACGCGGACGGCGATACGCTCGGGCTACGCATCACTGATAAGGCCACGGGCAGATATTTCTTTTTTATCGCTGCGTGTGCGCAAGTTACACCGGAACTCAAGACCCGGATCGCAGGCGCTCCGCTGGTCTTTTTCGACGGAACGGTCTGGCGCGACGATGAATTGATCGCAGCCGGCCTCGGCACCAAGACGGGTCAGCGCATGGGGCACATTTCGATGTCGGGTGATAACGGTGCAATCGCCACGCTCGCCGATCTCGGCATTGCGCGGAAGGTTTTTCTGCACATCAACAATTCAAATCATGCTCTGCTTCCCGAGTCGGCAGAGCGAAAGTCTCTCGAACAGGCCGGCTGGCAGATCCCGATGGACGGGGCGGAGGTGATCTTGTGAGCGTGACGTCACTTTCATCGATTGAGAAGAAAGCTCCGCTTCAAAACGCGGAAGAACTGGAAGCGCGGCTGCGCCACATCGGCGCGACGCGGTATCACAGCCTGCATCCGTTTCATCACCTGCTGCATGGCGGCAAGCTGAACAAAGGACAGGTTCAGGCGTGGGCACTGAACCGCTACTATTATCAGAGCACGATTCCGATCAAAGATGCCGTCGTCATCTCGCGCTTCCGCGACCGCGATACGAGGCTCGAATGGCGGCA
>JBEPUM010000507.1:0-1937 GCA_041691515.1 Pseudomonadota bacterium | reverse complement strand
GTGCTGCGCAAACTGGTGAAGCGCATCAAGGGCCTCGCGCACAACCAGTTCAGCGGCACCACCGACATCATGGAAACCATGCAGGAGTCGCTGCAGGGCATCCGTACGGTCAAGGCCTTCACGCTCGAACAGACCATGCGCGAGCGCATCGACACCAGTATCTCCGCCGTGGAGCAAACCAACAACAAGATGGCGCGGGTCTCGAACCGCTCGAGTCCGCTGATGGAAACGCTGGGCGGTTTCGCGATCGCCGGCGGGCTAATGTATGGCGGCTATCGCGTCGTTGCCCTCGGCGCGACACCGGGCCAGTTCTTTTCGTTCATCACGGCGTTCCTGCTGGCCTATGAACCGGCAAAGCGGCTGGCGCGGCTCAATATCGAACTCAACTCGAGCCTGATCGGCGCGCGCAAACTGCTGGAAATCGTCGACAGTCCCGCCAGCGAGCCCGATGACAGCGACAAGCCCGCGCTGAAGCTGATCGATGCGCGCGTCGAACTGCGCGACGTCACGTTCGCCTATCGTCCCGACGAGCCAGTCCTCAACCACATGAGCTTCGTGGCCGAGCCCGGCAAGGTGACGGCGCTGGTCGGCCCGTCCGGGGGTGGAAAATCCACCGTGCTGGCGCTGCTGCTGCGCCTCTATGAAATTACCCAGGGCGAAATTCTGATCGACGGACAATCGATATCCGGCATATCGCGCATGTCGCTGCGGCAGCAGACCGCTTATGTCGGCCAGGACGTCTACCTGTTCCGCGCCAGTATCCGCGAGAACATCGCGTTCGGTAAAGTCGGCGCCACCGACGCTGAGATCGTCGCCGCGGCAACCGCCGCCTGCGCCCACGATTTCATCATGGGATTTCCGCTGGGCTACGACACGCCGGTCGGCGAGCACGGTGCGCAGTTATCCGGCGGGCAGCGCCAGCGCATTGCCATCGCCCGCGCATTGATCCGAAATGCACCAATCATCCTGCTGGACGAGGCCACCGCCGCGCTCGATTCCGAATCCGAAAAGCAGGTGCAGGAAGCGATCCAGCATCTCTGCCAGAACCGCACCACCATCGTCATCGCCCATCGCCTGCATACCATCATGCATGCCGACGCCATCCTTGTGGTCGAAGGAGGCGAGATCGTCGAGCGCGGCCGCCACGACGATTTGCTGCGGCGCGGCGGCCGTTACGCATCGTTTTTCCGCCTACAGCATCGTGAGGCGGGCCCGCTGACACTGGCTCCGGTCAGCGCAACAGCGTAAAGTACTTGCGTGACTGCGCCGTGTCCCCCACGGCACTTGAATTCACAATCTCGCAAAACCTGCCGGAGAGCCGCCGATGAGCGCCACGTCCTATGTCATTCCACAGCCCGCGCAAGCGGCGATTCCCGTTGCCGGCGAAGGCAAATCTTTTCCGGTTCGCCGCATCTGGTGCGTCGGCCGCAACTATCTCGAGCATATCCGCGAGATGGGCAATGACGAGCGCGCGCCGCCGTTCTTCTTCGCAAAGCACGCCGACATGATCGTGCAGGACGGCGCCACCATCCCCTACCCGCCGCTGACCAAGGATTTTCATCACGAGGTCGAACTGATCGTCGCGATGAAGAGCGGGGGACTGAACATTCCCGCCGACAAGGCGCTCGATCACGTCTACGGCTATGCCGTCGGTATCGACCTCACCCGGCGCGATCTGCAGATCGCCTCGCGCAAGAAGGAACGGCCCTGGGAAGTCGGCAAATCTTTCGACCACTCCGCGCCGTCGAGCCCAATCCAGCCGGCCGCGAAGATCGGCCATCCCGCAAAAGGCCGCATCTGGCTCACCGTCAACGGCAAGGAAACCCAGACCGGCGATCTCGAACAGATGATTTGGAACGTGCCGGAAATCATCTGGCAGCTCTCGCAGCAGGTCGAGCTTGCCGCCGGCGATATCATCATGACCGGTACGCCCGCGG
>JBEPUM010000506.1:0-1941 GCA_041691515.1 Pseudomonadota bacterium | reverse complement strand
ATTTATTTCGGACAGTGGCTGCATCCGGATCGAGGGGCCCAGCGCCCGCCCGCCCGCTGCACGGTCCTCCAGCACGGCCGCCCAGTATTCTGGCGGCAACTCGTCGGCCGGTCCCGGCGTGCGCACCGGCGGCACATTCCTGCCGACAGCATCCGCGGCCAGTTTTTCCATTTGCTTTTCGGTCGGCATACGCCAGCTCGCGGGTCGATCGGACATATTAGAATTAGAACATAACAAGAACACAAGAGTCGAGTCGAGAGTATGAGGACTTGTCGCGAAGCAGTGCACAGAGCATGCGCTACCTCTTGCATTCGATCGCTTAACATCCATATGCCATCCACACGGATGATGGATGAAAATGACCTCAAATATCCGCGAACTCAGGCCGAAGCCTTCTGAGACCGAAAAGATCACGATCAATCTTGGCTATGTCGATTTGGGCCACGTCGATCTGATGGTGCGCGATGGGTTTTACTCAAACCGGACAGATTTCATCCGAACGGCAATCCGCAACCAGCTTGAGCGTCATGCGGACGTCGTCAAGCAATCCACGGCGCGCAAAGGCCTGGACCTCGGTCTGCGGAACTATACCCGCGCCGATCTCGAAGCGGCGCAGCAAGCTGGCGAGATACTGCACATTAATGTGCTCGGTCTTGCCAGCATCGCGCAGGATGTAACGGCCGAACTCGCTCGCGCCACCATCGCTTCTGTCTCCGTGCTCGGAGCCCTGCATGCCACTCCCGCGGTCAAGGCCGCTCTTGCCGACAGGACGAGGTAAAAACGATGCTGAACCAGGACATACTTCGCGAAGCCACGCGGTTGACTAAGGCGGGGCAACTAACCGAAGCCACGGCGCTGCTGCAGCGGATGCTGCGCGGTGAACGCGCGCGCGCTGTGGCGCCGGTCCCGAGCCGCATTCTTCTGCCGGAACGCGCGGCGCCAATTATCGACCTCAAGGCCAACGACGTCGGCGAGGAGATACCCGCCACGACGCCACGTCGGCGCCAGCCGTTGTTCGACCGCGCCAAGGACGGCACCTGGCTCGGCCTGCGGGGTGCCAAGCATGCGCGCGCTTCGATGACCGACATTGCTCCCGAGGGGACGGAGTTCATCGACGGCGTCTACAGTAACAAGGCCGGAAGCCGAACCTATAAGCTCTTCGTCCCCACCGGCTATCAACGGGGCCAACCGCTTCCTTTAGTCGTGATGCTCCACGGCTGTACTCAGTCGCCGGACGATTTTGCCGCTGGTACCAGGATGAATTTCATCGCAGAAGAGCGAAGATGCCTGGTGGTTTACCCGGCGCAAGGTAGAGACGCGAACCCATCCAAATGCTGGAACTGGTTTCGCAGCGTCGACCAGCGCCGGGATCAAGGCGAGCCCTCGCTGATCGCAGGCATTACCCGCCAAGTCATGCAAGATTATTCGGTCGATCCTAAGCGCGTCTTCGTGGCCGGTCTCTCGGCTGGAGGCGCCGCTGCGGCCATCATGGGAGCTACCTACGGCGATTTGTACGCTGCGGTCGGCATCCATTCCGGCCTCGCCTACGGGGCCGCCACCGACATGCCCTCGGCGCTCGCTGCCATGCGTCGAGGTGGCGGAAGCATTCAAAACGCGGTTTCCGGCGGGCCGGGGCTCCCTGCCATCATCTTCCACGGTGACCGGGACACCACTGTGCATCCCGACAACGGTGCCCAAGCTGTCGAACAAACCCTCGGAGAGACAAAGACCCTTAAGAAGGTAGATCACGGGCAGATACCCGGAGGGCATAATTATAGCCGCACGACGCACGTCGACGGAGAACGTGAGATTTTGGAGCACTGGAACATTCACGGTGCCGGCCACGCCTGGTCCGGAGGCAGCCCCTCCGGCTCGTACACCGATCCACAGGGGCCGGACGCAACGAAGGAGATGCTGCGTTTTTTTCTCGAGCATCCGCAC
>JBEPUM010000505.1:0-1945 GCA_041691515.1 Pseudomonadota bacterium | reverse complement strand
GCCGCCCATGACGACATGCTGACAGCGTCACCGGCTGCGGTGCTCGCCGCCGAACCCGTACAGCAACCGAAGCCAGCCGCACCCGCGGCGCGGGTGGCAGCTACGCCTCCCACCGCCCGGCCCGCCGCAGCACATCCCGCGCCAACCCGTACCGATGTGCAGACCCTGACGGCGATCAAGAACGCCATCGAAACCAACAGCATCGATATCTTCTTGCAGCCGATCGTGACCTTGCCGCAACGCAAGGTGCGTTATTACGAAGCGGTGACGCGGCTGCGCGACGTCAACGGAGAAATCCTCGCAGCCGAGGACTTCATCGGTACGGCCGAGGCCGCCGGTCTGATGGGACGCCTCGACAACATGGTAATGCTCCGCTGCGTGCAGGTGCTGCGCCGGCTGCAGGTACGCAATAAGGAGGTCGGGGTGTTCTGCAATGTCGCCGCGGCGACGCTCGGCAATCCCGCGACCTTCGCGCAGTATCTCGATTTTCTCGAAGCCAATCGCGCGCTGGCGCCCTCGCTCGTGCTCGAATTCAAGCACAGCACCCTGCGCAGCCTCGGCACTACCGAGAGCGAGCATCTCGCTGCGCTGGCACAGCGCGGCTACCGCTTCTCCATCGATCATGTGAAGGACCTGCGCATCGAGCCGCGCGAACTGGCCGACCGCGGCGTCCGTTTCATCAAGGTACCGGCCGCGCTGCTGCTGGACCAAAAACAGACGTCGGCGTCCGATATTCATCCCGCCGACATTTCCGACCTGCTCGGCCGCTTCGGCATCGATCTGATTGCGGAACGCATCGAAGGCGAGCGGGCGGTGGTCGATCTGCTCGACTACGATGTCCGCTTCGGCCAGGGCTTCCTGTTCGCAGCGCCCCGGCCGTTGCGCCCGGATGCGGCGGCCGATACCACGGACAAGGTGAAGCTGGATGCCAATGATGCGGTAAAATCCGCGCGAACCGATCCACCCAGGGCTGACGCGATCAAGGCTCCCTCGATCAAGGCTGACCCAATCAAGCCTGAGTCATCTCGCATGACCGGCAACGCCGCACTGGCAAGACGCGCCGGCGGCCCTATCTGAAAGCTCTAATCGTAATGACGACCCTTCGTTTCATCGACCAGCTGCGCGACCTCGTAACCGGCAGAGACGTGATCCTCAGCGACATCTGGGGCGTCGTGCACAACGGCCTGGAGTCGTTCCCCGATGCTTGCGCTGCATTGAAAACATTCCGCACCCAGGGCGGCACCGTCGTCCTCATTACCAACGCGCCCCGCCCCGCCGATTCGGTGCAGCGGCAGTTGCGCAAGCTCGGCGTGCCGGACGATACCTACGATGCGATCGTCTCTTCAGGCGACCTGACGCGCAACTACGTCGCCGAACATCCAGCCAAGGCGATCTATTGGCTCGGGCCTGAGCGCGACAACTCCATCCATCGTGGCCTGAACCCAGTGTTCGCGCCACTCGAGCGCGCCGATTACATCATCTGCACCGGTCCGTTCGATGATGAATCCGAATCGGCCGAGGAATACCGCGCCATGATGATGCAGGCGCGTGAACGCAATCTCACGCTGATCTGCGCTAACCCGGACATCGTGGTAGAACGCGGCGACCGGCTGGTCTATTGCGCCGGTGCGATCGCGGAGCTTTATCGCGAACTCGGCGGCGACGTGATTTTTTACGGCAAGCCGCACCGGCCGATCTATGACCGCGCCATGGCGCTGGCGCAGGAGCGCCGCGGCAAAGAAACGCCGCTGAGCCATGTGCTGGCGATCGGCGACTCCGTGCGCACGGACCTTGCGGGTGCGCACGCCTTCGGACTCGATCTGTTATTCCTGACGCGCGGCATCCATTCCGAGGAATTCGCAGGCATCGACCAACTCGACCCGGCCTCGGTCAAGGAGCTGTTCGGTCACCCGCCGCTGGCGCTGATGCGCGAACTGAAGTGGTA
>JBEPUM010000504.1:0-1949 GCA_041691515.1 Pseudomonadota bacterium | reverse complement strand
CCGTCGGTGACGACGCAGCAGTCCATGCGATGCAGCGGATCGGAGATCATCGGCGAATTCAGTACGTCCTCGACGGTGACGACGTCCCTCAGCATCGCGTGCGGATTGTATTGCGCGTGATGCGAGGCCGCGACCTTGATCCAGGCGAGCTGCTCTGACGTGGTGCCGTAGTCGTGCATGTGGCGCATCGCGCACATGCCGTAGGCGTTGTGCGTGGTCGCACCATAGGCCAGTTCGAAGTCGGCCTCGGCGCCTGACGCACGCGGCGGCATCACGCCGGTACGCGGCTTGCCGGCCAGCGTAATCAGCGCGATTGAGCATTTGCCGGCGGCGATGGCCTCCGCCGCGTGGCCGAGATGGATCAGGTAGGAACAACCACCGGTTTCGGTGGAGTCGATATGCCGCGGCTTGAGGCCGAGGTAATCGACCATCGACCACAACCCGCCCGGCGCATCGCCCGCGCAGAAATAACCGTCGACGTCCTTGCTGGTCAGGCCCGCATCTTCCAGCGCGCCCTTCGCGACCTCGGCATGCAGCTGCGCCGTGGATTTATCCGGCGCATGACGCGTCGGATGCTCATAGATACCGGCGATGTACGCCTTGCCTTTGATCGTCAAAAACGCTCTCCGCTGGTGCTTCGTCCCAGCGGTTTTGTGACCCCTCAGGGGCGGAATGGCAAGCGTCGCAAACGCAACGCCCTATTCCGCCGCGATTTGCCTTGGCGCCGGCGGGGGATCGACCAGGTCGCGAGCTAATTCCGCGTAGCGGACTTTGGCGTCCGCGACCGCCTTATCCTTGACCGGCCCGTAGCCGCGGATGCGATCCGGCAGCGACAGCAGCTCCACCGCGATCTCGACATTGGCTGGATTCAGCTTCTCCAGCACGACGGCGACGTCCTTCTCGTAACCCGCGATCAGGTCGCGCTCCATCCTGCGTTCCGCGCTGTAACCGAACACGTCGAGCGCGGTGCCACGCAATCCCTTCATCCGCGCGAGCAACCGGAACCCCGTCATCATGCGCGGCCCATAGGACTTTTTCAGCGGACGGCCGAGCGCATCCTTTTCGTTTGCAAGAACCGGCGGCGCGAGATGGAAGCTGATCTTGTAATCGCCTTCGAACTGATCGCGCAGCTGCTTTTCGAAACGGCCGTCGGTGTAGAGCCGTGCCACCTCGTACTCGTCCTTGTAGGCGAGCAGTTTTGCGTAGTTGACCGCCACCGCGCGCGGCAGCGCCTCGCCGTAGCCGCCCGTGGTCGCCGCGTCCTTTACTCGATTGACCAGCGCACGATATTTATCCGCAAGCGCCGCGTCCTGGTAATCGGTCAGCAGCGCCGAGCGATGCGCAATGATTTCGTCGAGCGACATCTCGTCGAGCGTCTTCGGTGCGACCGCTTCATCCTTCCCCTTCATCATGTCCGCGAGCCGCGCCGGGTCGACGGCAGCGAGACGCCCGAGACGAAACGCTTCGGTATTCATCTTGATCGCAACACCGTTGACTTGAATCGCCTGCTCGATGGCGGCAGCCGTCAGCGGCAGCAGCCCACGCTGATAGGCAAAACCCATCATCATCATGTTGGTAGCAATGGAGTCACCCAGCAACGCTTCCGCGGGCTTGGTGAAATCAAAGAACGTTGAGTCTTTCCGTAGCGCGGTCTCCAGCACGTGATTGACCTTGCGGCTCTGGAAATTGAAATCGCGATTGAGGATGAAGTCGGCGATCGGAATGAGGTGGGTGTTGATGACCCCGGCCGTGCGGCTGGACTCACAGAGCGTCATGGTTTCCTTGGCGGCCGCGACCACCTCGTCCGCCGCGAGCACGAGATCGGCGGTGCCGGTGACAATGCGCGAAGCCGTCACGTCGGCGGGGTTTTCCGACAACCGGACGTGACTGAGCACCGCGCCGCCCTTCTGAGCGAGGCCGGACATGTCGAGGATCATGCTGGCCTTGCC
>JBEPUM010000503.1:0-1952 GCA_041691515.1 Pseudomonadota bacterium | reverse complement strand
CCCTGTTTCAGCCTTGAGAGGGCCGCGTCCTAACCGCTAGACGAAGGGAGCGTACGGGACAGGCAATAGCCTCGAAATCCCCGCGCTGCAAGATGGCGCACATCTCGGGGGCGGGATCAGGGCTCGTTGGCGAACCTCAACGACCCGGCCGGCTTCAGCGTATGCAGGTCGAAGGTCTTGATCTGGACGGAACCGCCGACGTCGAGGGTCACGACAAGCCGGTCACCCGCGACGCCCGTTGCGGTAATCTTAGCGCCCTTTGGCAGCATCGCAGTGACGTCGGCCGCCGGCCTGCTTCCTTCGGTCCGGAAAAGCCGGTAGCCAATGGCGATCAATACGGCAGCCACGGCAAGCGCCGTGGTAAGACCCGCGATCAACATCATCCGCCGCACTCGCGCGAACAACACGGCCTGTTCGGGTGTCGGTTCAGGATCTACTGGCTCGGTCATGCAAGATTCTTCTTTAAAGGACTCATCGTCGGAGCGCGGTCAGAGGCTTGAGGTCGTTGTCGTGGGCGACGAGGGATCGGTGCGCCTGGACCGCGTGCTTGCAGTTCACAGTCCTGCGCTGTCGCGATCGCGGTTGAAGTCGCTGATAACAGCGGGCCAGGTTTCCGTTCAAAAGGCCTCTATGGGAAAGGTCTCTGTTGCCAAGGGACCGATCAATCCCGGCCCGGTTCGCGATCCCGCTTATCATGTCGCTGCCGGAGATACGATCACAATCGACGTGCCACCGGCGATATCGCCCGAGCCGAAAGGCGAAGCGATCGCGCTCGATATCGTTTACGAGGACGACGATCTGATCGTCATCAACAAGCCGAAGGGACTGGTCGTTCACCCCGCGGCAGGCCATGAGACCGGGACGCTGGTCAATGCGCTGATTGCGCACTGTGGCGCAAGCCTTTCCGGCATCGGCGGCGTCCGCCGCCCCGGCATCGTGCATCGGCTCGACAAGGACACCACCGGGCTGATGGTCGCCGCTAAAAACGATGCCGCGCACAAGTCGCTGAGCGAGCAATTCGCCGATCACGGCCGAACCGGCCCGCTGCGGCGAGGTTATCTGGCATTCGCATGGGGGCTGCCGAACCGCCAGCAAGGTACGGTCGATGCTCCGATCGACCGCCACCCCCACGCGCGGGAAAAGATGGCCGTGCGCGGAAACGGCCGCGAAGCAATCACCCATTGGGAATTGCAGGAGGCCTTCAACGGCCGGGATGGCAAGCCGATCGCCGCCCTCCTCGCCTGCCAGCTCGAGACCGGTCGCACCCATCAGATCCGGGTGCATCTTGCCCATGCCGGGCACCCCCTCATGGGCGATGGCGTGTACGGCCCGCACTTCAAAACCAAGGCAAACCAGCTCGGCCCCTCAGCCCGAGCAGCCCTCGAAGCCCTCGGGCGCCAGGCCTTGCACGCCTATCTCCTGGCGATCGAACACCCCAGAACCGGAGAAATTCTGTATTGGGAAGCCGCCTTGCCGGAGGATTTATTGCTGCTTCGGAAGGCTTTAACGGCGGCGGAATGACGCAGCCGGGCATGAAAACGTCAGCTATGCCAGATGGTTATAGCAGCGTCACGGTATCGTGACCCCTTTTTGTTCTTCCCTTTTCCGTTCGGATTAGTGTATGTTGCACCTGCGTTGAATATCCAACGCGGAACATCGCAGCGCGGTCGGCTTTAACAAAGGGACCACCTGCCTGGCTCGCCGCTATCGGGAGCCTGAACCACTGGAGGGCGCTACCATGGCCCGTACAGCTACCCTGCCGGTTCTCAACGGAGAATCTGGCCTTTCCCATTACCTCTCCGAAATCCGCAAGTTTCCGATGCTGGAACCCCAGCAGGAATACATGTTCGCCAAACGCTGGCGCGAACATGACGATCGCGATGCGGCACATCACCTCGTCACCAGCCATCTCCGGCTCGTGGCCAAGATCGCCATGGGCTATCGCGGCTACG
>JBEPUM010000502.1:0-1972 GCA_041691515.1 Pseudomonadota bacterium | reverse complement strand
GTCATTGCGAACGACGCGCTCTCCCAGCTGAGCTATGGCCCCGTCCACGGCCGCGTCGATGGGTCACGGCGGCCGGAAACGCCGCCATTTACAATCGCTGCCAATGGCAAGTCAAGAACGACCGGAATCGGGATTTTGAGTGCCATTTCGACCGGACTTCCCTTGTTTGGGGGGAACCGAAACGATATTTAGCAGGCAGTCGAATCCGCGACCAAACCCGCGAGCCACCCGCCCATGCGCGCAGTTCTGGACATCGTCCTCATCGTTCTCGACCTCTATGTCTGGCTGCTGATTGCCTCGGCGATCCTGTCATGGCTGATCGCCTTCAATGTGGTGAATACCCGCAATCAATTCGTGTCCGCGGTGGCGGAATTCCTGTACCGGATCACCGAACCCGTGCTGGCGCCGATCCGTCGGATGCTGCCGAATTTCGGCGGGCTCGATATCTCGCCGATCATCCTGATTCTGATCATCATGTTCCTTCAGCGGGTCATCACCTATTACATCTATCCCTCCGTGTTCTGATCGTACGGTCCCTATGGAGCCGTGGCGGTATTCCCCGCAAGGCGTCAGTGTCGCCCTGCGGGTGACGCCGCGCGGAGGCGGCGACGAGATCGATGGCGTGGAAACGCTGGCCAATGGACGCGCCGTGGTGAAGATCCGCGTTCGCGCCCTTGCCGAAGGCGGCGAAGCCAATCGCGCCGTCATGGAATTGCTGGCGACGGCGCTCGGCGTGCGGAAAACCGATGTCCGGGTTCTCTCCGGCGTGACATCGCGGCTGAAACAGGTCGCGATCGCAGGCGATCCCGTCAAACTCGGCAATGCCTTGCGTGCGTTGACCGCGGCTCAACCCGAATAATCCATTCCTGCAAAGGATTAGCATGACGGCAGAGATCATCGACGGAAAAATCATTGCCGCTGATTTGCGCGCGCGCGTTGCCGACGAAGTGGCGCGGGTGAAGCGCGATCATGGGCTGACACCGGGTCTCGCGGTGGTGTTGGTCGGTAACGATCCGGCCAGCGAGGTTTACGTCCGCAGCAAGCATAAGCAGACCCAGGCCGCCGGCATGGCGTCGTTCGAGCACAGGCTGCCTGCCGATGTCGCGCAAGCGGATCTGCTCGCGCTGGTCGCGAAACTCAACACCGACCCCGCCGTGCACGGCATTCTGGTGCAACTGCCGCTGCCGAAATCCCTCAACACCGAACAGGTGATCGCTGCCATCGATCCTGCGAAGGATGTCGATGGGCTGCATCCGCATAATGCCGGGCGGCTGGCGGGTGGCTTGCCGGCGCTGTCGCCGTGCACGCCGCTCGGCTGCATCATCCTGACCAAGAGCGTCCGTCCCTCGCTTGAGGGCATGAACGCCATTGTGATCGGGCGCTCCAATCTGGTGGGACGGCCGCTGTTGCAATTACTGCTCAATGAGAATGCCACGGTGACGATCGCGCATTCGCGCTCGCGCGATCTGCCGGAACTCTGCCGCCGCGCTGATCTCGTCTATGCCGCCGTGGGCAAAGCAGAGATGGTGCGCGGAAGCTGGATCAAGCCGGGCGCCACGGTGATCGATGTCGGCATCAACCGCATTCCGCTGGCCGACGGCAAAACACGTCTCATCGGCGATGTCGCGTATCAGGAAGCGCTCGAGGTCGCCGGTGCCATCACGCCGGTGCCCGGCGGGGTCGGGCAGATGACGGTGGCGTGCCTGCTGGTCAACACGCTGCGCGCCGCCTGCGCGATCAAGGGGCTGCCCGCGCCGGGGGTGTAGGCGTGCTCTCTGGAGCTTTTTCACTTCGACGGAAACGTTCTGCTACGCGGCAGTGAGATCTCCCTCTCCCATGGGGAGAGGGTCGGGGTGAGGGGGTACGACCTGAATGTTGAAAATCCCCCTCACCCGGAGCCTCCCCGGTGGGGAGAGGTGACAACAATCGCCAACTCGATTCCACCAACCCGCGATCGCTTCGAAGCCTACTT
>JBEPUM010000501.1:0-1977 GCA_041691515.1 Pseudomonadota bacterium | reverse complement strand
GCTTCGCGTTTTCGGAAGTACCCGCGTAACGCGAGGGACTTTTGCGAACCACCTATAACGGGACGACCTCGGGATGCCCCCCTCCGTCGCTTCGTCACAATTACCGAACAGTTCTGCACACGCAACAAAGGAACGCCTCAGAATGGTACGAGTCTGGCCGTTTTTGGTCGTGTGTTGCACAAATAACACGCATCCGTGATTGCTCAGCGACAACAAGTCATTGTTTTATATATCAATTTTCAGACGGCCGTTTGAGCGGCTCAATCGCGGCCTGCGTCGTCCAATCTGGGCAAATGCCCGTGCGGACGCCCAATGGGGCGAATCGCCAAGAGCGTCAGACAGCCTGATTCCATAGGTGTTCCGGAAGAAAATGAAGGCTGGGAATGCTCTTCGTTTGATGCAGGAAGCGCTCACAGCCGCCTCTCGACCGGAGAAAGTCGGAACCGCCAACAAGTGCGCAGAATAAAGACACTGCAGAATAGACTCGGAGCACTCACGAGGAACCCGAGCGACCAACAGCGCGCGACTAGATGAGAAATGCCTGTTTTTACGGCGCCACATGAACTCCCGCCAACGCCGACATTGGCCGGCGCGGCCGACATACTTCAAGTGACGTTGTCGATTCTGGCGGGCGATGCCTGTATCTCGCGATCCGGCGCTTGCGGCTGGCGACTGTGTCGGGCATATCGGGCGCCAACGGAGCTGTGGCCGAGTGGCTGAAGGCGGCGGTTTGCTAAACCGTTATAGGGTTGTAAAGCCCTATCGAGGGTTCGAATCCCTCCGGCTCCGCCATCCATCTCCGTGAATCAGCCAATACTTCCCCGCAACACCATCTCGCCTGGCGCGAAAGCTTGCTGCCGCGCGGCTTCGGCTTCAACGGGTGGAGATTCCCGAACATATAAGAGTGGCGTCAGTGCACCGTCATCCAGGCCCGCGCATCGCGCTGCGCCGTGGCGATCTCGGCGTCGGACATCAGTTCCGCAACTTCGCGGCGCATGGCAATCGCATCGGCGCGGCCCTTGAGCGCTGCTAGATTGAACCATTTATGCGCGGCCACCAGATCGACCAGACCGGAACGGCCACTCGCCCAATACAGGCCACGTTCGAACAGCACATCCTGAATCGCGCTGGCGTTGACCGGCATTGCCGTATCGAAATCGATTTGCCCCTGAAACATCTGCCCGTTCCTTTTTCTTGTTAACCGCCCTGCTCCGAGCGCGGCCCCCGTCCACTGTTGAAACCCCCGCTGGTCCAACCGCCGTTTGCCGGCGTGCCGTCCAGGCGAGCGGATCATGGCCGATAAAATTTGAAGAGCAGTTTAAGTATCGCGATGAATCGAACGTGAACGCGCCGGACGTCGCGGCGTCATCGAATCGCAAAAACCCTTATTTTCCGGGAGCTTTTCACACTTGCGCGGATTCGGTTTACCTTCGTACTTGGCAAACCGATAACCATTGTCACAGCCGGATTCGATTGGTGTCGGCGAACTCTCGCGATCCCGCGCGCCGCGCAGGCGGCGAAATCTCCGTAGCCGCACGAACATCCATGGTGGTTGTTCAAAGGCAACGATGACTGAGAAATGAATATCTGAGAAACGGCGACCGGGGCAAAAGCCACACCGGTGGCAGGACGAGGGCGTCGGCGAACACGTCAGGGTCAACTCTCACCTCGGCCGAAGCCACCGGTGACATTGCGGATATTGAAATCCGCACCGAACGAAGACCGCGGATAGAAACCCATCGCGTTCTTCTGCCGGACCGGTTGCTACGGGAATTTCCGAAACTTGCGATCCGACCGTTTGACCTGATGTCTCGCCGACACCCTCTTTCGTCGACCAGAGCCTGGATTGAAATCTGTTTCGAGAAACAAACTCTCTCAGGCTCTTGTGACGTCGCCGGCATCAAGCCGCCGGCAATTCCATTAGGCGAGCTTACTTCTTCTTCTTGGCGACCTTGCGGGTCTTCTTCGCAGTCTTCT
>JBEPUM010000500.1:0-1978 GCA_041691515.1 Pseudomonadota bacterium | reverse complement strand
GGGTTCGCTCGTTTCACTCGCGCCCCGGAATGACGATGCGCTTCAAAACTCGCCGTGCAGCCGCCCCGAGAAAACCGACACGGGGCCGCGGTCGGCGTTGTAGGCCGGATTGGTGATGAGCTGATAATCCGCGGTCAGCGTGAATTGCTTGGTGAGCGCGTAGGCATAATACGCTTCCAGTACGCGTTCTCGGCGATAGTTGAGCTGGCCGTCGCCGATGAGAACGCCGAGGCCTCCGGCGGCGATGAAGTCGCGATGATCCTGCGACAATGCGTTGATCGCACCGCCGATGCCGATCACATCGTCCGGCCGTCCCCAGCGCGTTCCCTTGATGGACGTGCCGAGCGAGAGGCTGGAATCGATATCGGTGAAGGCCATGATCTCGGTCTTGCCGTCGTTCCAGCTCCAGCGGCCGAACAGCCCGATGTCATCGGTAATCGCCTGCTCGACGTTGATGACGTAGCCGTACTTGATGCGGCCAGCGCGGGTTTGCGCGATGTCGAGGTTGAATGCCGGGTTGTTCAGCGTATCGCGATAGCTTCCGGCGTACGCGCTGTTGAGCCAGCCGATGGTACGGAGTTTGCCGGGCTGGCCGAGCAGCGCGTAGCGCGTCTCCAGTTCCAGCACATATTCGCCGCGCTGGAATAGCCGGGTGTCAAAACTGTTCGAGTTCGATTCGGAGTCCATCAGGAAATAGCCGCCGCGCAGCGCCCACTGTTTCTGATTGAGCTCCGCGGTCGCGCCGTAGGTCAGCCCGACCTTGTCGGCCGAATAATCGAATGCACCCGGCGCCCACATCGACCAGTTCATGAAATCCTTGCGCGTGTCCTTGGCATAAGCATTGCCGTCGAACACATCGGTCACCGCGAACTTGCCGACCTGTACTGTCAGCCGCGAAATGTCGGCCTTGCCAGCGAGCTGAGACGGTCCGCTGGCCAGATCTTCCTGCTCGCCGCCGAAGCCGAAAGTCTGGCGCACGAACAGGCGCGAGGTGTTGTAGTGCGGATAGGGGAAGTTTGATTTCTGCGCCTCGCCGCTCGGAAAGCCCGCGGCACCGACGGTGTCGCTGAGTCCAAAGCCCTGAAGCAGTTCGGGATTGTAATAGACCTCGCCGCCGTCCCACAGCCGCGCGTTCAGAAACAAGCTGTTGCTCCAGGTCGCCTGATACTGCGCTGATGGTGTCAGGCTGTTGACGCCGCTGTAGGGCGCGCGGAAGGACGGATAGCCTTGGCCGAGATAGGTGGTCTGACCGTGGATTTCCCAGCGATCCGATTCAGGATCGGTGAGGGTTTTCACCGAAAGATCGGCGACGCCCGCAGATCCATCGAGCTTGCGATTGAGGCCGATGCGGATCGACTGAAAATCCATCGTCGCGGCGTATTGCGTGGCCGAGGGAAACTGAACGTTTGTATTGTCAAAGCCGTAGTAAAGATATTCCAGCCGTGCGCTCCAGTGCGGCGCAAAGGCGTATTCCAATCCTGCGCCCGCGGCCCAGCCGAGTCGAACATTCAACGCCTTCTCCTGATTGCCCGACGGCAGAGTATTGAGAGTGCGCTCGCCGGCCCAGGCGAGACCGCCGGTGGCATAGACGAGCCACGGGCCCGTGGCATAGCCGACGCGCCCGCGCGGCGTTCCGATGAAATCCCATTGCTGCAAAACATCGGAGCGCGCCGTCGTCAGCGACGAGACGACCGAATTGGACTCGATGTAACTCGGGAACGAGATGTCGGCTTCGGCGCCAAGCAGCAGCCCCGATGGAAACTGGACGTTGTAGCCTGCCTGGACGCCACCGATGATGCCGCCGAAATCGTGGCGCGCCGTTGTCGTGACCGGATCGGTGAGTGTCGCGGTAGATCGTCCGCCGCCGAACCCGGCATGGACGCCGAAATAAAGCCCGGTCCAGTCGATTATGGGTTGTGGCAGGGCCTTCACCGGCAGGGATGCCCTGAGATCGGCGGCGACGGCCGAGCTATCCGGC
>JBEPUM010000499.1:0-1983 GCA_041691515.1 Pseudomonadota bacterium | reverse complement strand
GGCCCAAAAAAGCCCCATCGCGTGCTATAGCTGCGCGCTGTCGAAACTGCGGCAGAAATGGGATTTTCATGTCAGACGCCCCTCAACCGCCGGCTCCGTCCTCAGGCCTGGACAACCCGCTGCTCAAGGCTTGGCAGACGCCGTTCGAGACTCCGCCGTTTGCCGAGATCGCGCCCGAGCATTTCCTCCCCGCCTTCGAGCAGGCGTTTGCCGACCATGCCGCCGAGATCGCCGCCATCACCCACGATCCGTCGGCGCCGGACTTTGCCAATACCATCACGGCGCTGGAGCGCACGGGCAAGCTGCTCTCGAAGGTATCGGCCGTATTCTACGATCTGGTGTCGGCGCACTCCAACCCGGCCCTGCTCGAACTCGACAAGGAAGTGTCGCCCCGCATGGCGCGGCACTGGAATCCGATCATGATGAATGCGGTGCTGTTTGGCCGCATCGCGCAGTTGCACGAGAATCGCGCCGCGCTCGGGCTGACGTCCGAACAGATGCGGCTGCTGGAACGCACCTATACCCGCTTTCATCGCGCCGGCGCCGGCCTCGATGATGCCGCCAAAGCGCGGATGGCCGAGATCAACGAGCGGTTGGCGCAGCTTGGCACCACCTTCAGCCATCATCTGCTCGGCGACGAGCAGGAGTGGTTCCTGGAGCTCGGCGACGGCGATCTGGATGGGTTGTCCGACAGCTTCGTCGCGGCGGCGCGCGCCGCGGCCGAGGAGCGCGGGCTTGCCGGCAAGGCTGTTGTGACGACCTCGCGCTCTTCGATGGAACCCTTCCTCCAGAGTTCTGATCGCCGCGACCTGCGCGAAAAGGTCTACAAGGCTTTCACCGCGCGCGGCGACAATGGCAACGCTAACGACAACAATGCCGTCATCGTGGAAATCCTCAAGTTGCGCGAGGAGAGCGCCAAGCTCCTCGGTTTTCCAACCTTCGCCGCCTACCGGCTGGAGGACTCCATGGCCAAGACGCCGGAAGCGGTGCGCGGCCTGCTTGAGCGCGTCTGGAAACCGGCCCGCGCCCGGGCACTCGCCGATCGCGGTGCCTTGCAGGCGCTGATCGCGGAGGAGGGCGGCAACTTCACGCTGGCGGCATGGGACTGGCGCTACTACGCCGAAAAGCTGCGGCAGATCCGCGCCAATTTCGACGACGCGGCGATCAAACCCTATCTCTCCCTCGACGGCATGATTGCCGCTGCCTTTGATTGCGCGCATCGGCTGTTCGGCGTCAGTTTTGCCGAACGCAAGGACATCCCGGTCTGGCATCCGGACGTGCGGGTGTGGGAGGTCAAAGACGCGGCGGGCAAGCATCAGGCGCTGTTCTACGGCGACTATTTCGCCCGCGCCTCCAAGCGTTCCGGGGCATGGATGACCTCGCTGCGCGACCAACAGAAGCTCGACGGCGATATCGCACCGCTGGTGCTGAACATCTGCAATTTCGCCAAGGGCGCCGAAGGCCAGCCCTCGTTGCTGTCGCCGGACGACGCGCGCACCCTGTTCCATGAGTTTGGCCACGGTCTCCACGGCATGCTGTCGAACGTCACGTATCCTTCGCTGTCCGGCACCTCGGTCTTTACCGATTTCGTCGAGCTGCCCTCGCAACTCTACGAGCACTGGCAGGAGCAGCCCGAGGTGCTCAGACAATTCGCGCGGCACTACCAGACCGGCGAACCGCTGCCGGACGATCTGCTCACGCGTTTCCTCGCGGCGCGAAAATTCAACCAGGGGTTTGCCACGGTGGAATTCGTATCCTCGGCGCTGATCGATCTGGAATTCCACACCCAGCCCGCCTCGGCCAGCCGCGACGTTCGTGCGTTCGAGCGAACCGAGCTGGAGAAAATCGGCATGCCGGCGGAGATTTCGCTGCGGCACCGGCCGACCCAGTTCGGCCACATCTTCTCCGGCGATCATTATGCGTCGGGCTATTACAGCTACATGTGGTCCGAGGTGATGGACGCCGACGCCTTCGGCGCGTTCG
>JBEPUM010000498.1:0-1993 GCA_041691515.1 Pseudomonadota bacterium | reverse complement strand
CCGACTATTATCGCCGCAACCTTGGCAAGTTCGGCGATTTGTCCCACCTCACAATCGAGGTCAGCAACCAGGCAGCCGAAGGCTAACGTAGCGGGATCCATGCGAAAGTTTGTGCGCCTCGCGAGTTCTTAAGTCAGACAAGGCGAAGTGATGCAATCATTGGACTTCCTGTTCTGTTTTCAACAGCTCGTTGGCTGCTTATCAAAATGGATAGACCAATGACCTCAGATGAGACGAACCTCGTTCGTTTGCATATCCCCAATACCAGGGGGCACGAGTACGGAGGTGATTTTAAGGTCGAGAAAATTGAACAAATCGAGGGGCTGCTCCGGTTCAATTTGCGTTATGCGGGTAATGCCCAAGTTAAAAGGCTCAATCTTGCAAGCGTTTCTTTAACCCCCGAAATTCTCATTGCCGCTTTGCATGAATACAATTGCAAAAGCACAATAGCTGATGAAGCTGGATCTCCGACTCTCAAGGAACACAACGATCCCTCAGATCGAAATGATGTGTCGCATATGATCGTCGAGAGCCAATCGCGGGGATCATCGCGCCCGCCTCGAAGGGACAGCAAACCGTAACGGTCATCCAGTTGAGATTCAGGACCAGTGTTGCGATTCGATACGGGACCTGCCGCAACAGCCACGCGAACGTTACGCCGCGGGTGTATCGATTGTGTGCGAAAGAGCCTCGATCACGCGTTCGAGAATTTTGATGGCGTCCGTCGTGCCATCGTCCTCGCCTTTTTCGAAATCGGCTCCCCTTTGTCCCATGATATTCGTGACGTGGGCGAGGCAGAGGAGCTTTGTGCCTGCCGCTCGGGCGAATGCGTAAAGTGCGGCGGCTTCCATTTCGACGGCCAATATTCCCTTCAGTTTTGCCGCTCTGATCGCTTCGGCCGTCTCGCGAAACGGCGCATCGGTCGTCCAAGTCGAGCCGATCACGACCCGAGGCTCCATTCGCGATGTGGCGTCGAATGCCTTTGATACCAGTTGAGGGCACGCTTCGGCAAATTCGGCCGACGGAGCGTAGTGGTAGCTTGTCCCTTCGTCACGCAGCGCGCGATCGATGACGATAAAATAAGGTGTCGGCCCGCAGGGAACAATCTGTCCCGCCGAAGTCAGACTGATCAGCAGGCGACAACCGCTCGCGAACAGTTCTTCCGCCACCAGAACGGCAAATGACGCGCCGACCACGCGCCCGATAATCCCGATTTCGCGGCCGGCGAGCATGAAGGTATCCAGCTCGGTATGATAACATGGCCAAGAGGCGAAGCGCTTGGCCTGACCCGTCTGCCGAAGTTTGCCGGCGAGGTCTCCATCGGGATCCAGCAGGCAGACGGGCGGGACCTGAATAACGGGAAAATTCTTTTGTCGTCTCGATTCACGTAGCAAAGCCGACGGCAGGAAAACAGAAGGCGATGACGTGTTCTTGTTGTCAAGGATCGGGGGCATCACCATCTGTTGCACCTTGGTTGATTGAGGAGGGACGTAGTTCATGGACGAGATTGATCGGCAGGCGCACTGGGAAAACGTGTACCGCACCAAGCGAGAGTACGACGTCAGCTGGTTTCAGGAGAACCCGGCGCCGTCCCTGGAGCTTATCGCACGTGCAGGCTTGTCAAACGAGGCGGAGATCATCGACATCGGTGGCGGAGCTTCACGCCTGGTTGATAGTCTCATCGACCGCCAGTTTCGCCGCGTCACCGTGCTCGATCTTTCTGCGTCCGCCCTTGCCGCCGCGAAAACACGTCTTGGCCGCGCCGGCGCCGGGGTAGAGTGGGTCGTCGCGGATGTTACGCGTTGGCACCCGACGCGTACCTATGATCTCTGGCACGACCGGGCTGCGTTCCATTTCCTGACGGATCCGACTGATCGTGAGGCCTACGTTGCGTGCCTCAAAAAGGCTATCGGTCCAGGCGGGCATGTCGTCATCGGCACGTTTGCGCCGGACGGTCCGGAGCGCTGCAGCGGACTGCCGATCATACGCTATG
>JBEPUM010000497.1:0-2001 GCA_041691515.1 Pseudomonadota bacterium | reverse complement strand
TTAAAAGCAGGGTCTATGCCAACTTGCAGGTAGGACGCCATTTTTGAACGTTATCAGAGGATTAAAGCGAGGTTGATCCAGCTAATAGCAGAGCGGCGAAACATCGGTCAGATTACAAATTAGGCAATAAGTTCAATTTTTGTGCAGTTGTTCACTTTTGGACGTTTAGTGCTGCCTCAGGATGAGGCGAGAGTAGGTGGTAACTTAGTGGATATTTTGACCACCAGCGAAATGGAACAGGCCGATCGTCTCGCAATTGCGGGCGGCCTGTCAGGCTTTGCGTTGATGCTGCGCGCGGGGCAGGCGGTCGCGGACGCGGCGATGGAGTTGGCCGAGGAGGGGCCGATCCTGGTGGTGGCCGGGCGCGGCAACAACGGCGGCGATGGTTTCGTTGCGGCGACCGAACTGGCCGCGCGCGGCCGCGAGGTATCGGTCATCCTGCTCTGCGAGCGCGACACCCTGAAGGGCGATGCGGCGTTGGCCGCGAAAGGTTGGAAAGGGCCAGTGCTGCCCTGCGATCTCTCAGCGCTCGGCTCGCCTGCACTCATTATCGACGCGCTGTTCGGCGCCGGCCTCAACCGGCCGGTCAAGGGCGATCCCCATGCGATGATCGAGGCCATCAACGCCAACGGTGCGCCGGTGCTCAGCGTCGATCTGCCGAGCGGCATCAACGGCAACACCGGTGCGATCATGGGGACCGCGGTACGTGCCACGGAGACGGTCACGTTCTTTCGGAAGAAACCCGCGCATCTTCTGCTGCCGGGCCGAATTCATTGCGGGCGGGTGCGTGTCGCCGATATCGGTATCGATGCTGCGGTGCTGGATGAGATTCGTCCCGCAACATTCGAGAACGGCACGGACACTTGGCAGGCTGCGTTTCCGGTGCCGCGCATCGACGGGCACAAATATGCTCGCGGACATGCCGTCGTGGTTTCCGGCGACGTGACGTCCACCGGTGCGGCACGATTGTCGGCGCGCGGCGCGCTGCGGGCTGGAGCCGGGCTTGTCACGGTGCTGTCGCCCGGCGGGGCCGTTGCGGTGAATGCCGCTGCGCTCACCGCCGTGATGGTCAAGCGCATGGGTACGTCGGCCGAGTTCGCGGAGATCCTGACGGACCGGCGTCTCAATGCCTGCGTGATCGGACCGGGAGCAGGGATTGGAGAGGAAACCCGCGCGCTCGTGTTGACGGCGCTTGCGGCGAAGCGAGCACTGGTGCTCGACGCCGATGCGCTCACAAGTTTTGCCGATGCGCCCGATCGTTTGTTCACGGCTATTCATGAGACCGGGAATACCGATATTATTTTGACGCCGCACGAGGGGGAGTTTCGCCGCCTTTTCAGCGAGATGAGCAACAAACATCCACTTCGCTCAAAACTGGAGCGGGTGCGTGCCGCAGCCGAGCGTGCGGCCGCTGTCGTCCTGCTCAAGGGGCCGGATACGGTGGTTGCGTCGCCCGATGGGCGTGCGACGATCGCGGCCAATGCGCCGCCGTGGCTCGCGACTGCCGGTTCAGGCGACGTGCTGTCCGGCATCATCGGCGGCTTGCTTGCGCAGGGCGTACCGGCGTTCGAAGCCGCCAGCATCGGGGTGTGGATGCACGGCGAGGCTGGCAGCGAAGCCGGTCCGGGCTTGATTGCCGAAGATCTGCCCGAGGTCCTGCCGGCGATATTCCGGCGGCTCTATGATCAGTTCGGGATCGACTACTGACTCTAACTTTTCTTTTGTTTGAGCATGATCTTATCCGAAAACCGGTACCCACTTTTCGGGATCGTGCTCTTATTCCACCGCGAACCAGCGCACCCGACGCGGCGCGCTCCATTCGACGGCCATCGCCTCCATCAGCCAGTTGCCGGCGAACTCCGCGGCGAAAGCGATGCGTTGCGTCTGCCCTGCATCGATCAGCAGGGTGTCCAGCCAGAACGGCTTCCATCCATCGTCGAGCCGGTCGAGCAGACGCACGTGATGCCCGTGCAGGTGAAACACCATGGGTGTGGTTGCGGC
>JBEPUM010000496.1:0-2006 GCA_041691515.1 Pseudomonadota bacterium | reverse complement strand
GTCGAGCGCGTCTTCCCGGTGATGTCGCCGATGATCGACTCGATCAAGGTGGTGCGCCGCGGCAAGGTGCGTCGCGCCAAGCTGTATTACCTGCGCAACCTGCGCGGCAAGTCCGCCCGCATCGTCGAGAAGGTCGAGAAGCAGCAGGACAAGCAGCAGGCCGAGGCGAGCTGACGCCAGCTCGAGCGAATTTCCAAAAAGCGTGGCGCAGGCCGCGCTTTTTTTGTGCCCGGACTTATATGCAGGATGCGCGGGCCGGCGGCGCGCGATGTCTGATTGTCGCGCCGAGCGGCATCGTGCTAGAATTAAGAATGGTTCCAGATCAGCCCAGCATCCGCATCGGCCTGCTCGTCACGCGCGTCGTGATCGACGATCATTGCCGTTTGCCCGGCCGCTTCTTCGGGCGGTTCGCGACTTCCGCGACCTCGGAGCTTAGGCGCGCGGTCTGACGCCGCGCCTGCTCTCGTCAGTCATCACCTTGCGCGCTTATCGCGCAGCACGTCCAAATCATTCTTCGAGGTTAGCCCATGTCCAAAGCGACAACCCTGTACGACAAGATCTGGAACGATCATCTGGTCCACGAGGCCGATGACGGCACCTGCCTACTCTACATCGATCGTCATCTGGTCCACGAAGTCACCTCGCCGCAGGCGTTCGAAGGCCTGCGCATGACCGGCCGCAAGGTGCACGCGCCCGAGAAAACGCTCGCCGTGGTCGATCACAACGTGCCGACCACCGATCGCACAAAACCCAATCCCGACCCCGAGAGCATCGAACAGATCAAGACGCTGGCACAGAACTGCAAGGATTTTGGCGTCGAATATTACGACGAGTTCGACAAGCGTCAGGGCATCGTTCACGTCATCGGCCCTGAGCAGGGCTTTACGCTGCCCGGCACTACGATTGTCTGCGGCGACAGCCACACCTCGACGCACGGCGCGTTCGGCGCGCTCGCGCACGGCATCGGCACCTCCGAGGTCGAGCATGTGCTGGCGACGCAAACGCTGATCCAGAAGAAGGCGAAGAACATGCGCGCCGTCGTCGACGGCCAGTTGCCCGATGGCGTCACCGCGAAGGATATCATTCTGGCCATCATCGGCGAGATCGGCACCGCGGGCGGCACCGGCTACGTGCTGGAATACGCCGGCGACGCCATTCGCGCGCTGACCATGGAAGGCCGCATGACCGTCTGCAACATGTCGATCGAAGGCGGCGCGCGCGCCGGCCTCGTCGCGCCGGACGAGAAGGCCTACGAATTCCTGAAAGGCCGCCCGAAATCACCGAAAGGCGCCGACTGGGATGCCGCGATGCGCTATTGGGAGAAGCTGCGCAGCGACGATGGCGCGCACTTCGATCACGAAATCCGGCTCGATGCCGCAAAGCTGCCGCCGATCGTCACCTGGGGCACCAGCCCGGAAGACGTCATCTCGGTGACAGGCAATGTGCCTGATCCCGCCGACATCGCCGATGAAGCGAAACGCCTCTCCAAGGAGCGCGCACTGCATTACATGGGGCTGACCGCGGGCACCAGGATCACCGACATCAAGCTCGACCGCGTCTTCATCGGCTCCTGCACCAACGGCCGCATCGAGGATTTGCGCGCGGCCGCGAAGATCGCAGACGGCAAGACCGTCAACGGCCGCGTCAACGCGATGATCGTGCCGGGCTCCGGCATCGTGAAGGAGCAAGCGGAAGCCGAAGGCCTCGACAAGATCTTCATCAAGGCCGGGTTCGAATGGCGTGAGCCCGGTTGCTCGATGTGCCTTGCGATGAACCCCGACAAACTGTCGCCGGAAGAACGCTGCGCCTCGACCTCGAACCGCAACTTCGAGGGCCGCCAAGGTTTCAAGGGCCGCACGCATCTGGTGTCGCCCGCGATGGCGGCAGCCGCCGCGATCGCAGGGCATTTTGTCGACGTGCGCGAGTGGAAGTAAAAACGACAGGGAGCGCGGCAATGCCGCGACACCCAAGGCGTCATGGCCGGACTTGTTCCGGCCATCCACGTC
>JBEPUM010000495.1:0-2019 GCA_041691515.1 Pseudomonadota bacterium | reverse complement strand
GTCGTCTTTTTCCTTGTCCTTGACCTGCAGCGTCTTTGCCTTGCTCGCCATTCACAGCTCCTGAAACGCACTCGTGCGGGAAGCGCACCCGCTTCACCTTGAAATCTGCGCCGCGTCCGGCGCTTCGAATTTGCGCTGCGTGCAGCGCCTTGAATTTGCGCCGTTCACGACGCGCAAAGGGCGGCGCAAACGTCTCGCCACCCCGTCAACCCTCGTGTCGAATGATCGGTCTCGCGTGGGATGTCTTGGCCCTTAAGCCTCTAACTTTCGATTAACCCTGTTTTTGCCGCCAAACCATGGATTTGGCGAGTCTTTTCACGGTTCCGGACCCAGCCTTCCCCGTATCATTTTATTTCAGACGCTCCGCTGGAACCGCCCGGAGGATTCCCCAAACCCCTCGATCAGAGCCTCGGTGCCGTCGACCTCCGACAGCCTCGCCTTTACGTCGCGCAACCAGGCCAGATTTGCCTCGCTCGGATCAGCTCCGAGCGCCAGTTCGGCGTCATTCAATTCCCTACTTAAGGAGTGCCACTGACGATGCAAGGAGATCAGTTGGTGCCAGGTGGAGAGAACGTCGTCGCGCGCAGCACCGGGCTGCGAACCCCACACCGCAAGCGTCGTGATCGCCCGCTCAAAGCGTTGAATTTGCTCAGTATATCCATTCTTGTCGAGCCAACCGCGGACCCGGGCGCGCTCCGCGTCCTCATCGTCCGTCGCGCCGTACTGGGCAAAGCCAGCCAGAATCCCGGCGCGGAGCTTGATGGCGTCGGGATGGGCCAGCTCCAGCGCGGCGACCTCTTCAAGATGATCGTGCATCAGCCAAGGGTGGTTGATCAGGGACAGCAGGATCAGCGCTTCCCGGCGCGACAGCATACTGCGCTGGCCGCGCATGATCGGCGAGTTCGCCAAATGGGGACTGACGGCCTGATAGGGGCCGCGTGGCAGGCTCGACCCGAGCGCCGGTCCCGGACGGCCCGCGCCCCGGTTTCCTGCCTGATAGGCGGCGCGCGGCTGAAAACGCCGGCCTGATTCGCTGCCGAAATTGCCTCGGCCATAGCCGCCTCGCGCCGGCTGTTGCGGCGCGAACGTCCGCTGCAACCGCTCGACCAGATCCTGACGATAATAGCGCCGCACCACCTCGTCGCGAACGGCGTTGGAGAGCTCATTGATGCGCGCCTCAAGCGCGGCGCGGCGCTCCGGCGTCGCAAAACTGCCGCCCTCGATCTCGCGCGACCAGATCACGTCGGCCAAACCACGCGCAGCTCCGATGACATCCTCGATCGCGGCACGTCCGCCGGAGCGCGCGAGATCGTCGGGGTCCTGCCCTTCCGGCAGCAGCGCGAAGCGAAGACTTTTTCCCGGCTTGAGATGCGGCAGCGCCAGATCGGCGGCGCGATACGCCGCCTTCTGTCCGGCCTTGTCGCCGTCGAAACACAGGATCGGCTCGTCCGCCATCTTCCATAATAGCGCGAGCTGGTTCTCGGTCAGCGCGGTGCCGAGCGGCGCGACGCTCGCCGGAAATCCCGCGCCAACCATCGCGATGACATCGACGTAGCCTTCGACCACCACCAGCGGCACGACATTATTTTGCGCGGAATTCCCGGCCGCGTGCAGCGCCTGCCGCGCGGTCGCGAGATTATAGAGATTGTCGCCCTTGTGAAACAGCGGCGTCTCCGGCGAATTCAGATATTTCGCCGGCACGTCCTTTTGCAGCGCACGGCCGCCGAACGCGATCACGCGGCCCCGCGCATCCGTGATCGGAAACATCACGCGATCGCGGAAGCGATCGTAGGGCACGGGGATATCTTCGCCGGCGATCAATAATCCGGTCTCGACCATGTCCTCGACCGATACGCCCTGCGCGCCCAAATGCTCCTTCAGCGCGAAGCGGTCGTCGAAGCGTTCGCCAGGGGCGTAACCCATCCGAAACTGGAGCTGCACGGTCGGCGTGATGCCGCGATCGGCGAGATAGCCGCGCGCCTTGGCGCCGTTGCGCGACGCCAGCGTGTCAGCGAAGAA
>JBEPUM010000494.1:0-2024 GCA_041691515.1 Pseudomonadota bacterium | reverse complement strand
CAGAAATCCTGCAGGATGAACGACAGACCGAAGGTCAACAGCAGGCTGTACAGCGGGTCGCGTCCATACAATCGCCGCACCATGTATTTTTCGAATATCAAACCCAGTATGCCGACGGCGATCGGTGCAATTAGCAATGCCAGCCAGAACCCGACCCACGGTTCGATCGAGTAGGCGAAATACGCGCCGAGTGCCAGGAAGCCGCCATGAGCGAAATTGATCACTCCGGACAAGTTGAGGATCATTGAAAGGCCCAAAGCCATCAGCACATAGAACGCGCCGATGATCAGTCCATTGGTGACGTTGAATAGCAACATTTGTGTCATCGGAGGAGATTCCCGTGTCTGCGGGTGAAGGCCTCGGCAGGACCGGTTTTGATTGGGTGCGCATAAACACACGGCCGGGTGTTGCAAATCCTGCAATCCCCGACCGCTACTCTCGGCATCGTCGTTCTGCCGTCAGGCTGCTGGCCAGACGACCTTGCAACCGGTATCCGCCACCGGGCCGGCCGCCTTGTCGCCCGGCACCACTGTTGAGATGGTGAACAAGTCGTATTTGTTGCCGCCTGACGGCGGATTATGCGCCGTACCAGCGAATACCCCGCTCATCAATTCGTGGTCTCCCGCACGGTAATATGGCTTGCCAGGCTGAAGAGCCACCTCCGGCGGCAATTCCAACCCCTCCATCGCATGCGCCATCTTGATGCCGTCGAGCGATTTGGCCTTTTCCGCAGCGAGCTTCACCGAGTGCGCCGCTACATAACCGAACCAGTGGCGCGCGGTGGCAATCTTGCCGGTCGCCTTGTCGATCGCCGCGACAAATTCCTTGACGTGCGGCACGTTCGGCTGGTTCCAGTACCACTCCATCACCCACTGGCCCGCCCGAGCGTTTGGCGGGAGCGCCTCGATCGTTTCCTGCTCCAGCAGGGAGCCGCCCATGGCCATGTCTTTGCCCAGGCCGAATTGCACGAACTGCTTCATGGAGTTCACCTGGTCGGTGCCGCCCATGATGTTCAGCAGCACGTTTGGCTTGTAAGCCTTTGCTTTGATCAGGTATGCCGAATAATCGGTGGTGCCCAATGGTGCCAGCACAGACTCATAAGTGCCGCCGGCAGCCTCCAGAATTTTGACAAACGAGGCCTGCACCGAATGCCCGTAGGCATAATCCGGCACCAGGAAGAACCATTTCTTGCCGTACTTCTCCATCAGTACACTGGCATTAGCCGCCGCATCCATCGTCGTGGTGTTGCACACCCGGAATGCATTCCAGTGGCAATCCTTGCCAGTGATTGAATCGGTATGCCCGCCAGTGACGATATGCAGCTTTTTGGCGTTGTAGGCGACGGCGTCGATCCCCAGCGCGATCGCCGAGTTTACGTCCCCGAACAGCACGTCGACGCCGTCACGGTCGATGAGTTTATGCGCCTTCTGCACGCCTGTGCCGACGTCGTTCGCTGAATCCTCGACGAGCAATTGTACCTGACGTCCCAGAACGCCGCCGGCCTTGTTCAGCTCCGCGACGCCAAGCTGCGCGCCCTCTACCTCGCTGCGGGCAAGCGCCGCATACGAGCCCGTCAGCGGATCGATCATGCCGATCTTCAGCGGGACTTCGCCGCGCGCGGAAATAATGAATGGGGATGCCAGTTGCATTCCGCCAATTGTGGCTCCGGCCTGCAACAATTGACGCCGGCTCAATCGAAAAATCGTCTTTTCCGCCATCTTGTCTCTCCCTGGACTGTGTTGATCGACCGCTTGTTTGCTGGCCGTTATTTTGATTTGTTAGAAAGGCATAGACACTTTCCAGCACGATTATAATTGTGTGCCGCGTTTGCGTCCTGCCCTGCGTGCCAATCGTAAGCGCAAAGCAGTCCAACCGTCGAGAAGATTCGCAACACGTGAAATCACTTTGCGCTCATCCTAAAGGCTTACCAAGGTTGGATTAGGATTCTGTCCGTCGTCAAAGAGTTTTTGGCCAGGCTTCATTTCGCGCGGACATCGGCGCATTCGAACGACTGTTCAGATAGG
>JBEPUM010000493.1:0-2028 GCA_041691515.1 Pseudomonadota bacterium | reverse complement strand
TGTAGAGCCAGCGCGCGCGGCTGTCCTGGAACGCAAAGCTCTCGTCGAACAGCACGACATCGTCCCATTGCGAACCCTGCGATTTGTGCACCGTCAGCACATAGCCGTAATCGAACTCGTCGTAAGGCTTGCGCTGCTCCCACGGAATATCCTCGATGCCGCCGGCGAAGCAGTCCTGCCGCACCGAGACTTTCGTGACCTTGTGTCCGAATTCCTCGTCGGGTGACAGCCGCATGGTGATGATCTTGGACTTCGAGGGCGTGCGAGATTTCACGCGCCACAGGCCGCCGTTGAACAGCGCCTTCTTGCGGTTGTTGCGCAGGCAGACAAGCTTGTCGCCAGCCACCGGCAGCGGATCTTCGATATTCTGCCGTTGCCGGAAGCGCATGTTGTAAGAGCGGCGCGTATTGTTGCGTCCGACCAACACCTGATCTGCGTCCATCACGCGTGACGGATCGAGGTCGCTGCGCGAGATCACTTCGCTTTCGCCGTAGCGGCCGATGTCGAGATCGCGTCCTTCGCGCACGTCCATCGACATTCGCACGATCGGATCGTCCTGGGCTTGCCGATGGACTTCGGTCAGCATCGCATCCGGTTCGGCATTGGTGAAGAAGCCGGCGCCCTGGATCGGCGGTAACTGCGCGGGATCGCCCAATACCAGCAGCGGACAGTCGAACGACATCAGGTCGCGGCCAAGCTCGGCATCCACCATCGAGCATTCGTCGATCACGATGAGCTTGGCCTTCGAGGCCGGCGCGTCATCCCACAACTCGAAACTCGGCTGTTCCTCGCCGGACTCGCGGGCGCGATAGATCAGCGAGTGAATCGTCGAGGCGGCGTCGCACCCCTTGTTGCGCATCACCAGCGCGGCCTTGCCGGTGAAGGCCGCGAACTTGACCTCGCCGTCGACGCCATCGGCGATGTGGCGCGCCAGCGTGGTCTTGCCTGTGCCGGCATAACCGAATAGCCGGAACACCGGCGGCGTTCCGTTTTTGCCGGGCTTGGCCTTCAGCCAATCGGCGACGGCTTTCAGCGCGGAATCTTGATGCGGCGTGAAGGAGGTCATGGGTCTCGATGGATGACGAAGCCTGCGAAGCGATGTCGCGACTCAACCGTGTGCAAGCTAATCATTCGCGCCGCGAGTGCAAGTCATGTTCCGTCGTGCGGAATGCCAGCGGCAGCTGCAAGGTAGACTTGATCTTGCGAGAGTTTAGACTGCTGACAACAACAAGCTGGGTGCGGGAGATACGCCATGAAATTCGGCATCTTTTATGAGTTGCAACTACCCCGTCCCTGGCAAGCGGGCGACGAGCATCGGCTCTACCAGAACGCGCTCACGCAGTTGGAGACCGCCGATCGCGTTGGATACGATCACGCCTGGGTGGTGGAGCATCATTTCCTTGAAGAATATTCGCACTCGCCGTCGCCGGAATCGTTTCTCGCAGCCGCCAGCCAGCGCACCAAAAACATCCGGCTCGGTCACGGCATTTTCCAGCTCACCACCAATCATCCGGCGCGCGTTGCCGAACGCGTCGCGGTGCTTGATCTGCTGAGCAACGGCCGCTGCGAATTCGGCATGGGCGAGAGTGCCTCGATCACGGAGCTGACGCCGTTCGGCCGCGACATGGAGACCAAGAAGGAGATCTTCGACGAAGCGGTGCGCGCGATTTTCCCGATGTTCGGGGATGGCGGAAGCGAGCATCACGGAAAATATTTCGATATTCCGTTGCGCAACGTGGTGCCAAAGCCATTGCAGAAACCGCATCCGCCGCTGTGGATGGCGTGTTCGCAGCTACCGACCATCGAACGGGCAGGTCAATGCGGCTTCGGCGCGCTCGGTTTCCAGTTCGTCAGCGCGGATGCCGCGCATGCCTGGGTTCATGCCTACTACAACGCAATCACCAAGAGGCTGAAGAAACTCGCCGACTACGAGATCAATCCGAATATGGCGCTGGTGTCGTTCTTCATGTGCGCGAAAACCGACGAGGAGGCGAGGGCGCGTGCCGACGGCGCGACGTTCTTCCAGTT
>JBEPUM010000492.1:0-2040 GCA_041691515.1 Pseudomonadota bacterium | reverse complement strand
GACGGCAAGATCTTCGTCATCAACCTCGACCACGCGGTTCGCATCCGCACCGGCGAGGCCGATGCCGCGGCCCTCTGATTTCGCGCTCACCTTCAATCAATCAGGAGTAAAACAAATGACGTTCGAACGTCCAACCCGCGCGGGATTGGCCATTACAGCAATCGCCCTGCTCTGTGCGGTCGGCTTCGCCGATGCGGCGATGGCACAGACCGCTGCACCGGCTGCTGCGCCCGCAGCGGCGGCGGCACCGGCGCTCGTGCCCAACAAGGGCGACACCGTGTGGATGCTGATCTGCTCCGCGCTGGTGCTGATGATGTCGGTTCCCGGCCTCGCACTGTTCTATGGCGGCCTGGTTCGCGCCAAGAACATGGCGTCGGTGCTGACACAGGTGTTCGCCATCGTGGCCATGGTCGGCGTGATCTGGACGCTGTACGGCTACTCGATGGCGTTTACCGATAGCGGCAGCATGACGGCTTACGTCGGCGGCTTCGGCAAGGCGTTCCTGCACGGCGTCGACATGAATTCGACCGCGCCGACATTCTCCAACGGCGTCGTGATCCCCGAATTTGCCTACTTCGTCTTTCAGATGACGTTCGCGATGATCACCCCCGCTTTGATCGTCGGTGCGTTCGCCGAACGCATCAAGTTCTCGGCGGTGATGCTGTTTATCCTGCTCTGGGTCACCTTCATCTATTTCCCGATCGCGCATTGGGTCTGGTTTATCCCGGCTCCGGACGACGTCGCAGCCGCCGCCAAGGCGTTAGCCGCCGCGGGTGACGGTGCTGCGAAGACCGCCGCTCAGGCCAAACTCGACGAAGTCACCGGCAGCGCCGGGTGGCTCGCCGCGGCTGGCGCGCTCGATTTCGCCGGCGGAACAGTGGTCCACATCAACGCAGGCATCGCCGGTCTGGTGGGCGCACTGATGGTCGGCAAGCGCGTCGGTTACGGCAGGGACTTGATGCCTCCCCACTCCCTGACCATGACCATGATCGGCGCCTCGCTGCTGTGGGTCGGCTGGTTCGGCTTCAATGCCGGTTCGAACCTCGAAGCGAGCGGCGGCGCGGTGCTGGCTTTCGTCAATACCATGGTGGCGACTGCCGCCGCGGCGCTGTCGTGGCTGCTCTGCGAATGGATCTTCAAGGGCAAGCCATCGCTGCTGGGCATCTGCTCAGGCGCGGTGGCCGGCCTGGTCGCGGTGACGCCGGCATCCGGGTTCTCCGGAGTGATCGGCGCGCTGGTGCTCGGTCTGATCGTTTCGCCGGTCTGCCTGTTCTTCGTCTCGACGGTTAAGAACACGTTCCACTACGACGACGCGCTCGACGTGTTCGGCGTCCACTGCGTCGGCGGCATCATCGGTGCGCTCGGCACCGGCATTCTCGTCAACCCCGCGCTCGGTGGCGTCGGCATCACCGACTACACCAACATCGCAGGCAACAACGCCGGCACCTACGATCTCGTCACGCAGATGATCGCACAGGGCAAGGCGGTGTTGGCGACGCTGATCTGGTCGGGCGTCGGATCGGCGATCCTCTACAAGGTCGTCGATGTCATCGTCGGGCTCCGTCCCACCGTGGAAGCGGAGCGCGAAGGCCTCGACATCAACGATCACGGCGAACGCGCCTACAACATGTGAGGTTCCTCCCGGGCGCGATCGCGTTGATCGCGCCCCGACTTACGGACGGGGCACACACCCGGCAGTGACCCGCTCGTAGAGGGCTCCAGCGCAAGCTGGGGCCCTTCCCTTTTTGGCATGAGTTTCTGGCTTACGCCGGCTGTGCGATCGCGCCCCCGCCGTGCGCCATGCGATCCACCATCTCGGACACCCGCGACCGCAACGGACGATGAGCGGCAATCATTCCGCGGGCGCCATCGAGCACTCCCGGCACCAATTCCCGCGCAAGCAGCCTGTCGCGTTCGTAAGGGCCGGGCATACGGAGCGCGCCAGTTTTGCCCGATGAGAAACCGAAACGATCGTAATAAGCCGCATCGCCGACCAATAGCACCGCGTGATGACCGAGCGACGCGGCCTTGCGCAGGGCT
>JBEPUM010000491.1:0-2042 GCA_041691515.1 Pseudomonadota bacterium | reverse complement strand
TCGCGCGGATGATTGGAGACGATCGCGGTCGGGATCATCTCGAGCTCGCCGGTGCGCCAGCGATACAGGATGTCGACCAGGCAATGATCGGACTTCGACACCAGAAGCATCACCTTGCGCAGAGTAGCGCGGTCGCGCATCTGCCAGTTCATGCCGAAGCGCTCGGCGATCGCGCCGAAGCCGGTCTGCAGCGCCGGCAGCGTCACCGCGAGATCGGCCGCATTGAACACTACCCGCATGAAGAAGTGCCGCGTTTCCGCATCGTTGAACTGCTGGGCATCGATGATGTTCTGGCCATTGTGGGCGAGGAACGTGGACACGGCGGACACGATCCCGGGCCGGTCGGGACAGGAGAGCGTCAGGACAAATTGATGTTCGGGCATAGGTGGGATGCGACGGTGGCGGGATGCGGGGAACCGGAATTTCGGCCCTGCTCTATCACCGACAATACGCTTGCGCCACTCCCGGGAGGGGCATCAAGATGAATGCGGTAAATGCAATCCCGCCGACTGACCGGACACTCATGACCGACCGACTCTCTGGCACCCGCATTCTGATCCTGGAGGCGCGCGAGGAAGCGCAATTCTCGCGGTTGTTGACGGAACAAGGCGCCGAGGTCCTGCAATGCCCGATGTTCACCATCCGCGATGCGCCGGATTCTGCGCCTATCGAGGCCTGGATCAAACGCGCCATCCAGACCCCGCATGACGACCTGGTGCTGACGACCGGCGAAGGGCTGCGGCGGCTGGTGAAGGCCGCAGGGCGGATTGACCTCGACGAGGCCTTCATCGCGGCGCTCGGCAAATCGCGGACGTTTGCGCGGGGCCCGAAGCCGGGCAAAGCATTGCGCGAGATCGGACTGGAAGCAGCCGTCACCACCGCCAAGCCGACCTCAGAAGGCATCGCCGAAACGCTGGCGCGGCTCGATCTCAACGGACATCGCCTCGGCCTGCAGCTTTATCCCGACCGCGACCATGGGGCCCTGATCTGCAAGATTACGGCGCAGGGCGCAACTATCGATCCGGTGTTGCCCTACATTTATGACGGCAGCGCCGCCGAGGCCAATATCGTCGGCGCGATCGCAGAAATGGCCGACGGCCACATCGACGCCATCGCGCTCACGAGTTCAGGACAGGTTCGCCGGCTTGTAGAGGTCGCCCGAATCCATCGCTGCGAAGATAAGCTGCGCGCCGGACTCGACCGCGTGAAGATTGCTTCCGTCGGGCCCGTGGTGTCGGACGAATTGAAGTCCTACGGCTTGCGAACCGACATTACCCCGGCGAATGATGCGTTCTTCATGAAGCCGCTGATATCGGCAATGGCGGCGTCGCTTCGCGGGACGGCGTCTAAGCTCTGATAGGGCAAAGCGCTTCGATTTTCCGCCCTGCTGTCAGGCGTTAAAGGCTCTGAACGACTTCCGTCATGCCCGGCGGCGGAAACGCGGGTAGCGGTTTGTCCCGGGTTGCGACGTCGATCAGCTTTGGATCCGCGCCGTTTCTTACAAGGATTTGGTGAACGCCTTCAAGCGCAGCCGGCTTGTTGATAATCGCGATGACTGTCAGGAAAATCAGACGAAGATTGAGCATCACGCCGCAATTCTCGACATAGAAAAGTCCGAGGCGGCTTTTCCACGGGCGGATAATTTGCTCGTAGAGCAGATCGGGATCGGAGGCACCATGCAGGATGCTGCCTTCGTCCGAGAATACGATCGAGGCGAGATCGGTAATTCCCGGGCGCACAGTGAGCAGTTTCCTTTCCACGGCACTGTAGCCTGCCACGGCCTGCAGGACATTTGGACGTGGGCCGACGAGACTCATGTCTCCCTTTAGCACGTTCCATAGCTGTGTGATTTCATCGAGTTTATAGCGGCGGATAAGGTGGCCCACGCGGGTGATCCGCATATCCGTATTCGCGGTGGACGCAACGCCGCTGCGATCGGCGTTCCTGATCATCGAGCGCAGCTTGATCATGTCGAAGGGCTGCTCGCCGCGACCTGCGCGTTTGGCGACATAGAAAGGCGAATATCCGTCCTGCCACCACAC
>JBEPUM010000490.1:0-2051 GCA_041691515.1 Pseudomonadota bacterium | reverse complement strand
ATCGCATCATCGGCGATACGCTGCGGTCCAACGACGCCATGATCCGGCTTGCCCGTAAGGCGGGCTACGCGTTCATGCCTACGCCTGGCGACTGGAAACTGGTACGTTTCGAAAAGCAGATCCGCGTCGCGCCGGAGGAGATTCCCTGCGCGAGCTGGCGCATCGCGGCACGCGAGGCCGCGCTGCACGCGGCGTGAGGGCCAAAAAGCTGCGTTGATCCCATCACAAAAAACCGCTCCGTCATTCCGGAAGCCGCGCAGCGGCTGTCCGGAATCCATAATCCCTGCGTTGATGCTTCGAACAAAACCAGCCACACGGAGTATGGATTCCGGGCTCGCGCTACGCGCGCCCCGGAATGACGGCGGCAATCGTTTTGCGGCCCCGTCCTACTTCCCCGTGAACACAGCCTTGCGCTTGTCGATGAAGGCCTGCACCGCCTCGCGATGATCCGATGTCATGGTGGTGCGGATCAGGCGCTCCGCCTCGTGGTCGCGGGCGGTGGCGAAATCGAACGCCAGCGCCTCGTCGAGATTGTCCTTCATGTAGCGCAGCGCAATCGACGGTCCCGCCGCCATCGCCTTGGCCATTGCAAACGCTTCGTCCTGGAGCTTGGCATCGGGCACCACGCGGTTGACGAGGCCGATGGTCTCGCAGCGCCGCGCATCGACCTTCTCGGCGGTGAACATCAGTTCGCGCGCCCGCGATGTGCCGACCAGCCGCGTCAGAAGCCATGCGATGCCGTAGTCGCCGCTCAAGCCTACGCGCAGATAGCCGGTGGAGACGAAGGCGGATTCGGCAGCGATGCGGATGTCACAGGCCATTGCCAGCGCGAGACCGGCACCGGCGGCGGCGCCTGGCAGTGCTGCGATGGTCGGCTTTCGCACCGCGACCAGCGCGCCGGTGAGCAGCCGCTGGCGTTCCTGCAGGTCGGCGACCTTTTCGTCCTGCGACATCGCGAGCTTCTTGGGATCGCGATGCGCGCCCATGCCCTTGACGTCGCCGCCCGAACAGAACGCCGTGCCTGCGCCCGTGATCAGCAGCACGCCGACATCGGGATTTTCCCCGCAGGTCCGGATCATGGTGCGCAACGCCGGCGTCAGCCGATCCGACATGGCGTTGCGGACCTCCGGGCGGTTGAGCGTGATGATCGCGACGCGGTCGCGGATCGCGCACAGGAGTTCGTCGGTGCCGGTGTCGATGGTGGTGTCGGTTGTGGTCATGTCGCTCCCCACTTTTTGTCCCTCCCCCTTGTGGGGAGGGTGGCTGGCTGAAGGCCAGTCGGGTGGGGGTATGAATTGAAAGCTCTGATTGCCGACCCCCACCCCGGCCTCCGCTTCGCTCGGCCGACCCTCCCCACCCCGCGCAGCAATTGCTGCGCTTGGGGGAGGGAGATATCAGCGCTCAAAACTTCTCCACCCACGGACGCAATTCCAGCTCCCAGGTCCACGCGCTTCGCGTCTGGCATAGGACATTCCAGTAGTTCGCCGCAATGGCGTCGGGATCGAGGAAGGAATCCGGCTTGTCACCGGGCTCTTGCCGCACGGCGCTGCGAACACCGCCGTCGATCACGAAATGCGCGATGTGAATTCCCTGCGGCGAAAATTCCCGCGCCAGACTCTGGGCCAAGCCGCGCAGCGCGAATTTTCCCATGGCAAAGGCTGCGGATTGCGGAAAGCCCTTCACACTGGCCGAGGCGCCGGTGAAGAAGATCGCGCCGCGTTTTTCGGGAAGCATACGCTTCAGCGCCTGTTGCGCGACCAGAAAGCCGCCGAAGCCGCTGATGGCAATGGCCTGCGACACATCGGCGGGGGCCAGGTCGACGAACGTTCCGCGCGCCCGTGCGCTGGCGTTGTAGAGCACGAAATCAGGCGCGCTGATGTCGCGCTCGATGGTGCCGAACAGTTTTGCTACCTCATCGGCATTGTTGGCGTCGCAGGCATAGGCGGTGGCGCCAGTCTGGCGGCATAAGTCACCAAGTTTTTCGGGGTGACGTGCGGCGAGCGCCACGCGCAATCCGTGGCTAGCGAGTAATCGCGCCATCGAGGCGCTGA
>JBEPUM010000489.1:0-2051 GCA_041691515.1 Pseudomonadota bacterium | reverse complement strand
GCGTCCCGCGCGGACCCGAGAGCGCTAAACAGCAGCAGGAATATCAAGAGGAAACAGCCGGGGACCACGAACATCAGACGCTGCCGGGCGACGGAGAAATTCTCGAATTGCCCGCCCCAGGAGAGCCAAGTCCCAGGCGCCAGCTTGACCTTCTCTGCGACAACCGCTTGTGCTTCGGCGACCAACGATCCGATATCCCGTCCACGGACTTCGGCCGTCGCGACGACACGCCGCTTGCCATTCTCGCGACTGATCTGGTTGGCACCTTCGGTTTGTTCGAATGTCGCCAAAGCGCGAAGAGGAACAGAGGCCGCGGCGGCATTTTCGGTCAGCCGCGGCAATTGGACCGGCAGGTTTTCGAGCGCCGCGATGTCGTTGCGCAGCGCGTCGGCCAGCCTGACGATGATCTGGAAATGCCGATCACCCTCGAAGACCAGTCCGGCGACCCGACCGCCGATCGCGGCCTCGATCACGTCCTGGACTGCGAGCAGGCTGAGGCCGCGGCGGGCGATTTCGGCCTTGTCGATTTTGATCTCCAGGAATGGAAGACCGGTGGTCTCTTCCACCTTCACGTTCTGGGCACCGTCGATGCGCCGTAGCGAATGGGCGATGCTGACGGCAGTCCTCTGCATCTCCTCGAAATTGTCGCCAAAGACCTTGACCGCCAGATCCTCGCGAACGCCCGCGATCAGCTCATTGAACCGCATTTCGATGGGCTGGGAGAAGCCAAGTTTGTTGCCCGGCAGTTTCGAGGCTTCCGCTTCGATCTGCTTGATGAGGTCGTCCTTCGTCATGGACGGATCTGGCCACTCGGCCTGCGGCTTGACGATAATATAGGTGTCGGACGCGTTCGGCGGCATCGGGTCGGCGGCGAGGTCCGGCGTACCGGTCCGGGAGAACACGAAAGCGACCTGGGGAAACTTGCTGACGACGCTCTCGATCTGGAGTTGCATCGCCTGCGATTGGGTTATCGACGTGCTCGGGACACGCTTGACCTCCATCACGATGTTCTTTTCGTCGAGCGTTGGCGTGAATTCCTGTCCCAGCCGGGTGAACAGCAAACCTGCCGCGATGAACAGAACCGAGGCAACGCCGATAGCCGGCAGCGGCGACGCGATCACGCGCGTCAACAGCGGCGCGTAGCCGACCTTCAGCGCGCGGATGATAGCGTTTTCTTGCTCGTTGACAGGCTTGGTGACGGTCAGGGCGATCATGGCTGGGACGAATGTCAGCGAGACGACGAAGGCCGCGACGAGCGCGATGATGACCGTCAGCGCCATCGGCTCAAACGTCTTGCCCTCGACGCCCGTGAAAGTCAGCAGCGGCACGTAGACGAGAATGATGATGAGCTGGCCGTAGACCGTCGGCCGGATCATTTCGATGGCAGATTCTTTGACGGTCTGGAGCCGTTCGCCCAACTCCAGCGTCCGCCCGAATTCGCGTTGACGCTCAGCGAGGTGGCGGAGACTATTTTCCGCGATGATCACGGCGCCGTCCACAATCAGTCCGAAATCCAAGGCGCCCAGGCTCATGAGGTTGGCGCTGATCTTGCCCTGCAGCATGCCGGTTGCGGTCAGCATCATGGTGACCGGGATGACGCACGCGGTCACTACCGCGGCCCGCAGGTTGCCCAACAAGAGGAACAGCACGACGATGACGAGCAGAGCGCCTTCCGCCAGGTTGGTGGCTACGGTCTCGATCGTGGCATCGACCAATTGCGTGCGGTTGAGCACGGTGTGGGCATAGATGCCGGGCGGCAGCGTGCGGGTGATCTCTTTGATTTTCACATCTGCCGCCGCCGCGACCGTTCGGCTGTTGCCTCCGATCAGCATGAGCGCCGTTCCGAGGACGACCTCGCGGCCGTTGATGCTGGCGCTGCCGGTCCGCAATTCCTTTCCGATCACGACCTCGGCGACATCCTTGACGCGGACCGGCACGCCGGCCCGTGTGGCCACAACGATTTGCGAGATGTCCTCTGCATTTTCAACGCGGCCGTTGGCCCGGACCACGTAACCTTCGCCGTTTTGTTCAATGTAGTTGGCGCCGCGGCT
>JBEPUM010000488.1:0-2052 GCA_041691515.1 Pseudomonadota bacterium | reverse complement strand
CGGTGGTGATGCCCTTGTAGCCCGTGGTCTGGGCATTCGCGATGTTGCCGGAGATATTCTGAAGCGCGAAGGACTGCGCCTGCAAACCGCCGACCGAAGTATTCAGTGCGTCGAAAATACCCATAACATCGTCTCCAACTCGATCCGGGCGGCCCGCCGGAGGTCAACCAAAACCACGGCCGCAGTCAGAGACAATATCGCAAGCTCCATGCCAACATGAAAAAGTAAGTTATTTCAATTGGATAAAAGGAATGCCCCGGTCCGAGAACCGGGGCACTCTTGCCTAGCGGGGCAACTCTTGCCGGGAGGATCTTCGCGTTTTCGCGCGAAGCAGTCCCGGTTCGCGTGATGAAACGCCGAGCTCTAGGTCGCGGACGGCGATGCCGGATGAAACACCATCCCAAAGCCGTCCATGCAGTAGCGCAGGCCTGTCGGCTTCGGACCGTCGTCGAAGACGTGGCCGAGATGCCCGCCGCAGCGGCGGCAATGGATTTCGGTGCGGGTCATGCCGAAGGTGCTGTCCTTGGTTTCACCGACCGCGTTGTCGAGCGGCTTCCAAAAGCTTGGCCAGCCCGTCCCGCTCTCGAACTTGGTCTCGGACGAATAGAGCGGCAAGTCGCAACCGGCGCAGGCGAAGATGCCTTTGCGATGTTCCTTCAGCAGCGGACTGGAGCCCGGCGCCTCCGTGCCTTCCTTGCGCAGGATATTATATTGTGCGGGCGTCAGCTGCGCGCGCCATTCGGCATCGGTCTTTTCGACCTCGAATTTCTCGGCCTTCTTTTCGGCAGCCCTGGCGGGGTCTCCGCGCAGCCAGCGAAAAGAGACCAGCGCGGCCAGACCGGCGGCGGATGCAAGCAGGATACGGCGGTCAATCATGGAGTTCTCCGTGGCAATCGAGGGCCTGTTCACTGCACCAAATACGGGCTCGCCCACGCGGAAGTTACACGGACCTGCGAGGAATTTTCTCACTTTCTTGCGAGATCGCGGTTCCCTGGCGGTGCGCTTCTGCTCCTTCGCCCCACACGCGGGGAGAGCTCAGGTAATGCTGCCCTCGCCCGGCCCGCTCGGGGACGAGCCGCGCGGGCCGCGCGTTCCGGCCTGACGATTGGCCGCAGCGAGCCGCGCCTCTCGTGTCCGCTCCCTGCCCCGCGCCCGCTCGCGATAGCGCGCCAGCGTGCCCGCCGCCGCCGATCCCGCACGCGCCGCCATGCCGATGGCATGTCCGGCGATGCGGCCGGTGGTTCCGCCGGCCCACACCAGTTCGAACGGCGAAAACAGCCGCCAGCGGTCATCGCCCCACAGGATGCTGCGGGCGATCAACTGCCCCGCCAGCGCGGATGTGTTCAGCCCCTGCCGGCCAAACCCGCTCGCAACCCATAATCCCGGACGCAACTGGCCGATCTGCGGCATGCCATGCACGGTCTGCCCGATGACGCCGCCGAAGACGTCCGCGATCTCGACTCTTCCGAGCTTTGGGAAAATCGTGCGGATGCGCTTGCGGATCGCGCCGGCGTGACGTTGCGGCCGCGACTCCCATGTCGTCTCCGGGCTCGACCACATCAGCCGGTCGCCGCCAACGATGCGGAAATGATCAATGCCGTCGCTGTCGGTGACCGAGCCCTGAAACGTCATGACCTCCGCGAGACGCTCTCCGAGCGGCGCGGTGACGGCGGCGTAGCGCCAGACCGGAAGCAGCGTGTCGGACAGCCGGCGCGACGCCTCGCCCAGATGGATGTTGCCCGCGAGCACAACGTGCGAGGCCCTTAAGCGCGCCTGCGGTGTCACGATCCGTTTCCTGACGCCCGACGCATCGATGCTGACCACGGGCGTCTCTTCGAAAATCCGCACGCCGGCTTTGCGGGCAAGGTCTGCGAGACCGTAAACATATTTGCGGCCGTCGATCTGAAACGCCTTGGGATAATGCACCGCGTGAAAATAGCGGCCGGTGCGTAACGTGTCGCGAACCCGATCTGCCTGCCAACCCTCGACCTCGGTCGCAAAATCTTCACTGAGCATTTGCAGGCGGCTGATCAGCTTGTCACCGGCATCGAC
>JBEPUM010000487.1:0-2069 GCA_041691515.1 Pseudomonadota bacterium | reverse complement strand
CTTCGCTCGCACCTCAGGACGACGGTTCCGTAATGCCTTCACCCGATCTCGATTCGTGTCTCCGGCCCGATCCGCGCCAACAGCCGTAGCATCGCGGGCCGCGTCATCGCCACACATCCCGCGGTCGGTCCAAAGTTGTCGCGCGCCAGATGCAGGAACACCGCGCTGCCGCGTCCTGCGATCCGAGGGCGCGTGTTGTGATCGATTTCGATAATGAAATCGTAGAGATGATCGGCGCGTGTGAGCCGGTCGCCGCTCTCATCGCGCCCGAGCTTCACGGCCTGATTGTAGTGTCGGTCGGCAGGGTCCTCGCACCAGGCGTCGATGGGCGTGATCGCCTGCACGGGGAGAAACGTCTGCGGTCGCGGATACCGGTCGGCGCGCCACCACAGCCGCACGGGCTGGAAAATCCCGCGCGGGGTGCCGCCATCCCCTTCGCGTTTGTTGGCTCTGATGCCGCCGCGACCGAGGGCGACTGGAATGGGTTGGCCGCCGGCCGTGAGCCATCCCCGGGTCGGGTCGCCTGCGGCCGCCCGGATGCGGATCGCCGCAAGCGGCCGATCACGCGAATGTGTCGTATAAGGTATTGAAAAAGCTACGCTTCCCATGGAATGGGGAGGCCTCCGCTGGCTCCATTGCCCCGGCATGCCCTGTTGCGAGTCATTACAGGACATTCATCCAAATGCGTGCCGGTTCTGAAGTAGACTACGTTTTGCCTTGTGAATCGGTAACAAGTTCATACGTCCATACGAACCACGACTGACAGCACTTTCGGATCAGGCTGGAGATGTGCCTCATGGGCATCGCCGCCGTCCGCTCCCGCCGCCAAGAGGATTGCACGCAAATGGCCAACGCCCGCAAAATCCTGATCGTGGACGACGATACCGACCTGCGCGACACGCTGGTCGAGCAGTTGTCGCTGCATGAGGAATTCGAGGCCTCCGCGGTCGATACCGGCGCCAAGGGCGCCAGCGCCGCCAAGACCCATTCGCCGGATCTCGTGCTGATGGACGTCGGCCTGCCCGATACCGATGGGCGCGAGGTGGTGCGCAGCTTACGCAAGGGTGGCTTCAAAGCGCCGATCATCATGCTGACCGGCCATGATACCGATTCGGATACGATCTTGGGCCTCGAATCCGGCGCCAATGACTACGTGGCAAAGCCATTCCGCTTCGCGGTGTTGCTGGCGCGGATTCGCGCGCAACTCCGGCAGCACGAAGCCAGCGAAGACGCGGTGTTTTCGGTCGGGCCGTACAGTTTCCGGCCGGGCTCCAAGATGCTCACCGGCGCCAATGCCAAGAAAGTACGGCTGACCGAGAAGGAAACCGCGATTCTCCGCTTCCTGTATCGGGCCGGTCAGATGCCGGTGTCGCGCGAGACGCTGCTGCAGGAGGTGTGGGGCTACAATTCCGGCGTCACCACCCACACGCTGGAAACCCACATCTACCGGTTGCGCCAGAAGATCGAAAAGGACGCCGCCAATCCGGAGATTCTGGTGACGGAAGCCGGTGGCTACAAGCTGGTGCCGTGATACGATTCGGCTGACGATTCGTATCAGGTCTCGTCGTATCAGCTTTTGGGCAGTCCCGGCTTGGACTGCCGATCCGGTTTCGCATGTCGATCGAAGATGACGTTGCCCTTCTCGAGCGGGTCCCGACATTGCGCCTGTTGGGGAATGCCGCGTTGCGCGTGCTGGCGATCAGTTCAGAGCAGCAGCAGTTTGCCCGCGGCTCGATCCTGTTTCGCGCCGGTGAGGAGTCGGACGGAGGCTTTGTCGTCCAGGACGGCGCATTCCGTATCCATTCCGACGATGACGGCAACAATCAGGAAGTCGTCGCCGAGCGCGGCGCGCTAATGGGCGAACTGGCGCTGATCGTTGCCATGCCACGGCCGGCCACCGCCACCGCGCTCGAATATTCGACGGTGATCCGCATTCCCCGCACGCTGTTCCAGCGCGTGCTCGACAGCGACCCCGCTGCGGCCCGCCGCCTTCGCGACGAGCTTGCCAACCGCACGCGGCAGGCCACCAGCGACATCGTGATGGCGAGCGCGAAGCTGAGTATTTGAAC
>JBEPUM010000486.1:0-2081 GCA_041691515.1 Pseudomonadota bacterium | reverse complement strand
TCTTGCAACATCTGATTCATGGCTTTCCTCTTTCAGGACCAGAATCAGGGCACACGGATCGAACCACCACGCACAAGGCATGGCCGTCGCGACCGTTCTCTTTCATCCGGACTATACCGTCGGCTTCGGAATCACACCGAATCTGCTGACCCTTCTTCCAGGACACGTTCCTGACCAAAGGCGCTCGCGGGCTTAGGTTTTCACCCTTACCGCCGGTGGGGACTTTCACCCCGCCCTGAGAACATTCGGCCGCCCGGCATGAGCGGCCAAGGCAACTATGCCCAAGCGCGGCGGCGCCAGCAAGCATCGATCCATGGGGAAGACGCATCCCGGCCATGACGGCAACGCGATGCCTGCCCACGCGAGAGCCTCCGCTGCCAGACTCGCGGCACGCGAGCGGACATCGCGAGACTCGCACAGCGCGAATCCGATTCCGTTTTGTTCTCGGTGCGGCAACATTGCGGCGCGATCAGTTGTGGACGACGTGCGCTTTGCCTGTGGACGGACTCCGGGTGGCGTTGCGCCGATTCCGCAAATCACATCACTTGATCCGCGCAGGAGATGATCCTCATCCGATCCGCTCACGTCATGGATCGCCTTGGAGACCGAACTCCGCCGCGGCGCGCTGGAATAAGCGCCGTCCGATGCGTGCGTATCAACACAACCAAAAACAAGGGTCGAGACGGCATGTCGCTCCTCGAAGGCACTATCGATTCCCGAAACAGTCCGCTGGCTGTGGTCGAGGACATCGCCGCTACCAACAACTGGGCGTTCGAGCGTTCGGGCGAAGACGAGATTACCATCGTCTCGAAGGGCGACTGGACCGACTACCAGATCACCTTCACATGGATGAGCGAGATCGAGGCGCTGCATCTTGCGTGCGCCTTCGACATGAAGATTCCTGCCGCGCGCCGCAACGAGGTTCAGCGCATCATTGCTGCGATCAACGAGCAATTGTGGGTCGGGCATTTCGACATCTGGACCCAGACCGGCATGATCATGTACCGGCAGGCGCTGGTATTGCCGGAGGGACTGATCGCGTCGAACGCACAATGCGAAGCCATGCTGGCCGGCGCGATCCATGCCTGCGAGCGCTATTATCCGGCACTGCAATTCGTGGTCTGGGCCGGCAAATCCGCAACTGAGGCGATGAGCGCGGCGATGTTCGATACCGAAGGCGAGGCTTAGCTCTTCTCTGGCGAACGCCGTCGGATTGATATACGTCTCGCATCGTCATGCCCGGGCTTGTCCCGGGCATCCATGTCTTACGATCTTTGCCAGACAAGACGTAGATGGCCGGGACAAGCCCGGCCATGACGACTAGTATGTGCGATCAGAAAACGTTGCCTGGAATATGTGATGACATCGAACCTGTCGGACACTCTCGCAAACATCTCCGGCACCGTCGTGCTCGCCGGCGCGGGCAAGATGGGCGGTGCGCTGCTGACCGGATGGCTCGCGCAAGGACTGGATCCGGCGCACGTCACGGTGATCGAGCCGCATCCCTCCGATGAGATTCGCGCGCTTGCCGCTAAAGGTATCCACTTGAATTCCACAGCGAAGGATGCAGGCGCCATCGCGGCGCTCGTGATCGCGGTCAAGCCGCAGACGTTTCGCGACGCCGGCCCGGCGCTGCGGCCCCTTATCGGCGCATCGACGCTGGTGGTGTCGATCATGGCGGGCATTACAATCGCGGTGCTCGACGAGGTTTGCGGCGGCAGGGTCGTCCGCGCCATGCCAAATACGCCGGCGGCGATCGGCCGCGGCATCACCGTCGCGGTCGCTGCGAAAGGTGTGAACGCGGACCAGCGCGCCACAACCGACGCGCTGCTGCGCGCCACCGGAGCGGTGGAATGGGTCGATGACGAAGCGCTGATGGATGCGGTCACCGCCGTTTCAGGATCGGGACCGGCCTATATCTTTCTGCTCGCCGAAGAACTTGCGCGCGCCGGTGTCGCCGCCGGACTGCCCGCCGATCTCGCGGCAAAGCTTGCCCGCGACACCGTCGCCGGCTCAGGCGAACTCCTGCACCGGTCCGACCTCGACGCCGCGACCCTGCGCCAAAACGTCACCTCGCCCGG
>JBEPUM010000485.1:0-2083 GCA_041691515.1 Pseudomonadota bacterium | reverse complement strand
CCGCCCATGGTCCCGGCGCCGATGATGGCGACGCGCGCGACGTTGCGCGGTTTGGTGCCTTCCGGCACGCCGGCAATCTTGGCGGCCTCGCGCTCCGAGAAGAAGGCGTAACGCTGCGCCTTCGACTGATCGCCGTTCATCAGCTTGAGGAAACCTTCGCGTTCCTTCTTCAGGCCTTCGTCGAAGGGCAGATCAATCGCGGCGCCGACCGCATCCGCCGCCGCGAACGGCGCTTCCAGTCCGCGCGCCTTCTTGGTCATGGCCTGCACGGCATTGGTGAAGATCGAGCGATCGGCCTTGGCCGCCTTGAGCTTGCTGTCGTCGTCGCGCAGCTTTCGCAGCGGACGCTTCTCCGCCAGCACCTTTTTCGCAAACGCGATGCCACCTTGCACACGGTCCTCGACGATTTCCTCAATCAAGCCTTGCTTCAAGGCTTCGCTTGCGCTGATCGGATCACCGCCGACAATCATCTTGACTGCGAGTTCAGGCCCAACGGCGCGCGGCAGACGCTGGGTGCCGCCGGCACCGGGCAGTAAGCCAAGCTTCACTTCGGGCAAGCCGAGCTTCGCCTCCTTTACCGCAACGCGGAAGTGGCATCCCAGCGCAACCTCGAGACCGCCGCCCAGCGCGGTGCCGTGGATCGCCGCTATCGTCGGCTTCGGCGAATTCTCAAGTTCGGAAATTACCTCGGCAAGACCGGGAGGCTGCGGCGGTTTGCCGAATTCGGTAATGTCGGCACCGGCGATGAAGGTGCGTCCGGCGCAAGTCAGCACGATCGCCTTCACGGCGGGATCGGCGATCGCGTTACTCACACATTCGTGGATGCCGCGACGAACTGCCGCGCTCAGCGCGTTGACCGGGGGACTGTCGACCGTAACGATGGCAATCTCGTCATGACGCTCAAGTTTGACCACTTCACTCACGGCGTTCTCCCTCAAATTTTCGCGCATTAGACCAATTTCGCACAGCGGAATTTAATTCCACATCTTGACAGGGAGGGTTATTTTGAAGCACGTCCCTTGTCAACGAAAACACTATCGACACAACGACCGCAGCAGGGAATGAAACGTCCAGCCAGGAAAGCCGCGACTGATCGCAGCTTTGTCGTCGCGCTCGCGCGCGGCCTCGATGTGCTGCGCGCATTTCACCCCAATGACGGCCTTCTTGGCAATCAGGAAATCGCGGCCCGGACCAAGCTGCCCAAACCAACGGTCTCGCGGCTAACACACACGCTGACCAAGCTCGGCTACCTGATGCAGGTTCCGAAGTTCGACAAGTATCAGCTTGCGCCTTCCGCCATGGCGCTCGGATATGTTGCGCTCGCCAACATGGGTATTCGACACATTTCAGAGCCTTATCGCAATGAATTGATGCGACAGACCGGCGGCGCCTGCGCGATCGGTGCGCGCGACCGGCTCAGCATGATCTATTTCGGGCAGAGCCGCAGCGAATTGACCGTCGGCGTACAACTCGATGTCGGTTCACGCGTGCCGATCGCGACGACCGCGATGGGGCGCGCGTATTTCTGGGCCTTGTCTGCGGACGAACGCGCAGAACTGCTGCGCGAGATGCGCGAACATTACGGACATCGCTGGCCGAAATTGCGCGACGGACTCGAACGCTCCGGCGAAACGGTGGCGAAGTACGGGTTTACGATGTCAGCCGGCGAGTGGCACGACGACATTCATGCCGCCGGCGTGGCGCTGAAGCTGAGCGACGGAACCGGCCCCTACGCCTTGAACTGCGGCGCGCCTGCTTTCCGTTTCACGGAAGATCGTCTGCGCACCGATATTGGACCTCGCCTCGTGGCGATGGTAAGGAACATCGAAGCGGCGCTGGGTGGTGCAGCGCCACAATCACAAAAACAAGAAAACAGGAAGTTGAGAGCAGGAGGGAGAGTTGCGCGTGTGGTCGAGGGGATCAGATAATATTTCCGGGCCGCGTCGAAAGACGTCTGCCCGTCGCTGCAGCGCTGCCCGTCACGCGGGCGACCGCTCATGACGCAAGCTCAGTTCGCACAGGGGCATGATCCCCTGCTCGCCGTTCGCGACGTCAGCGTCGTGTTCGGCGGCATCGTCGCGCT
>JBEPUM010000484.1:0-2084 GCA_041691515.1 Pseudomonadota bacterium | reverse complement strand
CGCGATCGAGTTGGTGTAGTCGGTCGCCTCGTCCATCGCCTTGTCGAGTTCCTTCCGGATATCCGGCGGCAGGCCGTTCCAGAACTTGGTGTTCACGATGACCGCGTATTGCAAGTGGGCGTGGTTCGAGACCGTGATGTCCTTCTGCACTTCATAGAATTTCTGCGTTAGATAGTTCGATGGCGTATTTTCGCAGCCGTCGACCACGCCGGTCTGCAGTGCCTGATAGACTTCCGAGAACGCCATGATCTGGGGGATCGCTCCGAGATCGCGGAAATAACGATCGGCGATCTTCGAGCCGGAGATGCGGAACTTGAGGCCCTGGAAATCGGCTGGATTGAGCAGCGGCCGGTTCGACGACACCATATGGAAGCCATTGTCCCAGTACGCGAGGCCGGTGATGCCTTTCGGCTCCAGCTTCTTGAACAGCCACTTGCCGATCGTCCCCTTCATGGCCTTGTCATAGGTTGCTTCGTCCTTGAACAGCCACGGCAGATCGAGCGCCTCGAACTCCTTGGCGCCGAGCGGTGCAAATTTGGCTGTCGATGGCGCAAGCATCTGCACGGAGCCGAGCTGCAAGGCCTCGATTTCTTCCTTGTCCTTGTAAAGCGACGAGTTGGGATAGACTTCGATCTTCACCTTGCCGTTGGTGTACTTTTCCGCGAGCTCCTTGAACTTGAGCGCGCCCTTGCCCTTCGGCGTATCATTGGCGACGACGTGGCTGAATTTGATGATGATCGGCGACTGAGCCATAGCTCCGCCCGGAGCAATGAAAGCGGCGGCCACGATGCCCGCAAGAATGGCCTTGAGCATGAACTCTCCTCCCAATTGAGACTGTTTTTGGTTGTCTGCCCGATTACTCGTGGCACCAAAGTTGTATGCCAACAATTATACCTAAGCCGAAGCCATTTGTTGTTCCCGCGAGGATGATAATTCGGCCGTCCGGTTCCTCCATATTTGATCGGTCATCCGGATTGACCGGCATTCCATCCCCGGCTTTTTTGGCGGTGGCGCGCCAGCGCGCTGTGATAGAACGCGCGCGTCAGCCTGCATATTGGCTCAGATTGGTGCGTCGGAATCCGTTGGTCTAAAATGCGGCGGTGCAACAAATAAGAAAGATACAAGCATGGATCTCGATCTCAAATCCCGAACTGCCGTTGTCACTGGAGCCAGCATCGGAATTGGCCGTGCTATCGCCAAGGGGCTTGCGCTGGAGGGTGTGCGTGTCGTCGCCGTCGCGCGCCGGAAAGACCTGCTCGAGACGCTTGCACAGGAAGTGCAGACGCAAGGCAACGGTGCCATCATTCCGGTCATACAGGACATGATGCAGGACGATGCTGCGGCAAAGCTCGCAGCGCGTGCGACGGCCGAACTGGGCCGCGTCGATATCCTCGTCAACAACGCTGGCGGCAGCCGGCCCCTGCCGGTCGATGCACCCGACAGCGCGTGGGACGAAGCGATCGCGCTCAATTTCACCAGCTACCGGAAGCTCGCTCATGCCGTGTTGCCGCAGATGGTCGAACACGGGTGGGGCCGCATCATCAACGTCACCGGCAAATCCGAACCGGAAGGACTCAACGCCGCGTTTGCCGCGAAAGCCGCGGTTCATGCCTGGGCTAAGGGGCTCTCGCGCGAGATCGGCAAGCACGGCATTACAATCAATTGCATTCCGCCCGGCCGCATTATGAGCGAGCAGATCCGCCGCAACTACGCGGAAGACTATCGCGAACGTTTCGCCGAAGAAGAGATTCCGGTCGGCTTCTGGGGCGAACCGGAAGATCTCGCGGCACTCGCCATTTTTCTGGCATCGCCGGTCGCGCGCTATATCACGGGCGCGGTCATCCCCGTCGACGGCGGACTGCGCCGCTATCAATTCTAGCCTTAATCCTTTTGAGTGAGCATGATCTCATCCGAAAACCGGCTTCCACGTTTCGGGATCATGCTCTAGATCAACCGCAGCCCTTTCAGGCTGGCGTGGCCGTTCTTGCCGACGATAATGTGGTCGTGCACGGAAATCCCGAGCGGGGCGGAGATGTCGACGATGGCTTTGGTCATCTGGATGTCCGCCTGCGATGGCGTTGGAT
>JBEPUM010000483.1:0-2087 GCA_041691515.1 Pseudomonadota bacterium | reverse complement strand
GCTAGAGCAAGTTTCGCTCGGCTTGAATCGGGAAGGATTCCCAACGCTTTGTCAATGAGCGAGGCTACCGGGATTGATTCGCTTTTTGGGAGCGAGCGATGCCGAAGCCCTATTCGATCGACTTGCGTGGCCGAGTGATTGAAGAGGTTGAGAGCGGTGCCTCGCGGCGAGAGGCTGCCGAACGTTATGGGCTCAGCCCCAGCGTGGTGGTGATTTGGGTGCAGCGCTTCGAGGAGACCGGGAGCGTTGCGGCAAAGCCAAGCGGCGGCAGCACCTCTCCGTTGGAGAAGCACGCAGAATTTCTGCTGGCGCTGATTGCCGAGCAGCCAGACATGACGCTGGACGAGATCGTCGCGGCGATGCGCAAACGCAGGGTCGCTGGCAGCCGCAGCGCGGTGTGGCGGTTTTTCGCCCGCCGCAACATCAGCTTCAAAAAAAACTCTGTACGCGGCGGAGCAGAAGCGCGCGGACGTCGTTCGCGCACGCCGGCGCTGGATGCGCCAACAAGGCATGTTTGACCCGGCGCGGCTGGTGTTCATCGACGAAACCTCAACCAACACTGCGATGGTGCGGCTGCGCGGCCGCGCTCCGCGTGGCGAGCGGCTGATCGGCTACGCGCCGCACGGAGCTTGGAAAACAGTCACCTTCGTGGGCGCGCTGCGGCAACGCGGAATGACTGCACCGTTTGTGATCGAAGGCGCCATGAACGGGCCGGTGTTTCTCGCTTATGTGAAGCAATGCCTTGTCCCGACCCTCAAGCGCGGCGAGATCGTGTTCATGGACAATCTGCCGGTGCACAAGGTCGCCGGCGTCGCGGAGGCGGTCGAAGCGGCGGGCGCGACGCTGATTTATCTCCCGAAGTATTCACCCGATCTCAACCCGATTGAACTGGCCTTCAGCAAACTCAAGGCGCATCTGCGCAAGGCGGCCGAGCACACCATCCCGCGCCTCTTGCGTCGGATCGGGCGCGTCGTTACCGATTTCAGCCCGCACGAATGCAAGAATTTCTTTCGCCATGCAGGGTATGTTCGAACTTGATCGGAATCCGCTCTAGTTGTATCGCCGTGCTCAAACAATCCAGCGTGTCAGCTTAGGAAGCGTCGGTAAATTACCGGGCTATTCTAAGGTTCTTGGCTTGATAGTGTAGTTCCATTCGCCGTGGAACTGGTCGCGGAAGATATTCAGCTCGGCCATTTCTGCGTCGGAGATTTTGATCCCGGCGGGATAGCGATTTTCATCGAGTTCGCATCTGACGGTCAGCCCTGCGGTCGAAGTGGTGGCGCCGATGAGTTCGACGATGGTGCGATAGTCGATGAGCGGTCGTCCCCGCCAGTTGCGCGAGATGAATGAAAAGAGACGGTGTTCGATCTTGTTCCATTTGCTTGTGCCGGGCGGCAGGTGCAGGACGACGATCGTCAATCTCAGCTCGTCGGCAAGCTTTTGAAGTTCGATCTTCCAAAGACGGACGCGCGAGCCGTTGCTTCCGCCGCCATCGGCGGTGATCGTCAAGGTATGGGCGTGCGCGTAGCGGGCGCGCCCCATGTTCGTCCACCAGGAACGGATCGCGTTCACGGCGAAGGCGGCCGTGTCGTGATCGACCCCGACGCTGACCCATCCCTTGTCGTCGGCGATGTCGTAAACGCCGTAGGGCGCGGCGCGTCCACGCTCGGGGTCGATGAAGTCGTGGACGCGGACCTGCTCGGGCGATCCGGCTGGCCGATATTCACGTCCGCCGTTTTTGAAGTCGCCGACGAGTTCTTTCTTCTTGGTATCGACGGAGATCGCCGGCTGATCAGCCGTGATGGCGCCCTTGACTGTCTGGGCGATGTGCCGGAACTGCGCGTCGCGATCGACGTGGTGCGATCCTTCGAGCGTCTTACGATTGGTCTGGAGACTGTATCCGAGCTTCTTCAGCAGATGACCGACGGCGTCGTGCCCGATGCAATGCCCCATGGCGCAAAGCGCGCCTGCCAGGTTCCGCAAGCTTTTCGAGGTCCACTTCAACGACGACATCGGATCGCCGCGCGTGGCTGGATCGACAAGACCTTCCAGGTCGTGCAGAAGCGTCGGGTCCGTCTCGGTCAATG
>JBEPUM010000482.1:0-2093 GCA_041691515.1 Pseudomonadota bacterium | reverse complement strand
TCGGTGGCGCCGGGCTGGACCTTCTGGGCTGTGGAAAGCCTGGTCGACGAACTGGCCCATGCGGCTGGCAAGGATCCGGCGCAGTACCGGATCGCGATGCTGGACGGCAAGGGCGACAATGACGGCGGCGCGCAACGTCTCCGCAACACGCTTCTCGCTGCGATGGGGCTTGCGGGCTACGGCTCGATCAAGCTGCCAAAGGGCGAAGGCATGGGCGTGGCCTGCGTCTCCTCGCAGGAGAGAAAGACGGCAAGCTGGACGGCGTGCGTCGCGCATGTGGCGGTGGCGCCAAGCGGTGAAGTCAAGGTGAAGAAGCTCACCGTGGCAACCGACGTTGGCACGCAGGTGAATCCTGACGGCATCCGCTCCCAGGTCGAGGGCGCGGCGCTGTGGGGTCTGTCACTCGCGCTGTACGAAAAGGCGACGTTGAAGGATGGTGCGATCGAACAGACCAACTTCGACACCTACACGCCGTTGCGCATGAGCCAGATGCCGGAAGTCGCCGTCAACGTCATCTCCAATGGCGAGCACGCCACGGGTGTCGGCGAGCCGGCGGTGACGGTGATTGCGCCTGCACTTGCCAACGCGATCTTCAACGCCTGCGGCGCGCGCGTGCGCGGGCTGCCGATCACCGCGGAAGCGGTCAAGGCGGCCATGAAGGCCTGACGGGCTGTTTCCAAATAACGATCCGCCGGAAGCGCTGCTTCCGGCGGATTTTTTTATGCGTCTCGCGGTTCAGGCCAAAACGGTCTTGCACAGGTCGAGGATCGCGTCCGCAAAGGCTCTGGGATCTTCCTGCGGCGGATTGTGTCCGACGTTCGCAAATACCCTACGCTGGTAGGGGCCGCTAAAATATTTGGCGTGATTTTCCGAGTTCTGCACGGGGCCCACGCCATCGACGGCGCCGTGAACAGTGATGGCGGGCACATCGATGGTCGGCTGCCTGGCGAGTTGCGCCTCGATCGCGGCGTAACGCGGATCGCCCGGCGCCGCCTTCATGCGATGACGGTAGGACTGGATCACCACGTCGACGAAATCCGGGTTCTCGAAAGATGCCGCCGTCCGCTCGAACGTCGCGTCATCGAACGCCCATGTCGGCGACCACAGCGCCCACAACAGCTTGCACAACGCACGCCGGTTCTCGGTCAGGCCGTTGCGGCCGCGGTCGGTGTGAAAATAATACTGGTACCAGTAGCGCAGCTCCTGCTCCGGTTCGGCAGGGTTGAGCGAGGCAGCGATATTCTGGATGTTGTAGCCGGTGCAGGTGACGAGGCCTGCGACACGTTCAGGCCATAAGGCCGAAACGATGCAGGCGGCGCGCCCGCCCCAATCAAAACCCGCCAGCACGGCGCGTGGCAGTTTTAACGCATCGAGCAATTCGAGAAGATCGTGTCCGAGCGCCGCCTGCTCTCCAGAGCGCGGCGTTTCCGGGGAGAGGAAACGCGTGGCACCATAACCGCGCAGATAGGGAACGACGGTGCGGAAGCCGGCCTGGTTGAGGATGCCGACGACGTCGTCATATCCGCGCGGATCGTAGGGAAATCCGTGCAGCAGCACGACCGGAGTTGCATCGGCTGGGCCGCTTTGTTCGCAGGCGATATCGAGCACGGATGTTCGAATGCTGATCAGGTCGGCCAAGATCTTCTCCGTGCGCTTGAATTATTTGCATCCCGGTTACGCAAGTCGCCGTCATTTCTATCCGCTGTTCGCCTGCGAGTTGCTGAAATCTTTGATGAAATTACTCGACGCCCGAGTTTCTTTTGAATTGTAGAGGGGCTGCTATGCAAGCGTTAATAATACCCCTTAAGCTTCGGGAACCTACTCATCGGATAGTCTTCGGTTGTGGGCCGTGGCCGCAAGCCGCCGAGGACGAATGACGACTTCAACGAACGCATCACCTGCAAAGCGCCGTCTGCTTCTGGCGTCGGACCGCAGCGATCAAAGCAGCGAACTCGCGGCCATCCTGCAAAGCGTCGGCGAGGTCGAAGCGATTCCGACGGGCGATATTCCCGATATCCCGACGGGCCGGTTTTCCGGGATCGTCGTCGATATCAACTTGCGCTCGGCCGAAAGCGTGCAGCGGGTACGCGACA
>JBEPUM010000481.1:0-2106 GCA_041691515.1 Pseudomonadota bacterium | reverse complement strand
ACCGGCGGCAGCATCATCATGCCCATCGACATCAGCACCGACGCGACCACGAGGTCGATGATCAGAAACGGCAGGAACAAGAGAAAGCCGATCTCGAAGGCGCGCTTCAGTTCGGAGATCATGAACGCCGGCATCAGGATGCGCAGCGACAGGTCGGCGGGCGTCGCCGGCGGCGGCTCGCCGGACAGGTCCATGAACAGCTTGAGATCCTTCTCGCGGACGTTCTTCTGCATGAAGCCGCGCAGCGGAACGGATGCGCGCTGCAACGCTTCTTCGACGGTGATCTGATTGGCGACCAGCGGCTTGATGCCGTCGTCGTAGGATTTTTGCAGCACCGGTCCCATCACGAACGCGGTCAGGAACATCGCGAGCGCGATGATGACGGAGTTGGGCGGCGCGGTCGCGGTGCCCAATGCGGTGCGCAGCAGCGACAGCACGACCACGATGCGCGTGAACGACGTCATCATGATCAGGATCGACGGCGCGATCGACAGCACCGTGAGCAGCGCGATGAGCTGGATGGCGCGTTCGGTCACGCCGCCATTGCCGCCAGCGGCACCGCCGAGATTGATGCTGATATCCTGCGCGAACGCCGGATTGGCGAGCGATCCGGCGGCTATCAGAACGAGAAGGAATAAAACTCTACGCGGGTGTGTCGCCGATCTCACGAAGGCGACTTTGGACGCCCGAGCAGGGACGCCATCTCGTCTTCAAGATTCTCGAACCCGGACTTTGGACCGGGCGGCGCGACCGGCGGCGCCACCGAAGGCTCGCTGCGCACTGGGGGCGTGATCGAGACCTCGGCGGTCCGCGGACGGGCGGCGGGCGATTCGGGTGCGACCGGCGGTGCGATTTCGGGCTTGGCGTCGCCAGAGGGGCGCCGAAGGGCGGCTTCAAGCCGTTGCGCCATCTCGGCGAGATTTTGATCCGCGCTGGCGGATGGGGGGGGCGGAGCTGGCGCCGGCACGGCTGGCGGGAACGGTGGCCGTTCGGTTGCGCGCGGCGATGGGGCGAGCACTGGCTCCGCCGGACGCACCGGCGGCCGTGGCATGATTGCCGGTTCGCTGCGCGGCGGGGAAGCGCGGCGGGCAGGGTCGCGAATGTCGGTACGGCTCATGGGCTCCGGCGTGAAGCCAGCGAACGGATCACCGCGGCGCTCGGCGACGGCAGGCGCGGGGCGGCGCACTTCATCCGCGAAGGAGGGGCGGGCAGGCCGCGGCGGCGGCTCCGGCATCTGCGGCTCGGGATGATCGGCTGCATCGCTACGCGAACTGTCGGACTCCGCCCAGCCGCTTTCGGCCAGCGGCGGCAGGCGCGGCGGCGATTGCTCGCTGCCAAGCGGCGCGCGTTGCGGCATCTGATCGCGCCCGGGCGTGGCGCGGACAATATTTGGTTCCACGACAATGTCGGTGGGACCGCCGATCATCAGCAAGTGTTCGACGTTATCCCGGCGCACGAGAACCAGCCGCCTGCGGCCATCGACCGCGGCCGCGTCGATCACCGCCAGACGGGGCATCCGCCCGCGATTGGCGTTGGCGCCGAGCCGGTTTCCCGCGAATCGCCGCACCAGCCAGGCGGCGCCGCCGATCAGCGCCAGAACCACGATGAATGCGAAGACGAATGTGACTGCCTGCATGCTTTGTCCCTGACAAATAGCGCCTTATTTCAAATCGTCGAACGCCTGTCGGCATCCACTCATGACGAACGAAACCTAGCCCTATCTGTTAATTCCTCTCGGCAAAAGCTGCCGCTTACAGCATTAATAACCTATGAATCGACCGGACCAAAACAACTTCTCAAAGCCCCGTGTCCGATGAAGCGGGTGGTTAACGCAGCATTCGTGGCAAAAATGCGCTCTGTTCCGGGTTGACCACATATCTCCGGACGCCATCCGGTTCCGGCCGAATGCGTTCCCCGGATAGTCTTAACCAGCTATTAACCATATAGGCGGCAAATTCTGCCTACCTCGGCGGCGCACCGTCTCCGGGGCAGAGCGGAGACCCGCCGTGTCCATCAACGACATTCCGGCCCTTGCGGCCTTGCGCACCCGAATGCAGTGGCATCAGGAGCGCCAGCGCGTGCTCGCCGAAAACATCTCAAATTCCG
>JBEPUM010000480.1:0-2117 GCA_041691515.1 Pseudomonadota bacterium | reverse complement strand
TTCTTCGCGCCGGAAATCGGAATGGTGCCGTTGAGCTTGTTGCCGCCGACGATACGAATGCGATCCATGCCGATTCCTGTTTGCAATGCATGAAGTATAGGGCAAATCGCCCGGCCGTCCAAAGCATGGAAATTTAAGGCGATTTGATGGGCTTACGGCGGATTTGCCCGTCATGCCCCTCTGTTTCCGGCTTCAGTTGAGATGGCGCGCCAATTGCTAAGGGTCTCGCTGCCGCAACCGGCACATCGCGACGTCCGCATAATATTCCCCTCTCGGTGTCACAGCGTGTCGCCGAGATAGCCATGCAGCGCCGCAACGACTTGCGCGCCCTCGCCGATGGCACCCCCGACGCGTTTGACCGACCCGGAACGCACATCGCCAACCGCAAACACGCCGGGGACGCAGGTTTGCAGCGGCGCCATCAAATGATCCTTGTCGTTTTTGCATGCGGCGCCCGTCAGTACGAAACCTCCGCGATCGAGGGCCACGCCGCAACCATCGAGCCAACCGGTCGCAGGATCGGCGCCGACAAACAGAAACAGGTTTCTGACAGCGATGCTGCTTACTTCGCCGGACAGGCGGCTGCGCCAACGTATGCGCTCCAGTCCCGCGTCTTCGCTGCCCTCGAGCGCGACCACTTCGGTGTTGAAAACCAGTTCGATATTCGGCGTCGCCTCGATGCGCTCGATCAGGTAACGCGACATGCTGGCGCCGAGGCCGCCGCCGCGGATCACCATGTGCACCTTACTGGCATGCGCCGAGAGGAATACGGCAGCCTGCCCCGCGGAATTGCCGCCGCCGACAAGGATGACGTCTTGATCCTTGCATAGCCTCGCTTCGATCGGCGATGCCCAATACCAGACGCCGCGGCCATCGAAGCGATCGAGATTTTCGATTTCCGGCCGGCGATAGCGCGCACCGCTGGCGATCACGATGGCGCGGGCGCGCAGCACCCCGCCATCGTCGAGGGTCAGGCCGAACAGATCGTCCGAGCGGCCGCAATCGAGCGACGTCACGGTGACGGGGATCATGATGTCGGCGCCGAATTTCTGCGCCTGATTGTAGGCGCGCGCCGTCAGCGCCAAACCGGATATGCCGGTCGGAAACCCCAGATAGTTCTCGATCCGGGCGCTGGCGCCGGCCTGGCCGCCGAATGCGCGCGTGTCGCACACCGCCACCGAGAGTCCTTCCGAGGCTGCGTACACCGCCGTGGAAAGGCCCGCAGGACCGCTGCCGACGATGGCGACGTCGTAGACCATGTTTTTCGCCAGCGCGCGGAGCATCCCCATCGTGCGCGCGAGATCGGCGATCGAGGGATTGCGAAGCGCGGTGCCGTCGGGCGTCACGACCAGCGGCATTTCCTGCGGCGAAGGCGAATAACGCGCGATCACATCGGCGGCGTCCTTGTCGGCCGCCGGATCAAGCAGATGATGCGGATAGCCGTTGCGTGTAAGAAACCCCTGCAACCGGATCACGTCGGAGGATGCCGGCGCTCCGATCAGGATAGGACCGCCCACGCCGCCCTGCAGAAGGCTGACGCGGCGCAGGATCAGCGCCCGCATGATGCGTTCGCCAAGATCGGCCTCGGCCACGAGCAGGGCACGAAGCTGGTCCGGGGGAATCAGGAATGTTTCGACATCGCCTTCGGCCCGGGCGTCGACCAGCGCGTCGCGGCCCGAGAGTTGGCCGAGTTCGGCCATGAACTGGCCGGGCCCTTGCCTGATCACCGGCGTGACATGGCCGAGGCCGTCGCGCTCGGTCACTACAACATTTCCCAACAAAATGACGAACATGCCGGGACCGGGCTTGCCGGTCTCGAATATCAGTTCGCCCTTCCGATAACGGCGCACCTCGCCAAACCGCCGCATTCGCGCGATTTCCGCTGCGGACAATTCCGGGAACGTCTGTTCGTGGCGCGGAAACAGCCGGACCTGCGGAACAGGACTGCTGGCCTCGGCGGGCTCGATCAAATCCAGCGGCATCTCCTTACACATCCCCGTAACGGCGCGTCACTCGGTTGCATCTTCTGCAGAACACCGCTGATTCGGCGCGTCGCTCGTCTCTGCAGCCGTTCGATCGGCGCGGTCGCGGGATTGGGATTTTCGCCGCTTGAGGTT
>JBEPUM010000479.1:0-2120 GCA_041691515.1 Pseudomonadota bacterium | reverse complement strand
GCAATGGCCCAACTCGTGGTGATGTACAAGACGCCGAAGGATGTCGCGGCTTTCGACAAGTATTATGCCGAAAAACATATTCCGATCGCCAAGAAACTTCCGGGCCTGCGTAAGTACGAAGTGAGCCAGGGGCCGGTTGGAACTCCGGCGGGGCCGTCGGGCAATCATCTGATTGCGCTGCTGACCTTCGACAGCGTGGCGGCGATTCAGGCGGCGTTCGCCAGCGCGGAAGGCAAGGCTGCGGCAGCCGACGTGGCCACCTTTGCGACCGGCGGCGCCGACATGCTGTTGTTCGACACTCGCGAGGTGTGAGCCGCGACATGGCCAAGGGCTGCACCCATATCGCTGGGATTCGCGACGTGACACCGAGCGCCCTCGGTTGCGAAGAGTGCCTCAAGACCGGCAGCGTCTGGCTGCATCTGCGGATCTGCCGGACCTGCGGTCATGTCGGCTGCTGCGACGATTCTCCGAACAAGCACGCCACGAAACATTTCCACGCGACGAAGCACCCGATCATCGAGGGCTATGATCCGCCTGAAGGCTGGGGGTGGTGTTATGTCGACGAAGTGATGTTTGATCTGTCGAAGCGGAAGACGCCGCATAACGGTCCGATCCCCCGTTATTTCTGACGATGCCGTGCCTGGCCGATGCCGCCGATTAGCAAAACCCATGGCAATTCGCCCGCCGCGGTCGTAGCATTTCGGCTGAATTCAGAGAGCAGGGAGCATCACCATGGTCTTCGGAATGAGCTTGTCGACGTTTACGCTGCTTCACGTTGCCATCAGCCTGATTGGAATCGTTTCGGGACTGATTGTCATGTTCGGATTGCTGTCCTCCGATCGCAGATCGGGATGGACCGCGCTGTTTCTGCTGACGACCATTCTGACCAGCGTGACCGGTTTCGGTTTCCCGTTCACGGAGCTGCTGCCGTCGCACATCGTTGGCATCATCTCGCTGGTGCTGCTGGCGGTTGCCGTCATCGCACTCTATGTCGGCCATCTTTCCGGTTCATGGCGCTGGATCTACGTCGTCACGGCGATGACCTCGCTCTACCTCAACATTTTCGTGCTGGTGATCCAGAGCTTCCTGAAAATCGGCCCGCTGCATGCGCTGGCGCCAAGCGTGCCGCCATCGGAGCCGCCGTTCGCTGTCGTGCAGGGGGTCGTCTTCGTGGTGTTCTTGATCGCGATCATCGGCGCTATCAGGCGGTTTCGCCCGAGCGCGGCGTATTGAACGAAGATGAAAGTCATTCTTTTCGGCGCCACGGGGATGGTCGGACAGGGCGTTCTGATCGAGTGCCTCCGCGATCCGGAAGTGGGAAGCGTGCTCGTGGTCGGACGCAGTCCGACCGGGCAACGGGATCCGAAGTTGCGTGAGCTCATCCACCGCGACTTTACAAATTTCACGACAATCGAAGCAGAATTATCCGGCTATGACGCCTGCTTTTTCTGTCTCGGTGTCACCTCGATCGGATTAGACGAGCCAACCTATCGGCATCTGACCTACGACATCACAATGGCCGCCGCGACGATGCTGGCGAAGCTCAATCGCGGCATGACATTCATCTATGTTACCGGCCGCAGTACCGACAGCACTGAGCAGGGCAGCCGAATGTGGGCGCGGGTCAAGGGCAAGACCGAGAACGATCTGCTCAAGCTGCCCTTCAAGGCCGCCTACATGTTTCGCCCCGCGGCCATTCAGCCGCTGCATGGCGTCAGGTCGAAGACCGCCTGGGTTCACGTGGTCTACACGGCGACCGCGCCGCTATGGGCATTGCTGCACAAAATCGCACCAGCCTACGCTACGACGACGGAGCAGGTCGGCCGCGCCATGATCAAGGTTGCGCGCGATGGCTATCCGAAGCCGATTTTGGAGAGCGAAGACATCAACGCGGCGGTATAAACACGCCGTCATTTCCAGACTTAGAGTTCGCTCCGCCCCGGAATGATGGGTAAATCCGCCGTAAGCCCATCAAATAGCCGCAAATTTCCACGCTTTGGAGGACCGGGCGATTTGCCCTATACTTCATGCATAGCAAACAGGAATCGGCATGGATCGCATTCGCATCGTCGGCGGCAACAAGCTCAACGGCACCATTCCGATTTCCGGCGCGAAGAATG
>JBEPUM010000478.1:0-2137 GCA_041691515.1 Pseudomonadota bacterium | reverse complement strand
CGATCATCGACCTTGCCGAAAAAGCCGCCAAGGAGCCGCGCGAAGTCAAGGTCGCCGACGAGAGCGTGCTTGAGAAGGAGATGCTCGGGCTGATCGAGAAGGAGCTTCGAGCTGCCTATGCCATCTCGGTGAAGCAGGATCGCTACGCGGCGGTCGGCAAAGCCAAGGAAAAGGTGATGGCGCACTACTTCCCGGAAGGGCAGGAGCCGAAATACGACAAGCTCCGTGTCGCCGGCGTGTTCAAGCACCTCGAAGCCAAGATCGTCCGCTGGAACATCCTCGACACCGGCAAGCGCATCGACGGCCGCGATTCAAAGACCGTGCGCAACATCATCGCCGAAGTCGGCGTGCTGCCCCGCGCCCACGGCTCGGCGCTGTTCACGCGCGGTGAAACCCAGGCGATGGTCGTGACCACGCTCGGCACCGGTGAAGACGAGCAGTACATCGACTCGCTGGCAGGGACCTACAAAGAGCAGTTCCTGCTGCACTACAACTTCCCTCCCTACTCGGTCGGTGAAACCGGACGTCTCGGCGGTACCAAGCGCCGCGAAATCGGCCACGGCAAATTGGCGTGGCGCGCGATCCATCCGGTGCTGCCGCCGCACCACGAATTCCCCTACACGGTCCGCGTTGTCTCGGAGATCACCGAGTCGAACGGATCGTCGTCGATGGCGTCGGTCTGCGGTGCATCGCTGGCGCTGATGGATGCCGGCGTCCCCTTGAAGCGGCCGACGGCGGGTATCGCCATGGGCCTCATTCTCGAAGGCGAGCGCTTTGCGGTGCTGTCCGACATCCTCGGCGACGAGGATCATCTCGGCGACATGGACTTCAAGGTGGCGGGTACCGATCAGGGCATCACCTCGCTGCAGATGGACATCAAGATCGAAGGCATCACCGAGGAGATCATGAAGGTCGCGCTTGGCCAGGCCAAGGACGGGCGCATTCATATCCTCGGCGAAATGTCGAAGGCCTTGACCAACGCCCGCGCCGAGCTCGGCGAATACGCGCCGCGCATCGAGACCTTCAAGATCCCGACCGACAAGATCCGTGAAGTGATCGGCACCGGCGGCAAGGTGATCCGCGAGATCGTCGAGAAGACCGGCGCCAAGGTCAACATCGAGGACGACGGCACCGTCAAGGTGGCGTCGAACGACGGCGAGGCGATGAAGGCCGCGATCAAGTGGATCAAGTCGATCGCGTCCGATCCCGAACTCAACGCCATCTATGACGGCACTGTGGTGAAGGTCATGGAGTTCGGCGCGTTCGTGAACTTCTTCGGCGCGAAAGATGGTCTGGTTCATATCAGCCAGCTCGCGTCGGCCCGCGTGCAGAAGACCTCCGACGTCGTCAAGGAAGGCGACAAGGTCAAGGTCAAGCTGCTCGGCTTCGACGATCGCGGCAAGACCCGCCTGTCGATGAAGGCAGTCGATCAGACCACCGGCGAAGACCTCGAGGCCAAGCAGAAGGCCGATGCGCCGCGCGAAGCCGCCGGCGAGTAATTCCGGGTCACATTGCGAATAAGGAAAAGGGCGGCTGAAAGGCCGCCCTTTTTGTTTTCGGTGCGATGTCCCTCCCCCGCTCTTGCATGGGGATGGATGAAGAGTTCACCCCGCGCCCACACTTCCCTTCACCACATCGCCAAGCGCCGCAAAATCCGCCTTGCGCGGCGACGTCCGGCGAAATGCAAGGCCGATGCTGCGTCCAGGCTGCGGTTCTTCCAGCCGTAAAAATTTGACGCGATCATCCCGCGCTTCGACATCGGCGGCGATCTGCGGGATCAGCGTCAGGCCAAAACCGCCAGCGACCATCTGCATCACGGTGGTGAGACTGGACGCACCGAACGTCATGCCGGTTGTGCCCGGCGCGGGTCCGCGCGGGATCGTGGCGCAAAAAGCCAACGCCTGATCGCGCAGACAGTGACCATCTTCGAGCAGGATCAATTGCGACTGATCGATGTCACGCGCGGCCACGCGCCTGTCGCACGAACGCGGATCGTTCGCGGGTACCGCCAGCAGGAACAGATCGTCGAACAGCTCCATGGTATCGATGTCGGCCTCGCCGAGCGGCAGCGCCAGCATCGCGGCATCGAGCGCGCCGCTTTTGATCTCATCGACGAGCTGCCGGGTCTGCGTCTCGC
>JBEPUM010000477.1:0-2139 GCA_041691515.1 Pseudomonadota bacterium | reverse complement strand
CCCAAGCTCCTGCGTGACGTGGAGTTCATTGGCGTAAGGATAAAATATTTCGATGCCGTATTGCGCGCCCTCGGTAAACGGCATGCAGTGCCAGGCGTATTCATGCGAGCCATCGCGACGAGGTTCAGGCTTGCCGCCCCAGCCCGGCATTTCCAGTTTGGTCTGGCGCGGCGCCAATCGCGGTTCAAATAACCGGTATTTTACTGTCTGCATGTCATCCTCAATGGCTCTCGAAGTCCAACGTCATTGGTTGCTTCCGTCTTTCGTTGCAAGACAGCCAATCTACGCGATGATCTTTCTTGTCGCCAGTCGCCACGCTGCATTATCGATCCCTTGACACTTATCGGCATTTTGTAGCGGCTCCCTGGAGCCATGGTTCATACCAACCGGCATTTCGCGCCTTTGTTGATATGCACCCAACGACAACTCTCGTTCCAGTAGGCTACGAAGGTGCTTCATCTCATTTGGACCTTTGCCGAGCGACAGCAACGCTGGAAGCGGGCTACCTCGTCCACGGCTTTGGCGTCGTCAACGATCGCTAGATTGCTGCCGACATTGGCAAGTTCCCTTCGATCAGATCCGATAAATCCTCTATAGACGATCATCGCGCATCAAGTGCAATCCTGACCCAGAACCATGAGTGGCAACTCAAATATTGCCCGATCTCAATCAGAGGCTTCGACGGAATCATGACTGCTCAATCGGCATACGGCGCCCCAGCAAAGGCCTTCCATTGGACTATTGTCGCGCTGCTGCTTATCCAGTTTCCAATCGGCTGGTTGATGCCGGGCTTACACAGAGGCGCAAAACCTGGCGCCGCCATGACATTCCATATTTCCTTTGGTCTCACGATTCTCTTGATAATTGTTCTGAGACTGCTCTGGCGCGTGACCCATCCGGTAGCCCCGGACCCTTCGCTTCCGCTGTGGCAACGATTGACGTCGCAGGCGGTGCATTGGCTGCTATATGCGCTGGTCATTGCAACGACGACAACCGGTTGGCTTTTCGCGTCGTTCCGAGGCTGGTCCGTCTCGTACTTCTTTATTGTACCGTTGCCGAAACTCCTGCCGGCAAGCGCGGCAGCAGGAAGGTTCATCGACGGGTGGCATCAGGTCGCCGAATGGTCCCTCTTGATCGTGATCGGCATTCACGTCGCAGCCGCGTTGCTGCATCTCTTTGTCTATCGCGATCGCGTCATGCAGCGCATGCTCCCGAAGTAATACGCACAGCACATGCGACACTGCGGGCGCGATGACGCAAAATCCGGCACTATCTGATGCGCCAGCAGGCTGAACGTCTCACAGAGGCGGAGATGTCGGAGGCGGCGCGCGAACGCCTCCTAGCGCTTCGGAAAGGTATCGAGCGAGGCCGGGCGCTTCTCGACCAGTTGCTCGCTCTTGCCCGGGTGCAATCCGAGGTGGCGGCGCCATGCGCCGACGTATCGATACAGGACGTGTTCCGCAGTGTGCTGTGGGGTGCCGGGTTCGCCATTCACAAGCCGCTGGCGCGCATTCCGCAGAACACGCTCAAATTTGCCGTTGGCGCCATGCTCTCGGCATTCGGCGTATTCTGGATTGGTGAAGGTCTCCACGTGCCGTGGCCTGGTGAGGACCTTGCCGTGGTGGGTTTTGCCGTACTGTTCCTGCTCGTCGCGCTCTCGGCGGTCGCGGCCATAAGGAATTCAGGTAAGAAAGCGCTGTTATGACCGCACTGATGAGCTCTCTTCGTCAACTTGCCGGGCTCTTCATTGAGGACAGCTGGCTGGCGCTCGCAATTCTTGGCGTTGTCGCGGCGGCCGCGCTTCTAGCGTCACTCTTGCCGAGCGTTGCCGGCGCGGTGTTGGTGTTCGGATGCCTCGGCGTCTTGTTCGTGAATGTTCTGAAGACTGCTCAAAGCCTGCGTCCCTCCTAGCGGTTGACCGGGGCGAACGGCTTCCCATCCTGCGGTGGCCGCAGGGAGAGGTTGGAGTGCGTAGCTTCGGCGGCTCAGGTCACGGGTGCGCGCAGGCGTGCACTTCGATCGTTACATGAGCTAGGCCATTCATGCTGTCGAGGCGCCGCTTGTAGACGTCCGGCGCTTGCGGACTATCCGAAACAACGGATGCGATGACGCCCAAATGGCCTGGGCCCAGCCGCCAGA
>JBEPUM010000476.1:0-2143 GCA_041691515.1 Pseudomonadota bacterium | reverse complement strand
AGTCGCAGATCATGGTCTGGAAGTTGAACAGCGCTTCGAGCCGTCCCTGGCTGATCTCCGGCTGATACGGCGTATAGGCCGTGTACCACGCCGGATTCTCCAGGATGTTGCGCTGGATCACCGCCGGCAGGATGGTGCCGGAATAGCCTTGCCCGATCAGCGAAGTGAACACCTGATTTTGCGCGGCAAGGCGCTCCATGTGCGCGAGCGCTTCGGTTTCGCTTAAGCCGCGGCCTGTATCGAGCGGCGTGGTCTGCCGGATCGACGACGGCAGCGTTTCGCTCATCAGTGCGGGGAGGCTCTTGGCGCCGACGCTTTCCAGCATCGCGGCGATATCGCGCGGCGATGGCCCGATATGGCGGCCTGCAAAGTTTGTTATTGCCTCGTCACGTCCGGTCATGGCATCGCTCCGCGAAGCAAGAGTTTAAACACTGCGTCATGGCCGGGCTCGTCCCGGCCATCCACGTCTTGATCGCTTCCAAGAAGACGTGGATGCCCCGCACAAGGCCGGGCATGACGAAAAACAATCATGCCGTGTGCGCCTTGTAGGCGGCCGCATCCATCAGGCCGCCGAGTTCGCTCTTGTCTGATATCTTCAGTTTGAAAAACCACGCCTTGCCGTCGGCGTCGGAATTGACCAGCGCGGGTTCGGCCGCGAGCGCGTCGTTCACTTCAAGAACTTCGCCCGTGATCGGCGCGTAGACGTCGGATGCGGCCTTGACGGATTCGACCACGGCAGCGGCCTCGGCCTTCTTCAATTGGCGGCCGACCTTCGGCAGTTCCACGAACACGACATCGCCGAGTTGCGATTGCGCATAGTCGGTGACGCCAATGGTCGCGATATCGCCCTCGATGTTGAGCCATTCGTGATCGGTGGTGTACAAAACGGTCATGATAATCCTCAACGCTTGTAGGTGTGGGGGACAAAAGGCATTTCGGACACGCGCAGCGGCAGCCGCTGGCCTCGAACGTCAGCAAAGACCGTGCCGCCGATGGCGGCATGCGATTTAGGCAAATAGCCCATGGCCATGGGTGCATTCAGGCTCGGCCCGAAGCCACCCGATGTGACGGTGCCGATCTGTTCGGCAGAAGTTGCATCGGCAAACAGCGCGGCGTTTTCGCGCACCGGCGCGCGACCCTCGGGCCTCAATCCGACGCGGCGGCGCGATGCACCCTTGTCGAACTGCGGCAGGATGACATCAGCGCCGGGAAAACCGCCGGCGCGCGCTCCGCCATTGCGACGGCTCTTCTGCACCGACCATTCGAGCGCGGCCTCGACCGGGCTGGTCGCGGTGTCGATGTCATGGCCATAGAGGCAAAGACCAGCCTCGAGCCGCAGGCTGTCGCGCGCGCCTAGCCCGATCGGCATCACGTCCGCATCATCGAGCAATTTGGTGACCAGCGCTTCGGCCTGTGCTGCCGGAATCGAGATTTCATAACCGTCTTCGCCGGTGTAACCCGAGCGTGAGACGAAGCAGTCGATGCCGTCAACGCGATGCGGCCCGGCGTCCATGAACTTCATGACAGGTGCTTCCGGGCAAAATTTCGCCAGCACGGATGGAGCCTTCGGTCCCTGCAGCGCGATCAGTGCGCGGTCGGCCAGCACGTCGATGGTGCAGGCATCGGAAAGATGCTTGCGCAGATGCGCTTCGTCCTCGGCCTTGCAGGCGGCATTGACCACCAGGAACAGGTGGTCGCCGAAATTCGCCACCATCAGGTCGTCAAGAATCCCGCCGGCGTCGTTGGTGAATTGCGCGTAGCGCTGGCGGCCCGGTGCAACGGCGAGAATATCCTGCGGCACCAGCCGCTCCAGCGCGAGCGCGGCATCTTCGGCCTTGCCGGATTTTGTGGTGAGAGCGATCTGTCCCATATGCGAGACATCGAACAGGCCGGCGCTCGCACGGGTATGCAGATGCTCCTTCAACACGCCGGCTGCGTATTGTACCGGCATATCGTAACCGGCGAACGGCACCATCTTGCCGCCGCGTGCCAGGTGGAGCGCGTGCAGGGGTGTTTTCAGAAGCGGTGTTTCGGTGTCGCGCGCTAGCATTACGGGCCCTCGCGGTTCGCAGGGACGATTCCCTGAAAACCTGTCGAAGCCCCATCTGTCGCTGTGCCTGAGAGTATTATCCCGTCGGCGGAC
>JBEPUM010000475.1:0-2147 GCA_041691515.1 Pseudomonadota bacterium | reverse complement strand
TGCTCCGGCGTGATCGCACCGTTCGCAGCGAGCGCGCGGCGGCCGAAAACGTGATCCGACGCGCGATTGACGGACTCGATTCCGATCAAGCGTCCGGCCTTGAAGCAGAAGGCCGAGAACGACCCCTGCCCGGCGTCGCCACGCACCACCACCTGATCGTAGCCAGTTGTCAGGCCCGCGATCTGCAGCTTGTCGGGGCCCTGATCGCTCCAGAACCACGGCAAACCGTCGTAGTCCTTCGCGTCGCCGGTCAGCCGTGCCGCCACGCAGCGCGCCTGATCGGTCGCGTTCTGCACGGACTCAAGCCGCAACGGCGCGCCAAAGCGTACGCTGTCAAACAGGGCGCAATCGCCAATCGCTGAAATATCCGGGTCGGCGGTGCGCAGCTGCTCGTCGACGATGATCCCAGAAGCAACCGGCAGCCTCGCCTCCGCCGCCAGTTCGACGTTGGGCAACACGCCGACGCCGACCACCACAAGGTCTGCGGCAAGGCTTCGTCCGTCACTCAGCGTGACGCCGCTGACGCGGCCAGCTTCACTTTCGATGCTCGTTGCCTGTACGCCGAAATGCAGGCGAATGCCGGCCTCGCTGTGGCGGCGCTGAAAGAAGGCCGAAATCTCCGGCGTGACCACGCGCGCCATGACGCGCGGCGCCAGTTCCACCACATCGACCTCAAGCCCCTTTGCCCGCGCGGTCGCCGCAAACTCCAGCCCGATGAATCCCGCACCGACAACGACCACCCGCCGCCGCGAGGCAAAGCGCTGCCGCAACGTCTCGCTTTCGTCGAGCGTGCGCAGATAGAGGACGTCCTCAAGATTAGCGTTCGGAATATCGAGCAACCGATTGCGCGCGCCGGTCGCTAGCACGAGATGCGCATAAACGCGCGACGCGCCGGAGGCGCAGACCAGTTCCCGCGCGTTGCGGTCGATGGCAACGGCGCGATCCGCGATCAGATCGACGTGCTGGTCGTGATAGAATTTCTCCGGCCGAAACATCACCGTATCCGGACCGCCAGCGCCTTTTAAGTAAGCCTTCGAGAGCGGCGGCCGCTGATACGGCAGATGCGTTTCGTCATTGATCAGACCGACGGGTCCGGCATATCCCGCCTGACGCAGCGACACCGCGAGCTGAAAGCCTGCGTGGCCGCTACCTACGATCAGAATCGGCCGCTCCGTCATTCGTCAGACCGGCGTAACGCGAAGCGGCAGCGAGTCGAATCCGCGCAGTGTATTGTTCAATCGCCGCCGCGGCTCACCGGTCATCTCGATCGCCGCAGCTCGTTTGACGAGCGCGGTAAGGATCGCTTCGGTTTCCAGCCGAGCTACCGCCTGCCCGACGCAGCCGTGAATGCCGGTGCCGAATGTCATGTGCCCGGCCGCACGCCGCGTCACATCGAAGGTGTCGGCATTGTCCCAGCGGCGCGGATCGCGATTGGCGGCGGCCAGAAACAGCAACACCTTTTCGCCGTCGCCCAGCTGGATGCCGCCGACGTCCACCATTTTGGTGGTGGTTCGGAAGAAGGTTTGCGTCGGTGCCTCGAAGCGCAGCACTTCCTCAAACGCGCCGCGGATCAGCGCAGGATTCTCGCGCAGGTTGGTCCACTGTTGGGGATGGCGGGCCAGACAGTAAAGCGTATTGCCGAGACCATAGACCGTCGTATCGATACCCGCCGACAGGAACGACCGGACCAGCATACCCGCTTCGTCTTCGGTCAAGTCGCCGGTATCGACGGCGCGATAAATCTGCATTCCAAGACCATCGGGATGAAGCGCCGCGCGGCTGCACTTCGACATGATCCAGTCGCGCACCGGACCGGCATTCGCCATGGCACGTTTGAACAGTTCGTTGCGCGGACCGAATGAATTGAACACCATGTTGCCGTAAGGCAGCAGGTTCTCGCGGCCCTCGGCGGATAGCCCGACCGCGTCCGGAAAGACTTTGAGCGGATAGGGCTCGGCCAGATCGGCCACGCCGTCGAACTCGCGCCGTTCCACCAGCCGCGCAACCAATGCTTCGGCCTCGCGATCGAACGTCTCGCGCAACACCTTGATCGCACCCGGCGAGAGAATCCGGGTCAGCACCGCGCGCGTCTTGGTGTGCAGCGGAGGATCGGCTTCCAGAATGATGCTCGGTGGACGCCACGGCGG
>JBEPUM010000474.1:0-2149 GCA_041691515.1 Pseudomonadota bacterium | reverse complement strand
ACCACCAGCACGCCGAGCGTATTGCCCGCGCGCAGGATCGGCACGCCGAGGAACGAGTGATAGATTTCTTCGCCGGTTTCCGGGCGGAACGAGAATGCCGGGTGGCTCTGCGCGTCGTTGAGGTTGAGCGGTGTCGCCTCGCTGGCCACGAGACCGACCAGGCCCTCATGCGCGTTCAGCACGGTGTGATGGACGGCGTCGCGGTTAAGGCCTTCGGTGGCGTAAAGCTCCAGGGTGGTATCGACGCGCAGCACGTAGGTCGAGCACACCTCCGCCACCATGTTGGCGGCGATCAGCACCACGATCTTGTCGAGGCGCTCCTGTGCGCTGACCTGCTCCGCCATGACTTCGCGGAGCCGTCTCAACAAGACGCGGGGGCCGCCCGACGCGCTCCGCATGTTCCGGTACCCTCCCGTGCGAGGCCGCCCTGCAGGTAAGCCTCAGAAAAACAATAACTTTTACGCGTCCGGCTTGCGGCGGCGCGGTTAACGACCGAATCAGATTGTCCGAAACCGTGGCGCCAGCCGCAACGGCCACGTCATGAGGCCGTATAGCCAATTGACGTCCATTTTGCCAAGCAAAACCCCTGCCACCGGCGACCTGCACGTTCCGGGAATAAGCCGCGACGGAGGTGCACATCAGCGGTGGTAGCGGGTTCAGGCCACCGCCGTCGTCAGCGAGAGATAGCCGTTCCAGATGATCTGGATACCGATGCAGAACAGGATGAAGGCCGACAGCCGCATCACCACATTAGTGCCGCGCTCGCCGAGGATCGCGACCACCCCGCCGGCATAGCGGTAGCAGACGTAAACGGTCGCTGCGATCGCGGCGAGCCCTGCAATCGCACCGCCGCCCAGCAGCGCGAGTTGCGCAAAACCTTCGGACGCAGGCGGTCGCTGACTGCCGAGGGTGACTGCGACCGAGATCGAGCCCGGCCCGACCGTCAGCGGCATCGTCAGCGGATAGAAAGTGTCCACAGAGGTCCCGGGCTTGGCGTCCGGGGCGCTGGCGCGATCGTCGGGTTGTTCACCGGCGTGCAGCAGCTTCCAGCCGAACGCCGCCACCACGAGGCCGCCGGCAATACGCACGATCGGCAGCGTGATGCCGAAGAATTCCAGCAGATGCGACCCGATGAACAAAGAGCCCAGCAACAACAGAAAGCTGTTGCTGGCGACGCCGCGCGCCAGCAAGCCGCGCTGGTCTGCATTGTACTGGGTCAGCCGCAGGAAGATCGGCGCGCTGCCAACCGGGTTCACGATCGGAAACAGGCCTGCATAGACCAGCAGGAACGCGTTGACGGAGTTCGAGATGTTATTCATCGCAACCTCCGTCCCGTTGCCCCGCGCGTTGCGTCAGGTCTGATCCAGTCCGTACAGCGTGTGCAGGGTGCGGACCGCGAGTTCGGTATAGGCGGTGTCGATCAGCACGGAAAACTTGATTTCGGAGGTGGTGATGGCGCGGATGTTGATGTTCTTCTCCGACAGCGCCTTGAACGCTTGCGCGGCGACGCCGGCGTGGCTGCGCATGCCCGAGCCGATCACGGATATCTTTGCGACATCGGTGGCGCTGTCGAGCCTGATATAGCCAATCTTGTCCTTGGCGCCGGTAATGGTTTCCTTGGCGCGGACATAGTCGGAGGCTGGGACCGTGAAAGTCAGGTCGGTGGTCTTGCCGTCCTCGGAGACGTTCTGCACGATCATGTCGACGTTGATGTTGGCATCGGCGAGCGGGCCGAAAATCGACGCGGCGATACCTGGCTTGTCCTGAATCTGGCGGACGGAGATCTGGGCTTCGTCCTTGGAGAAGGCGATGCCGGTGACGACGTGGCTTTCCATGATTTCCTCCTCGCTGCAAATCAGCGTGCCCGGCGGCTGATTGGCGTGCGGGTCGATGTCTTCGGGCTTGTCGAAACTGGAGCGGACAAAAATCGGCATGTTCTGGGTCATGCCGAGTTCCACGGAGCGGACCTGCAGCACCTTGGCGCCCTGCGAGGCCAGCTCCAGCATGTCCTCGAATGCGATCTTGTCGAGCCGGCGGGCCTTTGGAACCACGCGCGGATCGGTGGTGTAGACGCCGTCGACGTCGGTGTAGATATCGCAGCGGTCGGCGCGGATAGCAGCCGCGATCGCCACCGCCGACGTATCGGAGC
>JBEPUM010000473.1:0-2156 GCA_041691515.1 Pseudomonadota bacterium | reverse complement strand
CGTCAGATCGTTGCGTGGACGCGGCAGATGTTCGGCTTTCCCGATACGGCGAGCGGCATCTTCGTCACGGGAACGTCGATGGCAAATCTGCTGGCGGTGCTGGTCGCGCGTTCGGCGCGGCTCGGTTCGACGGTGCGCCAGCGAGGTGTTGCCCGCGACGGTGCGAAGCTGACCGCTTATACCTCAGTTGCGACGCACGGCTGCATCGCGCAGGCGATGGATCTTGCGGGCTTCGGCACCGACGCGCTGCGGCGCATTCCGGTCGATAGATTTCACTGCATCGACGTCGATGCGTTGCGCGCGCAAGTCGTCGCTGATCGCGCCGCAGGCTTCACGCCATTTCTCGTAGTTGGGTCGGCCGGAACAGTTGATATCGGCGCGATCGACGACCTGAAGGCGCTGCATGCGCTGTGCCGCGACGAAGACATGTGGCTGCACGTTGACGGCGCGTATGGCGCGCTCGGAATCCTATCGCCTGATCTTGCGCCGCGCCTCGCGGGAATCGAAAGCGCCGACTCCATCGGCTTCGATTTTCACAAATGGGGGCAGGTGCCCTACGATGCGGGCTTCCTGCTCGTGCGTGACGGCGAACAGCATCGCCGGACCTTCGCAGCACCGGCGGCGTATCTGCGCCGGGAGACGCGCGGGCTCGCGGCGGGCTCGCCGTGGCCCTGCGACTACGGACCGGATCTGTCGCGCGGCTTTCGGGCGCTGAAGACGTGGTTCACGCTGAAAACATTTGGCACGGAAAAACTCGGCGCGATGATTTCGCGCACCTGCGATCTCGCGCAATACATGGAAGCGAAAATTGCCGCGGAGCCGCGGCTCGAATTACTTGCGCCGGTACAACTCAACATCGTCTGCTTCCGCTACCGGGCCGACGATGCCGACCGCGTCAATGCGGACATCGTCGCGACGCTTCATGAGTCAGGGATATCAGCGCCGTCGACGACGATACTTGGCGGCCGGCTCGCAATTCGCGCGGCGATCGTCAATCATCGCACCGATATGCAAGACATCGATGCGCTATTGTCCGCCGTGCTGGAATTTGGCGCGCGCGAACCGGCCGTACTGGCAACATAAGCTGAAGTTGCGCTCCCTGCGGAGCGCCGCACCGGATCAGGCGGAACGCTGCTCTTTCGCGTCGTCGCGCCCGGCATTGTCTGCGCCGCCGTTTGTCTCGAGCAGCTTCTTCTCGTAGGCGATCAGCTTCTTGACTTCCTTCAGCGCCTTGTAGTGGTCGCCGTTGAGAATGTCGTTGTTGATGCCTTCGATAATCGGCCATGCGCTCGGCATGGTCGTGATGACGTCGCGCAGCAGGCTGAAGTAGGTGCCGTGATTGATCTGCGGCTCCGGCGACAGATACATCAGCTGCACCGCGAGGTAGATCAGCTTGGCAGGCGTGTCGGCAGTTTCCGGCGTCAGGATATCCTTCTCGCGAAGGATCGGAATCTTGTCGCCATCGATCAGTAGCCGCGCGCGCTGGTCGGTGTTGGTGACCACGCATGCGCCGATGATGATGCGTTCGTGCGGCTTGAGTTCGACTTTCAGCGCCATGTCGATTTTCCCTGTCGTTGGAGCAAGCCGCGCCTGGAACGGTTCGTTGCGTTCACCGTCGCGCGGCGGATGGATGATTGCGCCGCCGCGCACAGGTTGGCCGATCTTGCCGCAATCCTTTCCGACTATGGTTAACGCCAGGTAAACGCCGTGCAGCCTGCCATCCCGGCGGAATCGTTCGAAAGTGCTGTGTTGTCAACGGCATTCGGGGGGCGGCGCGACCCGCGGGGCGACCGACGCCGGCGGATGTGCGCCACCTGTGAAGCGGGTTGTAACGATCCGCTTCATTTTTTTTTAGAGTCTTGGCCTCACGGTGGCGCCTCGTCCGATGGAAAAGATCGGCGCAACGCACACGAACGTTCACACCAGAAAGGTATGAAAATGTCAGGTATTGTTCTCTCCGCATCGGTTCGCCAGAACCTGCTCTCCCTCCAGTCGACCGCCGATCTGCTCTCCACCACGCAGAACCGCCTTGCCACCGGCAACAAGGTCAACTCGGCCCTCGACAATCCGACCAACTTCTTCACCGCTCAGGGCCTCGACAACCGCGCCAGCGACATCAACAACCTGCTCGATGGCATCGGCAACGGCGTGCAGGT
>JBEPUM010000472.1:0-2170 GCA_041691515.1 Pseudomonadota bacterium | reverse complement strand
CCCTTGGCATAGTCGGACAACAACACAATGTCGGCACGCGGCAGTTGCGGCAGGATGGTGTCGATCAGCGCCTGCTCCACCGCCCCCGAGGCCGGCGCGGTCGTTTCCCAGTCGGCGCGCAGCATGTGAGTCGAAAAATGCTCCGAGACGAAGCGCACCTTGCGCGTCGTCGGTCGCGACGGATCTGAAACCAGCAACGGCTCGATCAGGCTCTCGCGCGACAACGCGGCGTGCAGTCTGTCCCCCGCATCGTCGGCGCCTACCAGTCCAATGAAGATGCAGCGTGCGCCGAGGGCGGCGATATTGCGCGCCACGTTGCCGGCGCCGCCGATGATGGTTTCGCTACGCTGGACTGCTATAACGGGCGCGGGAGCCTCCGGCGAAATCCGCGAAATCTCGCCATAGACGAACTCGTCGAGCATCAGATCGCCGACGCAGAGTACCGTCTGGCGGCGAAATGCATTCGACAAGGCATCAAAATCGAACATTAAACGCTACACCTGTTAGCCGTCAGCGAAAGCGATCGTCGCGATCAAGATAACCTTTGACATAGGCATCGACGGCTTTCTCCAGCGGCGTGAAGCCGCCGTTATAGCCCGCGCGTTGCAGGCGCTCGGCCTCACTCTGCGTGAAATACTGATAGCTACCGCGAATATGGCTCGGCATGTCGATGTATTCGATGGCCGGCTTCGCACCGAGGGAAGCATACGCCGCCGCCATCAGATCGCGAAAGCTGCGGGCCTTGCCGGTTCCGACATTGAAGATGCCGCTGATCGAGGGAGTCGCCAGCAGCCACATCATGACGCGAACGACGTCGTCCACATAAATGAAGTCGCGGCGCTGATCACCATCGGTAATGCCCTCGCGATGCGACTTGAAGAGTTGCACCGGCCGACCCGCTTTCACGTCATCGAAGCGGCGCGCCAGCACGCTCATCATGGCGCCCTTGTGATATTCATTGGGACCGAACACATTGAAGAACTTCAGACCGGCCCATTGCGGCGGAAGCTTGTCGCCGGTGGCGACGCGACTCGCAACGGCCATGTCGAACAGATGCTTGCTCCAGCCGTACAGATTCATCGGCCGCAGCGTCTTTAGCGCATTCAGGGTTTGATCGTCACGAAATCCTTGTGCGCCGTCGCCATAGGTCGAGGCTGATGAGGCATAAATGAAGGGCGTCGCGTTTGCCGTGCACCAGTCGAGCAATCGCAACGACAGACGAAAGTTGGTTTCGATCACCAGATCGCCATCGGTCGCCGTGGTCTCGGAGATCGCGCCAAGATGAACGACGGCGTCGAGATGACGGCCGTTGAGCCAGTTCATCAATTCGGCGGGAGGCACGATATCCGCGAGCTGACGCTTGGCGAGATTGCGCCATTTGCCGTCGTGCCCCAGTACATCGCACACCGTGACATCGGCTCGGCCCGCGTCATTCAACGCGGCCACGAGATTCGATCCGATAAAACCGGCGCCTCCGGTCACCAGCAGCATGATGTCCCCATCCTGGATGTGCGGCGCCAGCTTTGCCCCAGTCCCGCTTGAGAGGCAACTTGGATAGGCTGCCGTGGTGAAGATCGAGACACGCCAAAAGCGTCACGTAAGGTGACTTTACCTCTCATGGAGGAGCGGATACCGAGGGCTCGGTATACATATCGTTCCCGGGCCGTGTCCTTTATCAAGATATGAAAATTGATTCACAAAATGAACTGACAATCGCCGTCGATCCAGAAGACACTCGGCCCATCCTCATTGTTCCCTACATGTGGATCGGCGACTTCGTCCGCGGTCATACGGTGGTACGGGTTCTGAAACAACGCTGGCCAAACCGTCCGGTAGATATGCTCGTGACGCCGCTATGCGCCCCGCTGGTTGATTATATGCCGGGCGTCAGGGCTGGAATTGTGTGGGACCTGCCGCGCAGCCGGCTTGCTTTGGCGCGCCAATGGGGTCTGGCAGCACAGCTTCGGGATCGCGGCTATGGGACTGCCCTGGTGATGCCCCGGACCTGGAAATCGGCCATTGCCCCGGCGCTGGCCGGAATCCCCGAACGGGTCGGGTTTATCGGCGAAGTCCGCTTTGGCCTGCTCAATCGCTGGCGATGGGGCGAGAAAGCCCTTCCGCGCATGATCGACAAGAAGGCATCTTTGGCGCTGCCCGAGGGAACAACACC
>JBEPUM010000471.1:0-2172 GCA_041691515.1 Pseudomonadota bacterium | reverse complement strand
GCAGGCTCGAGCACCGAGACGTAATTCGCCACCGCCGCGCCGCCCATGTTGAAGATGCCCGCGAGTTTCGCGTCCTTGATCTGCATGCCTTCCGGCGCCTGCCCGAGCAGCTGCATCGCGCTCAGCACATGCATGGAAACGCCGGTCGCGCCGATCGGGTGGCCCTTCGCCTTGAGGCCGCCGGAAGGATTGATCGGCAGCTTGCCGTCTTTCTGGGTCCAGCCTTCCTTGATGGCGCGCGCGCCCTGCCCTTTCGGGGTCAATCCCATCGCTTCATATTCGATCAGCTCGGCGACGGTGAAGCAGTCATGGGTTTCGACGAACGACAGATCGGAGAGCTGCACGCCAGCCTTCTGCAGCGCCTGTTGCCATGCCACCGTGCAGCCTTCGAATTGCAGGATATCGCGCTTCGACATCGGCAGGAAATCTTGCGCATGGCCGGTGGCTCGGATGTTGACGGCCTTGCCCATGGTCTTGGCGGTCTCGGAATCGGTCAGCACCAGCGCGGCTGCACCATCCGACACCAGCGAGCAATCGGTTCGCTTTAGGGGACCGGCGACAAACGGATTCTTCTCGCTCTCGGAGCGACAGAAGTCGTAGCCGAAATCCTTGCGCATTTGCGCATAGGGATTGGCGACGCCGTTCTTGTGGTTCTTCGCCGCGATCATCGCCAGCGCATCGGACTGATCGCCGTATTTCTGGAAGTAAGCCTGCGCGATCTTGCCGAACACGCCGGCAAAGCCGCCGGGCGTGTCGCCATCTTCGGGCAGATAGGACGCGCGCAACAGGTTGCGGCCGATCTCCGGTCCCGGCGTCCGTGTCATCTGCTCGACGCCGACGACCAGGACGACCTTCGCAGCGCCCGATGCGATGGCACGGATGCCCTGATGTACCGCCGCCGATCCCGTCGCACAGGCGTTCTCGACGCGGGTGGCCGGCTTGAAGCGCAGTTTCGGATCGGCCTGCAACACCAGCGACGCCGTGAAATCCTGCGGCGAGAAACCGGCGTTGAAATGCCCGAGCACGATCTCGTCGACATCGCCGGCGGAAATCCCCGCGTCGACCATTGCCTCGTTGGCGACGCGGACCACAAGGCTCTCGACGGTCTCCGCGTCGAATTTCCCGAACGGCGTGTGCGCCCATCCAACGATGCTGGCAGTCATGGTCGTGCTCCCTGTGCTTTTTCGGTCCGCGTTCGAAAATATAATGTACCGATAGCGCGACTTCAGCGCGATTGCAGCATTTTCATCGTGCGCTGGCACATGGCGGTTATGCCCGTCCAGTTGGCGGAGCGGATATCGGACGACGGACACAGCCAGGAACCGCCGACGGCCACCACATTCGGCTCCGCCAGCCACGTTCCCGTATTGGCTTCGCCGATGCCACCAGTTGGACAGAAACGCACCTGCGGAAATGGGCCCGCCAACGCCCGCAGTGCCTTGATACCGCCGGATTGCTCGGCCGGAAAGAATTTGGCGAGTTTGAAGCCGTGCGCCAGCACCATCATCAATTCGGAGGCCGTTGCGATTCCCGGCGCGAAGGGAAGATTGCTCCCGGCGGCGGCCTTGAGCAGATCGGGCGTTGCACCGGGACTGATCCCGAACCGCGCGCCGAGTTTCTCTGCGCGGGCAAGATCATCCGGGTTCAGGATCGTGCCGATCCCGACAATCGCCTCGGGCACCTCTGCCATGATCGCCTTCGCGGCCTCGGCGGCGACCGGCGTTCGCAGCGTCACCTCCAGCACGCGTACGCCACCCGCGACCAGTGCACGCGCCAGCGGCACCGCGTCTTCGACGCGCTCGATAGTGAGAACAGGAATGACCCTCGCAGAGGAAAACATCGCCACGAGTGCCTCTTCACGGTTTTTGGCTGCGCTCATGTTATGACCTCACCGCTCACTACGTTTGCAGGCATCGCCGCGCGCGGAATGATCGCGCCGGGATAACAGACGACAACGCCTGCGAGACGATGCCCGGCCTGCGCGGCCTCGACCGCAGATGCGCCGCCTAGCCGCGCGGCAAGATATGCCGCCGCGAAACTGTCACCGGCTGCCGTTGTGTCAACAACGGGCTGCACCAGCGGCGCGGCGTTGACCATCTGCTCGTTATCCTCGGCGCGGACAATACACCGGGGCGATGCGAGCTTAAGCACGGTCTCAAGCGCGGGAATCCG
>JBEPUM010000470.1:0-2180 GCA_041691515.1 Pseudomonadota bacterium | reverse complement strand
CGGGCTTTCGACATGTCCTCGATCTCGGCGAAGTGCGCCGCGACGGCGTCCGGGGTCCATTCGCCGGCCGGCAGATTGATACCCTCGCTTTCGAGGATCTTGATAACTGCGAACGATCCCGCACCAGCGCCCATGATGGTCCGCGTCGGTGCGTTCTCGCTCAGCAAAAATTCCACTGCCGGCGTAATCGATTCCGGCTTCATCAGTTCCAACGCCTGCGGCGGCAGCAACTCTTCGGTCATGCGCGTGGCCGCGGTCGGCGAGATGATGTTGACGCGGATATCCTGCTTGCGGCCCTCTTCTGCAAGTACGTTCATCAGTCCGACCATGCCAGACTTTGCCGCGCCATAATTGGCCTGACCGAAATTACCATAGAGCCCCGACGACGAAGTCGTTAGCACGATGCGGCCGTAGTTGCGCGCGCGCATGCCGTCCCACACGGCCTTGCAGCAATAGAAAGTGCCGGTCAGGTGCACGTCGATCACCTTGGCGAAATCGGCGGCTTCCATCTTGCCGAACGACTTGTCACGCAAAATTCCGGCATTGGCGCAGAGCAGATCGACGCTTCCCCATTTTTCGGTCGCCTTCGCAACCATCGCCTTGACCTGCTCGTAGTTCGAGACATCGGCGCCATCGGCCATCGCCTCGCCGCCGGCCTTGCGGATATCCTCCACCACGGCTTCGGCCGGTGTCAGCGATCCGCCGGTGCCGTCGCGCGCGCCGCCGAAATCGTTGACCACGACTTTCGCGCCCCGGCTGGCGAGCCCCAAGGCATGGGCGCGGCCAAGGCCGTTGCCCGCGCCGGTGACGATGGCCACGCGGCCGTCAAATCTGATTGTCATAAGTGCAGTCCCTGAATCTTACGAAAAATACAAAAGCCCGAGCCAGTCGGCTACCAGCGCGGACCGCTTCTCGCCCTCGATTTCGACCCCAACGGCGGTACGCGACAGAAGTTCGCCGGGCTTGCGAAGCGTCGCTTCAGTTAGCGTGAATCGCCCCCGGACGCGAGAGCCGGATTTGACCGGCGAAATGAAGCGAAGCCGGTCGAAGCCGTAATTCACGCCCATGGTCACGCCTTCGACCAGCGGCATCACCTCATACGACATGATGCTGAGCAGCGACATGGTCAGGAAGCCATGCGCGATAGTCGTCCCGAATACCGTTTCACGCTTGGCGCGCTCCGGATCGACATGGATGAACTGATGATCCTCGATCACATCGGCATAGACGTCGATCCGGCTCTGATCGACCAGATGCCAGGACGAGACGCCGATTTCCTGACCCACCATGCTGCGATAGGCTTCCAGCGTGATTGGCGGCTTCTTCCAGACCTCATTCACGACTTATGTCTCCGTGCTTTTGGATTTCAGTGCCTGAAGCTCGGGGAAATCCTCTTCGCGGAATTCAATTCCGCGCAACGCATCGCTCCGGTCGTTCTCGTGTTCGAGACGCCGAAGCTGAACGCGTCGAATTTTTCCTGAAATCGTCTTCGGTAATTCGTTGACAAGCTCGAGCTTGCGGATGCGTTTGAACGGAGCGAGACGTTCGAACATGTGCATATAGATCGACAACGCCGTCTCCCGCGACTGCTCCGCCCCGCCGACAAGCAGGATGTAGGCCTTCGGAATCGCGAGCTTGATCGGATCGGGGCTCGGCACCACCGCGGCCTCGGCAACCGCATCGTGTTCGAGCAGGACGCTTTCCAGCTCGAACGGGCTGATCCGGTAGTCGGAGGATTTGAACACGTCATCCGAGCGGCCGACGAAGGTCAGGTATCCGTCGTCATCGACGAACACCACGTCGCCGGTGCGATAGACATCACCCTCGGCGCCGCTGAGTTTTCCGCCCTCGCCCTGATAGCCCTGCATCAGGCCGGCGGGCCGGTCGGCGCCAAGCACCAGTGCAACCTCGCCTTCCCCGGCCGAATTGCCGTCGGCGTCGATCACCCTGACCTTGTAGCCGGGCATCGGGCGGCCCATCGATCCGATCTTGACCTTCTGTCCCGGCGAATTGCCGGCGAGCGCGGTCGTCTCGGTCTGTCCGTAACCGTCGCGGATTGTAAGCCCCCACGCCGATTTCACCTGATCAATCACCTCGGGGTTGAGCGGTTCACCCGCGCCGCACACTTCGCGCAGCGACACCTTGAAGTCCGAAAGCTTCTCCTGAATGAACAGCCGCCA
>JBEPUM010000469.1:0-2182 GCA_041691515.1 Pseudomonadota bacterium | reverse complement strand
CAGGGCGATGGCGAAGATGGTCTCGATCAAGCCGATTCCGCCATGGGCGATGCCAACGGACGGCTCGGTGAAGGCAATGCCGAAGGTGCCGTCGATGCGCAGGGCAAGGCGCTGGACGCGCTACGCAAAGGCGCCCAGAGCCTCGCTGAAGCGATGCAGCAGGGTGACGGCGAGGGACAGGGCGACGACGGTCCGGGAAATCGCGCGGGTCGCCAGCAGAGTGGCGGTAATCAGAGCGATCCGCTGGGACGGCCATTGCACGGCAGGGAATTGGGCGACGACCTGACCGTCAAAATTCCGGGCGAAATCGATGTGCAGCGCGTGCGCAAGATTCTCGAAGAGCTGCGCCGCCGTCTCGCCGATCCCTCGCGGCCGCAGATCGAACTCGATTATATCGAGCGGCTGCTCAAGGACTATTGACCGTCCGGCTCCGAGCTTCGCCTCCCGCTAGCGCTTGTCCGCTTGGCGCGCCGCCAGTGCGCCTGCGACGGCGGTGCGGATATCAGCCACGGAGAACGGCTTGGTGATGACGTCGTGGACGATGGCATTGAGGCCCGATGCGCGCTCGCGCTGATCGGCAAAGCCAGTCATCAGCAGGATCGTCAGAGTCGGGAAATCGCGGGTCGCCGTGAGGGCCAGCGCGATGCCATCCATGATCGGCATCTTGATGTCGGTCAACAGCAGGTCGAAGCCCCGCTCATCGCTGTTCAGGAGTTCGAGCGCTTCAGCGCCGTCGGCCGCGGTGACGGTTTCATGGCCGTCCATGGCGATGGCGCGGGCCACGAGCGATCGCATCGAGTCTTCGTCGTCGGCAATCAGAACGCGCGCCACGAGTTACGCTCCGCCTCCTGCGGCCACATCGTGCCGGTTGAAGAAGCGGACATCGATATTGCGGCCTTCCGGCGGCGGAGATGCCAGGCGCGAGCGGAACCAGGCTTTCTCGCCGGGCTTGAGCGCCGGCTGTTCCAGCACCGCGTTCCACGCGTAGATTTCGGTGTTGTGAGCGTCCAGAACGCTGAAGCGCAGGCGCGGCAGTTCGACCGGCTTCCCGCTTTCCGCGACGATCATGCCTTCGATCACCAGCACCGGCTTCCCGTCGACCGCTTCGGTGGACATCTTGACGTCTTTGAAGGCAAGCCCGCGCAAGTTTACGTCCAGCCCGGCCAATCGGTAGAACGCAGCGGTTTGCGGCAGCAGCCGCACGATGTCGGCGCGCCAGATAACCAGCGCCAGAACCATCGCGGCCATCGCGGCGCAGACGGTGGTCAGGTTGACGGTGGGCAGGCGCGGCGCGAACGAGGGCTTGAGCAGCGCACGGAACCGGGAGGCGTGCGTCGAAAGCCGGGGCTCGTCGCCATCATCAGGCACGTCTTCGTGCTGCTGTGCCAGCGAGGTCCACGCGACATCGTTGTCCTGTCGCGGAGCCGTCCCCTCCGGCATCTCGCTTGCGATCGAAGGACTTTCAACCGAGGGAGTGGCATCCGCGGTCTGCGGGTCGTTCCATCCGCCATCGTCATCCGCTCCCGCCATCGAGGGAGTGCGGGTCTCTGCCACGGCGAGATTTTCGGGCTTTGCCAGCCATGTTTCCTTGCAGCGCGAACAGCGGACGGTACGGCCGCCCGCACCGAAACTGGCGGGATTGACCGCATAGGATGTCGTACAGTGAGGGCAAACAATGTGCATGGACGAATCGCTGGAATGACGCTGCCCGGACCTTACCCACGGACCGTTAACGAATCGGAAACCATAACCGACGCACAACCGGTTGGTGAGGTCCATGGACACCTCGAAACCCACGGGTTTCGCGCCATGGGCCTTGAGTTCCCGGTCACGCATAACATCGAACGGAGCTAAGCTTGGTCCGGTTCGAAAATGTCGGTCTGCGTTACGGGCTCGGTCCGGAGATTCTGCGCGACCTCAGTTTCCAGATCCCCGCCCACTCCTTCCAGTTTCTGACGGGTCCCTCCGGCGCGGGCAAGACCTCGCTGTTGAGGCTGCTGTTTTTGTCGCTGCGGCCCACGCGCGGGCTGGTCAATCTGTTCGGTCACGACGTGTCGCTGCTGGGCAAGGACGCGATTGCAGATCTGCGCAAGCGTATCGGCATCGTGTTGCAGGATTTTCGCCTGCTCGATCACATGACGACGTATGAGAACGTCGCACTGCCGTTCCGGGTGATGGGGCG
>JBEPUM010000468.1:0-2184 GCA_041691515.1 Pseudomonadota bacterium | reverse complement strand
ACGCCGCGCTTCACGGCCTCGATGATCTGCGGGACGTTGCCGTGGCATGGATTGTAGTCGCTGTAAGTGTTGGTGATGCCGACGATCGGCCGGTTCAGCGCGTCGTCGGAATAACCCATCGCCTTGATGAAAGCCTTGCGCAGGAACAGCGAAAAACCGGCATCGCCATAACTCGTCAGTCCCTTGCGAAGTCCGTCGGCCATTAGGTTCTGTCCTCGTATTTGCCGCATCAGTTATGAGCTGACGCGTATTATTGTCAATCAGCGATGGTTTTCCGCCATATCGAGACAAATGGCCGCCACATGGGCTGATATTATTGACAATATCAGGGGCGCGTGCTGACTTGAACCCTCAATTCGGGGGCTCTGCCATGAGCCGGGGAGCAGCGATGACCAAACCCCTGCGCGTCGGTCTGATTGGCGCGGGCATGGTGAGCCGGCACCATCTGATCGCATGGTCCGCGCTCGGCGACAATGCGACGGTGGTCGCAATTGCCGATCCCTCCCACGAGAACGCCGCGCGCCGCGCCGGCGAATTCGGGAATCCAGCGATCTTTCCGGACGCCGAAGCGATGCTGGCGCAGGCCGGACTCGATGCCGTCGACATTGCCGCGCCGCGCCAATTCCACGCGCCGCTGGTTCGCATGGTGGCGCAACGTGGCTTGCCGGTGCTGTGCCAGAAGCCGCTGGCGCCGACGCTCGATGAGGCGATCCGCCTCGCATCCGATGTCAAGGACCGGACGCGCCTGATGGTGCATGAGAACTGGCGTTTTCGCGGCTACTATCGCGATGCCGCCGCATGGCTGCGCGCCGGCCGCATCGGCAATATCAAGCAGGCGCAACTCACGCTGTTGACGTCAGGCGTGTTGCCGGATGCGAACGGTCTTCGCCCGGCGCTGGAGCGGCAGCCGTTCATGCGCAACGAAAAGCGCATGCTGGTGGCGGAAGTGCTGATCCATCATCTCGACGCGCTGCGCGTGCTGCTGGGACCGATGCAGGTGAAGGCCGCGGGCCTGAGCCGGACCTACGATGCGATGGGCGGCGAGGACGGTGCCGTCATCCAGCTCGCCACAGCGGGTGGTGCGCATGTCAGCGTCTTTGCGAGTTTTGCCGCGCATGGCCATCCCGCGGCGCAAGTCGATCGCCTCGATATTCTCGGCGACATGGGCGCCATTCACCTCGACGGCGCGACGCTGACCTGCTCGGGGGAAAACCCGGAAGAAAAGGTCTACGATCTCGCCGCCGAATATCAGGGCTCGTACAACCGCACCATCGCCCACTTCGTCGACGGGGTGCGAAACGGCACGCCGTTCGAAACGTCGCCGGATGACAACCTCGAGACATTGCGGCTGGTGGAGGATTGCTATCGCCTCTCGGGCTGGGAGAACGCGCGATGACGATGACATCGACGCCGCAAACGGAGGTCTCCGGGCCTTCGCGCGAGGACGAGCAGGCCGAGGTGATCCGGCGGCTTGAGGAAGACATCATCTTCGGCCGCTTCGCGCCGGGCTCGCGCCTCGTCGAGGACACGCTGATGGCCCGTTATGGCGCAAGCCGTCACTTCGTGCGGCAAGCGCTGTTCCAGCTCGAACGGCGCGGCATCGTTCTACGCGAGAAGAATGTCGGCGCGACTGTCCGTTTCTATTCCGCAGATGAAGTCCGTCAGATTTACGAGGTGCGGGAGATGCTGGCCCGCCAGGCGGCGCTGATGATCCCCCTGCCCGCGCCGCAATCGCTGGTCGATCAGCTCGAAGCGCTTCAGAAAGAATATTGCGCGCAAGCCGACCGGCAGGACCTGCGCGGCATTCACGAAACCAACGACGCGTTCCATCTTGCGTTGTTCTCGGCCTGCGGCAATCCGTACCTCGTCAGTTCGTTGCAGGACTACATGAACCTCACGCTGCCGATGCGCGCGAAAAATCTTGCGGACAAGGAGGGTCTCGCGCTGTCACGCCGCCAGCACGAAATCATGATCGACCTGCTGCGTGGACGCGACAGCTGGGCGCTGGCCCAGCTGTGCGTCGAGCACATGCAGTACAGCAAGTCGGATTACCTCGATCGCATCAGCGGCGGCAGGGACAAATCTTAGTCAGGCCAGCTTCCAGATGTGGCTGGCGTCGCCTGAAAACTCCATGCCGCAGAACGCGCCGCCCTGATAGTAATCGCCGACGGGATCGGGCTTGAG
>JBEPUM010000467.1:0-2186 GCA_041691515.1 Pseudomonadota bacterium | reverse complement strand
TGCGGACGCTGTCGGTGTCGCGCGCGACGGTGCGCAAGGTGATCCGCGGCAAGGCGACTGAGTTCAGGTATGAGCGCGGCGTCCAACCGGCACCAAAACTGGGCGAGTGGGTCGAGGTTCTGACCGAGATCCTGGAGAAAGAAGCCAGCCTGCCGCGTCGTGAACGGCGGTCGACGCAGCGATTGTTCGAGGAGTTGCGCGGCCGCGGCTACGACGGCGCTCACGACAGCGTGCACCGGTTCGCGAAAGCGTGGCGGAGCGAACGGGCACGGGTACCGGTGCAGGCTTTCGTTCCGCTGAGCTTCGCGCCCGGCGAGGCGTACCAGTTCGACTGGAGCCACGAGACGATCACGCTCCAGGGCCTGCCTCTGACCATCAAGGCGGCGCACATGAAGCTGTCGCACAGCCGGATGCCATTCGTACGCGCCTATTTTCGCGAGACACAGGAACTGGTGTTCGACGCCCACGACAAGGCGTTCCTGTTCTACGGCGGCGTCTGCCGGCGCGGTATCTACGACAACATGAAGACGGCGGTCGAGGCGATCTTCGTCGGCAAGGCGCGCCAATATAACCGCCGCTTCCTGCAAATGTGCTCGCACCATTTGATCGAACCTGTCGCCTGCACGCCAGCCTCGGGCTGGGAGAAGGGACAGGTCGAGAACCAGGTCGGCAACCTGCGCGATCTGCTGTTCCGCCCGAAGCCGCGGGTGAAGAGCCTGGTCGAACTGAATGCCTGGCTGGAGGACCAGTGCATCGCCTATGCGCGGCGAACCAGCCACCCGGAGTTCAAGGACCGGACGATCTGGGACGTATTCCAGGATGAGCGGCCGAGCCTGATGCAGCCGCGCGGGCCATTCGACGGCTTCGTCGAGAAGGCGGTGCGTGCCACCACGACGTGCCTGATCATGGCCGACCATAATCGTTACAGTGTCGATGCGCGGGCCGCCGGCCGGATGGTGCTGGTACGCTCCCACGCCGAGCGCATCGTGGTGCTGTTCAACGACGAGGTGGTGGCTGACCATCCGCGCCAGTTCCGGCGTGACCAGATCATCTACGATCCCTGGCATTACCTGCCGGTTCTGGTGAGGAAGCCCGGCGCCTTACGCAATGGCGCGCCGTTCAAGGACTGGGATCTGCCCGCCGGCCTGGCCCGGGTCCGCGCGAAGCTGAAGTCGCACGCCGACTCCGATCGTCAGTTCGTCAAAATCCTCGCCGCGGTGCTCGATCATGGACTGGCCGCGGTCGAGGCAGCCTGCGCCGAAGCGTTGGAGGCGGACATCGCCAGCGGCGACGTGATTCTCACTGTACTGGCGCGCCAGCGGCAGCCGGCGGCGCCACCGACCATCACCACACCCGATGCGTTGCGTCTGAAGATCGAACCCGCGGCCAACTGCGGTCGCTACGACAGCATAAGGAAAGTCGCCTGATGGAGCGCCATGAGATCCTCGAGGCCATGACTGAACTCAAGCTCTACGGCATGCGCGCCAGCTTCGACGAAATCGCCGGCAAGGGTCTCAATCGGCGCGATGAGATCTTTCCCCTCCTCGCCAGCCTGATCCGCGCCGAACGTACCCACCGGCAGGCGCGTTCGATCAGCTATCGCATGAGTGGCGCCAAATTCCCGGTCCTCAAGGATATCGGCAAATTCGTCTTCGCCGACACGCCGGTCGACGAAGGCATGGTGCGCGAACTCGCGACCGGGTCCTTTCTGGACGCACGGCGGAATGTGATCTTCATCGGTGGAACCGGTACCGGCAAAACTCACTTGTGCATCGGCGTCGCCGCGGCGGTCATCCGCGCTCGCGCGAAGGGACGCTTCTTCAACCTGGTCGATCTCGTCAATCAACTCGAGCAGGAGAAAGCCGCCGGCCGCACCGGCCGCCTCGCCGAGAAACTGTTGCGCTATGATCTGATCGCCATCGACGAGCTGGGTTACCTGCCGTTCAGCCAGCCGGGCGGCCAATTGCTGTTCCACCTGATCAGCAAACTGTACGAAAATACGTCGTTGCTGATCACCACCAATCTGGCCTTCGCCGATTGGCCGCAGGTGTTTGGCGATGCGCGGATGACCACCGCCATGCTCGATCGCCTGACGCATCATTGCGACATCATCGAGACCGGCAACGACAGTTGGCGCTTCAAGAACCGCAATTGAAGCCGGCCCCAATCGTGACGTAACGCTTCGG
>JBEPUM010000466.1:0-2189 GCA_041691515.1 Pseudomonadota bacterium | reverse complement strand
TGCGGCGCGACAATGAAGCTGCGAGAGGCGCGTCAATCAGGATGAGAATGCCGGTGGCTTGGAACGCAGGGAGGGCGTAGCCCGACCGGAGTTTCAAGCCACCGGCGGCGTTTTCTTTGGGAGCGTTTAGCTGGTGATCGCGGTGGACCGGGTATGCCGGTGGTTTTTCCGATTTGGGAGGAATCGCTTTGTGCCTGGCCGCCACTTAACCGATCACCAGATGAGGCTTTACATGAAGTTACGTCAGACCAACCCAACGGCCGTCGCGGCGGCAAAGGCATCGATCAGCATCGCCACGGCGTACCGGATCGAGAAGGATCCGAATCTGCCTTCCCAGAAGGCCCCGCGCGGGCGCAGACGACCCGATCCGCTCGCCGATATTTTCGACGCCGAGGTGATCCCGATGCTGAAGACAGCCGCCGGCCTCCGACCGATAGCCATCTTCGAAGAGATGATCCGACGCCATCCGGAACTAGGAAGTGGCGTACGCCGGACCTTGGAGCGGCGTATTCGATCATGGCGGGCCGTTCATGGTGCAGATCAGGAGGTTATTTTCCGGCAGGTGCAAGTGCCAGGCCGTATGGGACTGTCGGATTTCACCGACATGGGACAGGTCGGCATTACCATCGCGGGCCAGCCGCTCGACCATCGGCTCTATCATTTTCGGCTCGCCTATTCCGGCTTCGAGCACGCTCATGTCGTGCTCGGCGGCGAGAGTTTCGTCGCCCTGGCGGAAGGTATCCAGAACGCCCTTTGGTCACTTGGAGGGGCTCCCCGCGAGCATCGCAGCGACAGTCTTTCGGCGGCATTCCGTAACCTCGACAAGAATGCCGCAGCGGACCTGACCCATCGCTACGAAGAACTTTGCAGCCACTATGGCATGACGCCGACCCGCAACAATGTCGGCATCGCGCATGAGAACGGCTCCATCGAAGGGTCTCATGGTCATCTCAAGCGCGCGATCGCGGATGCGCTGCTGATGAGAGGCTCGGCCGATTTCGGCGATCTGGCCGCCTATCGCTGCTTCATCGATGAGATCGTCAGCCGCCAAAATGCCCGCAACGCCAAGCGTATCGATATCGAGCGCGCCGCGTTGCAGGATCTGCCGAACCGCCGCTCGTCGGACTACGAGGAGGTCAGCGTCCGCGTCACATCTTCCGGTGGTTTCACACTCCGCAAGGTATTCTACACCGTTCCATCGCGCCTAATCGGACATCGGCTCAGGGTGCGCCTCTATGATGACCGGCTCGATATCTTCATCGGCGGCACCCAGCTCATGGTGCTGCAACGCGGGCGGGCTCATCCGTCAGGTAAGCACGACCAGGTCGTCAACTATCGGCATGTCATTCATTCGCTGCGCCGCAAGCCGATGGCACTGCTCAATCTTGTCTATCGCGACCAGCTCTTTCCGCGCCAGGCATACCGGCAAACTTTCGATGCGCTGCTCGAACGATTGCCGGAGCGGCAGGCCTGCCGCATCATGGTCGAGCTGCTGACGATGGCTCATGAACGAGGTTGCGAGAGCGAACTGGCTGATCAGCTCGCCGTCTGTCTGCAGGACAAGCAGTTGCCCGAGATAGCCGCTTTACGGACGCGGTTCGCACCCGATCCCGCGCGGCTGCCGAACGTTGTCGTCCAACTTGCTCCACTCAATGCCTACGAAGAACTGCTCGGCGACAGCCTGACCGGAGACGCGGCATGAGCACCAATCATACAGCCGATGCCGCAAGGATCAGCCTTCTCCTCAACGAACTGCGGTTGCCGGCCATCAAAACGCTATGGCCCCAATTCACCGAGCAGTCCGACAAGGAAGGGTGGCCCGCGGCCCGTTTCCTGGCCACAATCGCTGAGCATGAACTCGCCGAACGTGATCGCCGCCGCATCGAACGGCATCTCGCAGAAGCCCGTCTTCTTCCGGGAAAGACCCTCGACACCTTCGCCTTCGATGCCGTGCCGATGATCTCCAAGGCCCAGGTCACCGCCATCACAGCCGGCGACGCCTGGCTCGGTAAAGGAGCAAACCTGATGCTGTTCGGCCCGCCCGGCGGCGGAAAGAGCCATCTGGCGTCAGCCATCGGCCTGGCCCTCGTCGAGAATGGCTGGAAGGTTCTCTTCACCCGCACCACCGATCTCGTGCAAAAGCTTCAGGTCGCACGCCGCGAACTCGACCTCGAAGCCGCAATCAACCG
>JBEPUM010000465.1:0-2207 GCA_041691515.1 Pseudomonadota bacterium | reverse complement strand
CCGTCGGCCCATTCGCGGATCATCTGCTGCTCGGTCCGCATATGAGCGACGAGCCCCTGGATTGCCTCCGCGAGATTAGCCATCGCGGTAGTGGTGCCGCGGTTGGATCCCATCTCCTCGACGGTGGTGCGAAGACGGTCGATCGCGGTCTGCATTTCGCCGGATGGTGCACCTGCCGACGTGTCGCCGGCGTATTCGCGCACGGTGCTGGCCAGCCAATCCTCGAGGTCGGTATAGAAGCGGTTCTGGGCCTGGCTGGATTGCAGATCAAGAAAACCGAGGATCAGCGAGCCGGCGAGGCCGAATAGCGACGATGAAAACGAAATGCCCATGCCGCCGAGCGGTGCGGCGAGGCCTTCTTTCAGCGTATCGAATAGCGCGCCGGCATCGCCACCGACTTTCAGACCGTCGATCACCTTGCCGACCGAGCCCACGGTTTCGATCAGGCCCCAGAATGTGCCGAGCAGGCCCAGAAACACCAGCAGGCCGGTCATATAGCGCGAGATGTCGCGGGCTTCATCGAGACGGGTGGCGATGGAATCCAGCAGATGCCGCATGGTCTGCTGCGAGATCGACATCCGCCCGGTGCGCTCGCCGCCGAGAATTGCAGCCATCGGCGCCAGCAGCTTCGGACGGCGATCGATGGCGAGACCGGGATCGGCGATGCGGAAATTGTTGACCCACGCAACCTCGGGATAAAGCCGGATCACCTGCCGGAATGCGAGGATGATTCCGATCCCCAGCACCGCCCCGATCAGCGCATTGAGGCCGGGGTTGGCGAAGAATGCCGTGATGATCTGCTTGTAGAGCACCACCAGCACGAGCGAGCACAGCACGATAAACACCAGCATCCGCACCAGGAAGATCCGGGGCGACGACAGCTTGGTCAGTTCGATCTCCAGTGCGGAGCGGGGGGCCGTGCCTTGCGCCATTATCGTGTTTATCCGTTACGAGAGGCCAGGAATTCTACAGCCCGCAATATGGCACAGCGTGGCCGGGAAAAAATAGCTCGTTCCACTGGTTTTGCCCTACCGATTCGGAACTTGCGTATGAAACCGGGCTTAAATCATGACGTATTTGTATAAGCCGCGCGATATTGAGGTCCGATAAGGGAATTTGCATGGTCGTTTACGTCGAAGCCCTTATCCTGATCGCGTTGTCGCTGTCGATTTTAATGGCAATCGCGTGGGTGGTGCAGCAGCGCACCGGAAATTCGGGCTGGGTCGATACCATCTGGACGTTTTCGCTGGGACTGGTCGGTGCCGGTAGCGCGCTGTGGTCCCCCGAGGGCACCGCGATCAATACACGGCAATGGCTGGTCGCGGCACTGGTGGCGATCTGGTCGCTTCGTCTGGGCTCGCATATTGCAGTGCGAACCGCGGGGATTACCGACGACCCGCGCTATGCGGCATTTGCGAAGGAGTGGGGCGTCGACTCGCCGCGCAAGATGTTTATCTTTCTGCAAAACCAGGGGCTCGGCTCGATCCCGCTGGTGTTTGCGATTTTCGTCGCGGCGCATTTTCCATCGGTTGCGCTACGCCCACAGGATTATCTCGGCGCGCTGATCCTTTTCGCAGGCATCGCCGGAGAGGCCGTCGCCGATGCGCAACTGAAACGTTTTCGTACTGATCCAACCAACAAAGGCAGCGTCTGCGACATCGGGTTGTGGCGCTGGTCGCGGCATCCGAATTACTTCTTCGAGTGGTTTGGCTGGCTGGCCTATCCGATGATCGCTATCTCCCCGACTTACCCCTGGGGCTGGGCGACGTTGCTCGCGCCGGTCTTCATGTACTGGATTCTGGTTCACGTTACCGGCATTCCGCCGCTCGAGCAGCAGATGCTGCGTTCGCGCGGCGATCGCTATCGCGAGTATCAATCCCGTACCAGCATGTTCTTTCCGCTGCCGCCGCAGACAGGAGCGTTGTCATGAGCGTCATTTCCACGATCATCGGCACCGCCGAACGCGTGCCGCTCCCGGACGCGCTGATCCGCGCCGGCGTCAACAGGCTTTGCTCGCGCACGGCGGCGCGGCTCGCGACGGGTGATGCTGCGAGCGATGCAGCATTCGCCGATGAAATGGCCGCGCGCGCCATCGCGGAATATACCGATGAGGCCAACTCCCAGCATTACGAGGTGCCGGCGGCGTTCTTTGCCAAGGTGCTCGGACCGAACCGGAAATATTCCTCGTGCTTCTACAAGGAAGCGGC
>JBEPUM010000464.1:0-2209 GCA_041691515.1 Pseudomonadota bacterium | reverse complement strand
CGCTCGACGATCTCGGCTTGAGCGCGACAACCAACATCATGATTTCCTCGGATCACGGCTTCTCGACGATTTCAAAGCAGAGCAAGACCAGTCCTTCGGCGAAGATCACTTATGCCGATACGCCGAAGGATTTCCTTCCGATGGGATTTGTCGCCATCGATCTTGCGAAGGCGCTCAAGCTGCCGTTGTTCGATCCGAATAACAAGAACGCTCCGGTCGCCGACGACGCGCACCCGCGCGCGGGCAATGGCCTGCTCGGCCCGGATCCGCTCAAACCCGAAGTGGTCGTCGCCACCAACGGCGGCTCGGACCTGATCTATCTTCCAAGCAAGGATCGGAAACTCGCTGGCCGCGTCATCAAGGCGCTGCTTGCACAGGACTACGTCAGCGGGATTTTTGTCGAGGACGATCTCGGACGCTTCCCCGCCACCTTGCCGCTATCGCTTCTCAACCTGCGCGGCAAGGCCGTCACCCCTCACCCTTCGATCGTCGTGAACTTTCGCTCCTACACCAGCGGCTGCGACGCTCCGACCGTCTGCTCGGTCGAAGTGGCGGACACGGTGCTTCGTCAGGGTCAGGGCATGCACGGCAGTTTTAGCCGCGGCGACACCAGAAACTTCACGGCGGCGATCGGGCCGGATTTCAAATCCGGCTATGTCGACGAACTTCCCGTGAGCAATGCCGATGTCGGCATGACCGCGGCAAGACTGCTGGGGCTGACACAAAAGCCCAAAGGCAGCCTGATCGGACGGGTGATGACGGAAGCCATACCCAACGGTGTCACCCCGCGCGGATACAAGGGAACGGTGACGTCCCGGCCCGACGCGCAGGGACTGCGCACTGTCCTGAACTTCCAGCGCGTGCTGAACCAGCGCTACTTCGACACGGCTGGCTTCCCTGGCCGTACTCTCGGGCTCGAAGTTGAGGGCGGCAAACAAAAAACGGCGGGGAAATAGCCCGCCGTTCGTCATCGTTGACTTGGTTTCGCGCGGCCTACATGCCGATGTCGAACACGTTCGGCAGATGCACCAGCGGCAGCGTGGCCAGCCCGATCAGGCTTGCGACCATCGCCATTAGCGCATGATTGCTGCGGCGCTTGCCGCGCATTTGGCTTGCGACCCACTCCAGCACTTCGATATTGACGCCAACTGCCTTGGTCGGCGCCCAACTCTCAATGGCGGTGTCCGGCGACAGTGCGACGCTGCGCGACGGCACTGGAAGACCCGACGCGGATGCGGCGTGGTGGACGACCGCCTTGGCAAAGAGATCATCGAACAACCCGCCATCGCTGCGTTCGGCGGCGGCATCATTGATTTCGAACAGGGCTTCGGCTTCCGCACGGCTGACCGGCTGGTTGTCCACGGCGGTCGCGGTCAGGATGCGCGCGCACCAGGCGGCGTCAGCAGCATCGAGCGCGCGGGAAAAGTGGATGCGTCCCCTCGTGGTCGGCCCTTCACCAGTAATAACGCCGTCCCGCACAATGGCGAGGGCGTGCGCAACGGCCTTGCGGTCGGTAATCTCGGAGGGTTCGGGAACGCCGGCGGGTTCGGCGAAGGCTAAAACGGTCGACATTTGGTATTCTGCTCTTTTCTGATGTGGCCCCAGCAATTCCATGCGGGCGTAAACGGTTGGTTAAAGAATCGGTAATCGGTTCGCGTCTTTTTTAATCGCCTGCCGAGAAGCTTAGGTCAGGGACCGATTGGTCGCTGTGACCTGCGTCACGGTTCATCGCAGGGCCGTTCGGCGGCGTCAGGGCCGGGCTGAGGCAACTTCAGGGCGGACGTTTCAAAACAATGCGATTTTTCCGCAAGCAAGCACGGGATCAGAATGCGGTGCCAAGGGATTATCTGGAGAGGGAAAGTTCTGGCCTTTTCGTCGAGACGGTTCCCTTCCGCCGCCCCGCGCCCTATACTGACCAAAGCGAGACAAAATCTCCTGTAATTTGAATAAGATGAGGTCACACCATGGCACTTGCGATTAACGCTGAAGCCCCCGATTTCGAAGCTGAGACCACTGAGGGTCACATCCGTTTTCACGAGTGGCTGGGCAACAGTTGGGGGTTGCTGTTCTCCCACCCGAAGGATTTCACGCCGGTCTGCACGACCGAGCTGGGCGCGGTGGCTCGGCTGAAGCCCGAATTCGACAAGCGCGGCGTCAAGACGATCGGCCTGAGCGTCGATCCCGTGACCAAGCACGCACAGTGGGCGGA
>JBEPUM010000463.1:0-2211 GCA_041691515.1 Pseudomonadota bacterium | reverse complement strand
ATGCAGTGGCATCAGGAGCGCCAGCGCGTGCTCGCCGAAAACATCTCAAATTCCGATACGCCGAATTTCAAGCCGCGCGATCTCGTGGAGCCGAAGTTCGACGCCAAGGGCGTCAGTGCATCCGGCGGCACTTCGCTGGCGATGATGCAGACGAGTTCAGGCCGCAACATCGCGGGTTCGAGCACGGGCACGAGTTTCGAACAGAATCGCCATGCCGGCTTCGAGACTCGCCCCGCCGGCAACGCGGTCAATCTCGAAGACCAGATGCTCAAGGTGTCGGCCAACCAGATGGATTTCGCGGCCGCCACTTCGCTCTACAGCCGCAGCCTGCGGCTGATCAAAACCGCGATAGGCAAGGCATAAGGACGGAACAGGAGACCGCAACATGGCAGACAACGGCGCCGACTTCGTGCGATCGATGAGCATCGCAACCTCCGGCCTGCGGGCGCAGGCCGGGCGTATGCGGGTGATCTCGGAAAACATCGCGAACGCAGACTCCACCGCGCAGACCGCGGGCGGCGATCCCTACCGCCGCAAGGTGCCGACGTTTTCCTCGGCGCTCGACCGCGCGCTCGACGCAAAAGTGGTGGCGCTCGGCCGGGTGAAACCGGACATGTCGTCCTTCCGCGTCAAATACGAGCCGAGCAATCCCGCCGCCGACGCCAGCGGCAATGTCAAATATCCCAACGTCAATTCACTCGTCGAAATGACCGACATGCGCGACGCGCAGCGATCCTACGAGGCGAACCTCAACATCATCAGCGCGACGCGCCGGATGATCCAGCGCACGCTCGATATCCTCAAATCCTGACCCCGGAGACGTAACCCATGGCATCGCCCACCGTCGCAGCAAACGCCTATGCGAGCCTCGCCCGGATGATGGATTCCGGGGGCGCCGCCGGCAAGGCGTCCGAAGGCGGAGGTCCGTCGTTCGGCGCGATCCTGAAGGACGCGCTCGGCAGCGTCATGGAAGCCGGACGGAAGTCCGACGCGCAGACCGTGGCGATGGCCTCGGGCAAAGCCAATGTGATGGATGTGGTGACGGCGGTTGCGGATACCGACGTCGCGGTGTCGACGCTGGTGTCGGTACGCGACCGCGTCATCCAGTCCTACGAAGACATCATGAAGATGCCGATCTAGCCCCCGTTTGTCATCCTGAGATGCGAGCGGCCGCAGGCCGCGAGCCTCGAAGGATCAATCCATTTGAAGGCCGTCGCCCTTCGAGACGCGGCTCCGCCGCTCCTCAGGGTGACGGAAAAAGCAAGGACAGTTCAATGACCGGCGCTGAAACACTTGATGTCGCGCGCGAGGCGATCTGGACCATCGTTCTGGTGTCGGGGCCGCTGCTGGCCGTCGGACTCGTGGTCGGTGTCGTGATCTCGCTGGTGCAGGCTTTGACGCAAATCCAGGAACAGACGCTGGTGTTCGTGCCGAAGATCCTCGCGATCTTCGTTACTCTGCTGCTGGCGCTACCGTTCATGGCCGATGCGCTTCATAGCGAGATGATGCGTATTTCATCGCGAATCATCGGGGGCTGATGCACAGTCCGAAATAACCAATGCGCATCGACGTCTCGCTTCTGCCCGCCCTCGGCGCCGCCTTCATGCTGGTGTTTGCCCGCATCGGCGCGATGGTGATGCTGTTGCCGGGGCTCGGCGAAGTGAACATTCCGGTGCGTGTCAGGCTCGGGATCGCGTTGGCGCTGACCCTGATTATCCTGCCCTTGCACCGCGCCGCCTACCACGTTGACATGCAGTCGATCACGCCGCTTCTGGTGCTGATGGTGCATGAGATCATCATCGGGGTGGTGCTGGGCGCGACCGCGCGCGTCACGTTGTCGGCCTTGCAGGTGGCGGGTTCGATCATTGCACAACAGCTCGGGCTCGGTTTCGCCACCTCGGTCGATCCGACCCAGGGTCAGCAGGGCGTGCTGATCGGCAACTTCCTGACCATGCTCGGCATCGCATTGCTGTTCGCCACCGACACGCATTATCTGGTCATTTCCGCGCTGAACGACAGCTACAAGATCTTCGCGCCGGGCGAACTGATGCCGAGCGGCGACGTTGCGGCGCTCGCCACGCGGGCTTTCGCTGCCGCGTTCAAGATAGGTACGCAGCTCTCGGCGCCGTTTCTGGTGTTCGGGCTGGTTTTCAATATCGGGCTTGGCGTGCTGGCGCGGCTGATGCCGCAGATGCAGGTCTATTTCGTCGG
>JBEPUM010000462.1:0-2240 GCA_041691515.1 Pseudomonadota bacterium | reverse complement strand
GGCACAGGGGCCGGACGAGAAATGCGGCACATTCGGCCGCGAAGCGGGCTTCGCTACGGTCATCATCTATCCTTCCAGATAGTAAGCCTCCCGTTGGGGGGAGGTGTCCCACTGGCGGAGATATGGGAATCGCCCGATCTCGTCAAGAACCTTCCGGCAGATCAGGCGCGATTGGCGGCACATCAGCAGGCGCCGGTGCAGCGTCTTCCGCCGCGGGATGGTCAAGGAGCCCGGTCGCCTCGACCACAAGCTTGGCGGCCCTGCGCCGGCTCGCGACCTTCAGGACGCTCTGCTCCTCGGCCTGCACGACATAATCGCTGCCGATCTTGACGATCGTGTAATTTTTCATAGGGGATTCCAAATATACGCCGGCATAAATACGCCAAAGCGGACAATTTGGTTCGTGGAAAATAATTACGGCGCGGCTGTTAGTTTATCGCGCGTTAAGCGGAACGGATAGCGGAGCCACTTCCGCAATCATCGCAACGCCCGGACGCACACGAGCGGAAATTCATCATTTCCGCTCGCCTGTTCACAACTCTCTCCGTCCCGTTTCACAATGTTTCGCTGTCCAGGACGTCGCGCATCCCGCACCTCGTGACGGACGTCGCCGCGATTCCGCTCGGCTTGCAGCGCGCTGTGAAACCAGAGCGCTAGTTGCCGATGCGGCCGGGATATCCCGGTGCATTCGGATTGTCGCCGGGCAGACCGCTCGGCGACGCGCCGGTGCCAATGTGTCCCGGTGTGGACGTGTTGGGCACGCCCTGCTGGTTGATGCCGCCGGTGTTGAGGCCGGTGCCCGTGGTGGTGCCCGGTGTTCCGTTCAGGCCGCTGCCCGTGGCCGTGGTTGATGATCCGCCGGGTGCGGACTGGATGCCCGCCGACCCCGAATTCTGACTGTTGACCGAACCGGCGCTCGGCATGCCGGCGCCGCCGGCCGCGCCCGCTCCGGCTGCATTGGCTGCCGTCAACGCCAGCGAACTGATGAAGGTTGCCGCGACCAGCGCGGCCATGGTGGATCGAAATTGCATGCGAAAGCTCCATCGTTGATTACGAGAGATCAACGAACAGCGCCCGAAGCCGTTCCGGTTCCAGCGGGCCAAGGCCGACTCACGATCTGGAGACCATGCGCAAAGACGCGCCAATCCACGCAATCAGAACCGCAATGTCATCCCGACATGGCTGGCCTGAAATCCGAGCCGCGCATAAAATCGCTGCGCATCGGTGCGGGTTTGGTGCGTGAGCAGTTCGACCATCACACAGCCCCTGCCCCGGGCTTCATCCACCGCCCAACGCACCAGTTGCTCGCCGATGCCGCGGCTTCGGCACCGCGACGCCACGCGCACGTCCTCGATCAGGCCGCGCGATGCGCCCTGCGAACTCAATCCCGGCAGAATGCAGAGTTGAAGGCAGCCGACGACCGTACCGTCGTTGTCCTGCGCGACCATCAGCTGAATATTCCGGTCACTCGAGACCGTGTCGAACGCGCGGAAGTACGACGGAGGCAACGGATCCTCCAGCCGCTCGCGCGCCTTGCCGAGATGATCGTCGGCGAGCATCTCTACAATGGCGCGAACATCGTCGCGCGCGGCGGGGCGGATTATCATATCGGTGTTGCTCGTCATATCGAGGATCGCATCATGCTATGGATCGAAAGCTGTCAAAGGTGGAACGGCCAGCGCACGCTCGGCGTCGCCGATCCAGCGGCGGATGGCGGCGTAACCATCGAGATGGAAGCCGCCCTCGTGTGCGACGCGCGTATAGGCCAGCAGCGCCACATCGGCGAGAGAGGCCGCATCGCCCGTCAAAAACCGCGTCGCAGCAAGCTGATGCTCCATGCGCGCCAGCGCGGCGTAGCCACGCTTGATCTTGTCGGGGTCGAGATCGGAGACCGGCTTGCCGAGATAGACCATCTGGAAACGGCAAACTGCGATGTAGGGCTCGTGGCTGTACTGTTCCCAAAACAGCCACTCATCCATTTTCGCGGCGATATACGCATCCGCTGGGACCAGATCACTGTCGCGGGCGAGATAGCGGATGATCGCGTTGGATTGCGCCAATATGCGGCCGTCGCCGAGCTCGATGACCGGCACCTGTCCTGCGCCATTCAGCGACAGGAAGTGCGTGGTGCGTGTCTCGCCCTTCATCGTATCGACGGCGACCCACGTATAGGGCAGCGCGAGGCGATCGCACACCCATTTGACCTTCAGGCAGTTGCCCGAATTGATGTCGCCGAAGAT
>JBEPUM010000461.1:0-2242 GCA_041691515.1 Pseudomonadota bacterium | reverse complement strand
GTCATTGCGCAGCATGTATAGCGTCAGCACCAGCGAGGCCACGCTGTAGCTCGCAAGAAAAATCCAGCCCTGCCAGTAGTCGAGGGTTCCGGCTGTTCCGAACAGGATACCCGCCATCACTGCGATGACGATGACGAGGCTGCCGAACGCCCTTGCGCCGAGATGCTCCATGACCGAACTCCGTCAGACAAAGATGTGTCGCCGCCGCGAACGCGCTGTTATCCGCGCCGCCGCGCGTTGACCGCGATCGACATCAGCGCGCGCTGCGCGATGGCGGGCGCGAGCGACGATTGTTTGCGGACATCCAGCGCGGCCACCGCGAGCTGATCCATCACCTGTACCAGCTTCGCGGCGCTGAAATTGCGCAGCGCCGTTTCAACGACCGTCTTGCGGGAAAAATGCAGCCGGGGAAATCCGCTCTCGGCGGCTGAAGACGCCGACGCGCCGCTCTCCATGGCCAGAGCGGCCTTGTGCAGGGCGGCGACCTGGCGTTGCGCGGCCGAGATGATGAGTCCGGGATAGGTGCCGGCGATCATGGCCTTGGTGAATTCGGTCTCGACGGTGGCGGCCTGTCCGGCGAAGGCGCCGTCGACGATCGGATCCAGCTTGAAGTCCGACGCGTCGGAGACGACGGCCATTACGTCGTCTAGCGCGACCTCGCGCTGCCCGTGTGCGTAAAGCGCGATCTTGCGGAGTTCGTTGCGCGAGGCCTGGCGGTCGCCGCCCAGCAGCGACATCAGCGCGGAACGGGCGTCGGCCGCGATCTTCAAATTCGAGATGCGCAATTCATCGTCGATCAGCTTGGCAAGGTCGCGTTCGGTGTCGGGATAGCAGGCGATCGCGACCGCCGTCTTGGCCCGCTCACACGCCTTGCGCAGCGGCGCCTCGGGCCGCAATTCGCCGGCCTCGATCACGATGCGACAATCCCTGACCGCGGAGTCCGCCAGCGCATCGATGCCGCCGGCAAAGCTGCGCGACCCCGCCTTGACGCGGATGGCGCGGCGGCCGCCGAACAGCGGCACGGTCATGGCTTCATCGACAAGACGCGACGGCTCGGCCGCGAGATCGTCGCCATCGAGCCGCACCAGTGAAAACGGATCGTTGGGATCGTCCACCGCCGAAGCCATCAGCGCGTCGGCACGCTCGCGCACCAGGCCGGCGTCGGGGCCGTACAGCAGGATAATGGGGCGTCCGGGATCGGGCCGGGCGAGGAAGCTGTCGACGTCTTTTCCGCGCAACGCAACCATTTTTGAAGCACGTCCCGCTCAAGAATTCTGGGCAGATCGATGAAGCCTGAACGGTCGCGCGCGATCAGAGGCCTGCGTAGAAAAACCCTGCCAGCCGCGTATTGATATTGTCGGCGATTTGCTGCGCGGCGCGGTCCTCCGCGTCGCGATAGGCTCGGGCGCGTGCGAAACGCTGAAGCTGGCCAGGGATGTCATAAGAATCGCGAGCGAAGGTGCTCGCGCTGAGGACGACCTTGCCGGTCGCGACCTCGATCAACTGATAGCTAGCATCGATGCCGTAGCTCTCATTGGACGGCAGCGCGGTCAGGGGGTCGAGAATCAGCGACGAACGGCTGGTCGTGAACCGGATCCTGAGCTGATGCGTCGGCGGCATGCCGGTGGCACCGCCATAGAGCTTGAACGCAAGCGCATTGCGGATGGCAACCCCGATCCGGGCATCCCGGGACGCGTTGGGCTTGTCGATCGGCAACAGCTCCACACCCATCAGCTTTTCGCGCAAGGCGGGAGAGCCGTCGGTGTGCTCGGCGTACATCGGGTGGAAACAGCCGGATGTCAGCGCCGCCAACGTAGCGACAATGGCCAGCCGGGCCGCGATGCGGGGAGCGGCCCATGATCGAGCCGGCCGAGCCGATAACCTACCCCACCACATTCACAATCCTCTGCGGGACAATAATGATCTTTCGGGCTGGTTTGCCGCCCAGGGCCTGTTTTACCGCATCGAGCGCCAAAACGGCAGCCTCAATTTCCGCATTTTGAGCGCCGCTCGTCACCGTCACCTCACCCCGCTTCTTGCCGTTCACCTGAACCGGCAGCGTAATGGTGTCTTGAACCAGCAAATCGGGCTCGATTTGTGGCCAACGGGCCTCGGAAACAAGCCCCTTTTGTCCCAGCGCCTGCCAGCATTCCTCGGCCAGATGCGGCATCATCGGACTGAACAGCTGGACCAGGATGGTGGCCGCCTCGCGCAGGCTCCAGGCCAGATCGGGCGCAATATC
>JBEPUM010000460.1:0-2254 GCA_041691515.1 Pseudomonadota bacterium | reverse complement strand
CGCCGCGGCTCGAGGAACGGCGGCAGCGCCAGCTTCTCGCCGAGCCGATCCATCGGCTCGTCGGTCGCAAAGCCCGGTCCGTCGGTGGCGATCTCGAACAGAATTCCGTTCGGCTCGCGGAAATAGAGACTGCGGAAATAAAACCGATCGACCTCGCCGCTGTTGGGCACGCCGAGTTCGTTGAGACGATGTGCCCAGGCCTCATACTGATCATTGTCGGGCGTACGGAATGCGACATGATGCACAGCGCCCGCGCCTTGCCGCGCGATCGGACCCTTCTGCTCGAGCACATGCAGTTCGGCGGCGATACCGCCCTCGCCCATCGAGAACACATGGACCTGAATCTCACCCGCATGCACATAGTCGCGAACGCGCGTCATGTTCATCACGTCGGTGAGCAACGCCGCGGTGCGGCCGAGATCATGCACGCTCATCACGATCGGGCCAAGACCGCGAATCTGGTGCTCGGCGGGCACCGGACTCTTCTTCCACGGCGAAGCTGCGCCAGCACCGCCGTCATCGACCAACACCAGCCGCTGGCCTTCCGGATCCATAAACGGCAGCGTCAGACGGCCATCGACCTCGGTCACCTTGCCGGCTTCGACTCCGGCTTTGGTCAGTCGATCGTGCCAGAACGCAAAGCTCGCTTCGCCTGCAATGCGCAGGCCGGTGCGGTTGATGCTGTTGGTCCCGCGCACCTCGGCCGGGACTGGCCAGTCGAAAAAAGTAAGGTCGGTGCCGGGGTTGGCCTCGCCGTCGGCATAGAACAGATGGTAGGCGCTGACATCGTCCTGATTGACGGTCTTCTTCACCAGGCGCATGCCGAGCACGCCGGTATAAAAGGCCAGATTGTCGCGCGGCTTCGCCGAAATCGCGGTCAGGTGATGAATTCCAGTCAATTGCATCACGTCGTCCCCGGTCAATGGTGGGAAAGGTCGGCCGGTCATTTTGGGCCTGTACGGGATCATGTAAGGATACCAGCGGGCATTTGCCAGCTTCAGGAGTGCACCATGGCCGGCCACCTCATAGTCACCGACGACGACGCGACCCGGGTCATCACGATGCGGCGCCCCGAAAAGAAGAACGCGATCACCCAAGACATGTATCGCGCGATGAGCGACGCAATCGACACCGCGCAGAATAATCCGGCGATCCGCTGCATCGTCATCACCGGCGGCTCCGGCGTGTTCACCGCAGGCAACGATCTCGACGATTTTCTGAAAGACGGCACCTCCGATGGCGGCGCGCCCCGTGCGTCCAACGCCGCGAAATTCCTTTACTCGCTAGCGCATAATGTAAAACCGCTGATCGCCGCCGTGGATGGCATCGCCATCGGCATCGGCACCACGATGCTGTTTCACTGCGATCATGTGCTTGCCAGCAAGACGGCGACGTTCTCGACACCCTTCATCCATCTCGGTCTGGTGCCGGAAGGCGCGTCCAGCCTGCTGGCGCCGCGGACCATGGGACATCAGCGCGCCTTCGCCATGCTGGTAATGGGCCGCACGCTGAGCGCGGACGAGGCCCGCGATGCCGGTTTCGTCAATGGCGTGGTCGCGCCGGGTCACACCGAAGCCGAGGCCCGCAAGGTCGCACGCGACATCTGCGCGCTGCCGGCGGAAGCCGTCGCTATCTCGCGCAAACTTCTGAGACTGCCACCGGAAGACCTGACGCGCCGGATCGATCAGGAGGGACATCTGTTCGGCGAACGGATGCGCTCGCAGGAAGCCATCGCGGCGTTCAAGGCCTTTTTCGCGCGCAAGAAGGGATGACAGAACGGATCCTGTCATCGTTCCCATGCATCCTTCAACCATGAGAGTCAGCTTTTCCCTCTTCCTTGCAATGCTTCTCGCCGGCGTGGCCATGCCCCGCGCCATGGCCGACGACACCGCCGCGCCGGTCGAGGTGCGAATTCTCGCAATCAACGATTTTCACGGCAACCTGCGGCCACCGCCCGGCGGCATCAGCATCAGTGACCCTGCCGACAAGACGAAGCGCATCACCGTGCCGGCTGGCGGCGCGGAGCATATGGCCACGCTGGTCAAGCAATTGCGCGCAGAAAAGAAGAACACGATCTTCGTCGCGGCCGGGGATTTGATCGGCGCGAGCCCGCTGCTGTCGGCGATGTTTCACGACGAACCCACCATCGAATCCCTGTCGATGATGGGCCTTGCCATTTCATCGGTCGGCAATCACGAGTTCGACGAGGGCAAGGATGAACTGCTGCGCATGCAGAATGGCGGCTGCCATCCGG
>JBEPUM010000459.1:0-2267 GCA_041691515.1 Pseudomonadota bacterium | reverse complement strand
GAACACAAGATGGGCATTCACGGCAATTCGACCTGCGTGATGAACTACGACGGCGCCACCGGCTGGCTGATCGGCGAAGAGAACAAGGGCATGCAGGGCATGTTCGTGATGATGAACGAGGCCCGCCTCGGCGTCGCGGTGCAAGGGCTCGCGCAGTCGGAAGTCGCCTATCAGAACGCGGTCGCCTATGCGAAGGATCGTCTGCAGGGCCGTTCGCTGACCGGCGCGAAAGAGCCGGAGAAGGCGGCCGATCCGATCATCGTGCATCCCGACGTACGCCGGACGCTGCTCACCATCCGCGCCTTCAATGAGGCTGCGCGCGCCATGGTGGTCTGGACCGCGCTTAAGAGCGACGTCGCTCATCGCTCCGATGATGCGAAGGACCGTCAGGCCGCCGACGATCACATGGGCTTGATGACGCCGGTGTTGAAGGGCGTGCTGACCGACGTCGGCTTCTCTAACGCAGTGCTAGCGCAGCAGATGTGGGGCGGTCACGGCTACATTGCCGAGAACGGTATGGAGCAGTTCGTACGCGATGCGCGGATCGCGATGATCTATGAAGGCGCCAACGGCATTCAGGCGCTCGATCTGGTCGGCCGCAAGCTGCCGCGCGACGGCGGCCGCGCCTCGATGGCGTTTTTCGGCGAGGTCGCAGCGTTCGCCAAGGATCACGGTGGCGACGAGGCCATGAAGCCATTTGTCGCACCGCTCTCGGCGGCGCTTGGCCATTTGCAGCAGGCCACGATGTGGCTCATGCAGAACGCGATGACGAAACCCGACAACGCGGGCGCTGCCGCCACCGATTACATGCAGCTCTTCGGCCTCGTGGTATTCGGCTACATGTGGGCGCGCATGGCGAAAGTCGCGCAGGACAAGATTGCGGCCGGCGATACGTCGTCCTATCTGAAAGCGAAGCTTGTCACCGGTCGTTTCTTCATGGAGCGGATGCTTCCTGAGACGGCGCTGCATCTCGCGCGCATCCAGAGCGGAAGCGACACAACGATGGAATTGCCGGCGGAGGCGTTCTGAGGATCATCGTCATTGCGAGCGAAGCAACGTAGGCAATGACGGACCGCAAGATTTCAACGGGAGAAACCAATGCCTGAGGCGTTTATCTACGATCACGTTCGTACCCCGCGCGGCAAAGGCAAGGCCGATGGTTCGCTGCATGAGGTAACGGCGTTGGCGCTGGCGACGGCACCGCTGAAGGCCCTCAAGGAGCGCAATCATATCAAGACCGACACCGTCGATGACGTCATCTTCGGCGTGGTCGATCCGGTCGGCGAGGCCGGTGGCGATATCGCGCGTTTCGCAGCGCTGGAGGCAGGCCTTGGCACCGAGGTGCCCGGCGTGCAGATCAGCCGCTTTTGCGCCTCGGGTCTCGATGCCGTGAATTTTGCCGCCGCGCAGGTGATGGCCGGCCAGCACGAACTGACCATCGGCGGTGGCGCTGAGTCGATGAGCCGGGTCGGCATCATGTCGTCGGGCGCGGCCTGGCCGATGGACCCGTCGATCGCGGTGCCGTCCTACTTCCTGCCGCAAGGCATTTCAGCGGACCTGATCGCGACCAAATACGGTTTTTCGCGCGACGATGTGGACGCTTATGCGGTCGAAAGCCAGAAGCGTGCGGCCAGCGCTTGGGAGAAAGGCTATTTCAAGAATTCGATCGTGCCGGTGAAGGACATCAACGGTCTCACGATCCTCGACCGCGACGAGCACATGCGCCCGTCGACGACCATGCAGTCGCTCGCGTCGTTGCAGCCCTCGTTCGAGGCCATGGGTGCGATGGGTGGCTTTGACGCGGTGGCGACGCAGTCGCATCCGGAAGTCGAGAAGGTCAAGCACGTCCATCACGCCGGCAATTCGTCCGGGATCGTGGACGGCGCGGCGGCGGTGTTGATTGGCAGCAAGGAAGCGGGCGCCAAACACAATCTCAAGCCGCGTGCAAAAATCAGGGCGTTCGCCAATATCGGCTCCGAGCCGTCGATCATGCTGACTGGCCCGGTCGACGTCACGAAAAAGGTGTTGGCGCGCTCCGGCATGAAATTGTCGGACATCGATCTGTTCGAACTCAACGAAGCCTTCGCCTCGGTGGTGCTGCGCTACATCCAGGCCTTCAACATCGACAACGCCAAGATCAATGTGAACGGCGGCGCCATCGCCATGGGCCATCCGCTCGGCGCGACCGGCGCGATGATTTTGGGCACCGTGCTCGACGAGTTGGAGCGCACCAACAAATCCACCGCGCTCGTCACGCTCTGCATCGG
>JBEPUM010000458.1:0-2279 GCA_041691515.1 Pseudomonadota bacterium | reverse complement strand
GATTCAGGGTTCGAGGTTGTCGAAGCCGCTAATGCCGATGAGGCCGTTGCGATCCTTGAAGCGCGCACTGACATCGTCGCGCTATTTACCGACATCCAGATGCCCGGTTCCATGGATGGACTGAAACTCGCCCGGGCGGTCAGAAACCGCTGGCCTCCGATCAAGATACTGGCAGCCTCGGGATACGTGAAATTAAATTTGGACGACCTGCCGAGCGGCGGACAGCTTTTACGGAAGCCCTATACCGGCCACCAGATCAATCAAGCACTTCACGAACTTCTCGACGCGGCCTGATCTTCGCTGAACGGACAGGCAGCCTACGCCCCTGCCAGCATTTTTGCCGGAAGCGCTGCCTGCACCACGAGGCCGCGGGCGCGGGCATCCATCACGCCGACCGCACGCAGCGCCAGCAAGGTTGCCGTCTGCACCACGTCGCGGAGTTTTGCAGGATCATCGAGATTGTCGGGCGCGAGCGGGCCGACCAGGGATTCATGCAGCGCGCCGAGCAGCGCGGTCGCGGCCAGCGCCGTATCCTGCGCCGGCAGGTGTCCCGCGCGCACCGCGGCGACGATCCGTGCTTCAATTTCGCCGGCGATTTCGCGGCGGCTTGCCAACCGCGTCGCGTTCACATCGACATCGACAGGCTCGGCCAGAATGCCCCATGCCAGTTTCCGGTGCGACACCACATGAACCGCGACCGTGGTGACGGCGGCCGCAAGCGCCGAAGACGGGCCCGGCGCAGCATCGGCGGCGCGGCGGATCGCAGCCAGTTCGTCACGGGACACCTCCGCGATCAGTTCGGAAATCAGATCCGCCTTCGAAGGGAAATAGCGGTAGACCGTGCCGGCGGCGACATTGGCGCGAACCGCGACCGGCGCGATCTGCACTGCCGCCATGCCGCCATCACTGGCCGCATCCCGCGCCGCCGCCAGGATGGCGCTGCGCCGCGCCGCCAGCCGTTTCACGACCTGATGGGTTCGCCGATACACCATGTGCGTTTCATGTCCCTGACGCACATGGGCCGGCAAGCACCGTCGGCCGGAATGCGCGCGCGTCTTCAAAGTCTTGCGCAAGTTTCACGCAAATCATTTTGAAGAACTGAACAACTATTCAGACTAGAAGGCAAGCGGCTTCGCGATAGTACAATGGCGAATGGCACCAGCCAGGTCGGGAATCCCACGCTGGCCGTCGTTCGAAGTGCGTCGAAGTCCGCATCGCAGGAACGGCGGCGGAGAGGCCAAGCATAGTTGCCCTGACGGGACTTTTAACGGCCGCGCTGACCCGTCGCGCATTGGATCAGGATGCCGTCACGGGCCGCGCCGTCGTGCGTCCATCATTGAGCGCGCAACGCGTGACCGCCTAGAGGTGAAACATCTTCAACACGCCGAGGCCGGCGAGACCGATGAAGATGAGATAGATCGCGACCACCAGATTCAGAAAACGCGGCATGATGAGAATGAGAACGCCCGCGATCAGTGCCACGATGGGTTGAATGTGGGCTGCCGTGATGACCATAAGGGAACCTCCGCTGATGCGATCTGCTGTCTGACGAATCGATAGCAGACTTTATCCGGGGCGCCGGTTCCCCGATAGCAGGCGCACACCGCCTCCGGCGGGTTCCACATCATTTTGGTTTTGCCGCAAATTGCATCAGGTGCGGCAGTCGCGAATGGGAACGATGGCAGGCCGGATGAATTGGCAAGACGCCCAATCGAACGGCGCATCCACGGGCGCGCGTCTGTCATCGCAAAGGAGACAAACCATGCGAAACACGAAGCTGGCTATCGCCACACTTGTGGCAGCTCTCGGTGTACCGTTAGCAGCACACGCGCAAGGCGTGACTGTCGGCGTCGCGCCATCGACGGGCGTCGTTGTGAGCACGCCTGTGGAGGTCGATGCCGATGGGGGCATCGCTTACGAGCAGCGCCCGGCGTTCCGCGAATACGTCGTGCGCGAACGCGTTCCGACCTACACCGTTCCGGAACGCGTCATCGTCGGGGGCACGCTCGCCGATGAAGGCATCACCTACTACGACGTGCCGCAGACCTATGGCGCTACGCCATATCGCTACACCGTCGTGAATGGCGAAACGGTGCTGGTCGATCCGCGAACGCGGCGCATCATGCAGGTGCTCGACTAGCACGATGACTTAGTCGCTTCGCTGGCAAACAGCGAAGCGGATACCGGTTCGCGTGAATAGCGCGCCCGTCGAGGCCGGCACGCCACGCGAGGGCCGGAGCCCCGTCCTATGACCAAGGGACGGGGCTCCTGGCTCCTAA
>JBEPUM010000457.1:0-2292 GCA_041691515.1 Pseudomonadota bacterium | reverse complement strand
ACCATCAGCGCATGCAGGAAACCGAGCACGTCGTCCTGCGCAGCAGATCGCAGATCGCGCGCAAAGCCCGCCAGCGCCGGATTGATTTCGGTCAGCGGCGTCGCGCGCAAAAACAGGCTCGGCGGAAACCGCTCGTCGGTGCCGCGCAGGACGCCGCCGGTATCCTGGGTTTCGATCAGGCCTTCGACGGAGACGGTGAGGTCCGCGATCGGCCCATGGGTCAGCACATGGATGACGTTGCCGAAGGCGTCCTGATGAACGTCGAGGCGGGAGTCGGTGGAGACGTCGATCTGCCAGTCGGCGACATACTGACCGTCATGGCTGCCGGGCGTCATGCGCAGGACTTGGATCACGGCGCTGGCGGGCGGCTCGTACCGGTAGGTGGTCGAATGAGAAATTCGCAGGCGCATGGCTGACTCAAAAAGGATTGATCGGCGTTCGACGCACTTATAGCAGAAAGATCGTCATGCCCGGCCTTGTGCCGGGCATCCACGTCTTTCTCCCTGTCGCTTCGCCAAAGCAAGACGTGGATGGCCGGGACATCTGCGCGAAGACGCGCTTCGCGCTTTGCCCGGCCATGACGATGTGTCGGCTCGGGGTGCGCGGAATATCATATCAGATACTGCTTCGCGATGACTTCGCCGAGGCGCGAATTGTCGGCGATGAATTCCTGGATGAATTCGTGCAGCCCGCGCTGGAAGATATCGTCCATATGGCTTTGCTCAAGGCGGTTGCGAATGCCGCGCGCGTGACGCTGAGCGGCGCCCTGGCGGCTGTAGGCGACACCGATCTGGTCGAGGTTGCGCGCCAGATTGCCATAGCAACTGGCGAGCGAGCGCGGCAGCGTGTCATTCAGGATCAGCAGGTCCGCGATCAGCCACGGTTTCAGGGTTTCGCGATAGACCCAGTGGTAGGCGGTCAGCGCCGACACCGAGCGCAGGATTGAGGTCCACTGATAGTAGTCGAGCGGGCCGCCGACGTGCTCTTCCTCGGGAAGCAGCATGTGGTACTTGACGTCTAGAATGCGCGCGGTGTTGTCAGCACGCTCGAGGTGCAGGCCGAGCCGCGAGAACCAGTAAGCGTCGTTGCGCAGCATGGTGCGGTAGGCCGAGCCGTCGAAGCGTAGCGACGTCTCCTGCACAAAGCGCAGGAATTTCGTCAGTTCTTCGCGCGTCGCCGTGCCCTTGCCCCAGACTTCCTGCAAGTCGATCCACGCGCCGTTGATGGTGTCCCACATTTCGGACGTCAGCGCGGTGCGGACCGAGCGTGAATTCAGCCGCGCGCCTTCGATGCAGTTGCGGATCGACGACGGGTTTTGCGGCGAGAAGGACAGATACTCGACCACGTTGCGTTCATCGGCTTCGTCGTAGAGTTCATAGAAGCTGGCGCCGACGCCGGCGGTCAGCAGCGCCGAATCCCATTCGTTGGTCTTGCCGATATAGGCGGTCGGGAGCGCGGCGACGCGCAGCGTCGCTTCGATGGTGCGCGCGATATATTCCGCGCGCTCGACGTAGCGGGCCAGCCAGTACAGGTTTTCAGCGGTGCGAGAGAGCATCTTAAGTTAACCCTACACACTCTGTCATTCCGGGGCACGACCGGCGCTTGCCGGTCGCGAACCCGGAATCTCGCCGAGATGAACATGATGAGATTCCGGGTTCACTCGCCGCAAGTGCGGCTCGCGCCCCGGAATGACGGCCTGTTGTAAGCTTATTCATCCAGCACCCACGTGTCCTTGGTGCCGCCGCCTTGGCTCGAATTCACCACCAGCGATCCCTGCTTCAGCGCGACGCGGGTCAGGCCGCCAGGGACGACAGTGACGCGGTCGCGGCCCGTCAGCACGAACGGCCGGAGATCGACGTGGCGCGGCGCGAGGCCCGCGTCGGTACAGGTTGGGCATGTGGAGAGCGCCAGTGTCGGCTGGGCGATAAAACCTTCCGGCTCGCGCTTGAGCTTGTCGCGGAACGCCGCGATGGTCGCCTTGGTCGCAGCCGGGCCGATCAGCATGCCGTAGCCGCCGGAGCCATGGACTTCCTTGACCACCAACTGGTCGAGATTGTCGAGCACGTAGGCGAGGTCTTTCGGCTCGCGGCAGCGGAAGGTCGGCACGTTCTTCAGGATCGGCTCTTCGCCGAGATAGAACTTCACGATCTCCGGCATGTAGCTGTAGACCGCTTTGTCATCGGCAATCCCCGTGCCGACTGCATTGGCCAGCGTCACGTTGCCGGCCATGTAGGCCGACATCAGGCCGGGCACGCCGAGCGCGGAATCCGGGCGGAAGGTGAGGGGATCGAG
>JBEPUM010000456.1:0-2294 GCA_041691515.1 Pseudomonadota bacterium | reverse complement strand
CTAGTTGCCGGCGACAAATGTCTTTGCCGCTACGAGCGTCGGACGCTGGGAATCCGCATCGGCCGCGAGCGCGATCAGTTTGTCATACCAGACCTTCGCCTTGGCTTTATCGCCGAGCATCTGCGCGGCCCGCGCCGCGCCGGCGTAACCGTTATAGCGGTTCGGCTCCTTCGCCATCGTGGCTTCGAACGCCGCCAGCGCTTCCTTCGCCATGCCGCGGTCGAGCAGCATGGTGCCGTAGAGCTCCTGCGCCGGCGCCAGAGGTCCCGGGCTGACCGGCGGTTTCTCGGTTTTGTCCTCGGCGTCGACGGCGGCGCTCATCGTCTTGAGCGCGTCGTCGGTTTTGCCCTCGGCGTAGAGCGCCCAGGCCGTCGCGGCCAGCCGCTGGACGTCGACCTGACCGGCCCAGTAGCTATTTTTCGCCGCGCGCAGCTTGTCCTCGATCTCGGTCAGCTTTGCGATCTCGGCTCTCGCGGCTTCGGGATTGCCGGAGCGCGCCGCGCCAAGTGCGCGCGCGAAATAGCTCATCGCCATGACATGCGGAAACTTGCTCGGCTTGACCTCGAGACCCGCCGCGCCCTTCCAGTCACCGCGCTCGACCATGTAGCGCGCCGGAGCGGCGGCCTGTGAAAACGCGGCGCCAAATGCGTCAGGACCGGCCTTCGTCGCCTCGATGTCATCGACGACAGCGTGCGCCGCCTTGTCTTCGCCAAGCTGCAGATAGGCATAAACCATGTAGTCCTGCCCATGCATCTGATCGCCGAATTCGTTGTCGGCCTTCGCGGCCTTCACCGATGCCGTATTGGCTGCGATCGATTCCTTCCAGTATCCGACGCGCGTGAAAATATGCGACGGCATGTGCTGCGCATGTGGCGCATTGGGCGCGATCTTGGCGTAGCGCAACGCCGCCGGGAGGCCCTTGGCGGCGATCGCCGGATAGTCGTAGAGGTGAATCAGGTAGTGCGCGATGCCCGGATGCTGCGGCTGGCGCTGCCAGATGGGCTCCAGGATCGCCGCCCCCTTGAGCTGGTTGGCATAGGTCTTGTCGCCGGGCGACGCCGCGACATTGAGCGTGATAGCGTAGAAAATCTGCGCCTCGTCGTCGTCGGGATATTTCGCGGCCAGCGCTTCCATGGCCTTGAGATAGGACTGCACCCGTGCCTGATGCGTGGTCTTGTCGAAATCGGCATACATTACTGCGAGGGCGTCGATATAGTCGCGCTCGCGTGCTGTCTTGGCGCCGAGTGCTTTCGCCTTTTCGATGGCCGCGAGACCGAGCGGAAGATTGGGCGCCGGAACAGGGCTGTGCGGATTGTTGAGGAGCGATAGCGCAATGCCCCAATAGGCGATCGCACAATCCGGATCGGCCTTGAGCGCCTCCTCGTAGATTTCCTTCGAGGCCGTGTACCAGAACGAGTGCTGGTAGCGCATCGCACGGTCGAACCGGCGTTGTGCCGTTTCGTTGCACGAGGTTGCAAAATGCACATTGCCGAGCTGCCGGTCGGCGGTGTCCTGGGCGATGCCCGGCGTCCCCTGACAACAGACGGCCGCGAGGGTGGCGATGGTCATCGCAATGGATGGATGTCGCATAGTTTCTCTCCCCGGCGCGATTGCGCAGAAACAATTTCATTTGAAATAGTCGGGCAGGCCTCGCCTGCCTGTCAGGACAGCTAATGAGACGAGCCACAATTAGCATATTTCTGCCGCGAACGGTCAGAATTCGCGGAAAATAGCTGAGTGGGAGCGGCGCAATCGGGCTCAGGCTATTGAGGGTGTGTCCATCCGGAAGGCCCGTTCCGGCTCGCCATCCGATCACCGTCCGATGCAACGGTGGCGGGCTAAATGCCTGTCCTGTCCGGCTTTTCATCGCGCCGCTTTCGTGTGAATAAGAAGACACATTCCGCCGTCTATTTCGATTGATTTGCCCGCATGGCCCGCCCGCAACTGAAGAAATTCCGCCGCATCGTCGTCAAGGTCGGCTCATCGCTGCTGATCGATTCCGATGCCGGCGAGGTCCGTGAAACTTGGCTCGCAGCGCTCGCCGCCGACATCGCCAAACTGCATGGCGGCGGCCGCGACGTGCTGATCGTGTCCTCAGGTTCGATCGCGCTCGGTCGCGCCAAACTGAAATTGCCGCGCGGCCCGCTGAAGCTGGAAGAAAGCCAGGCCGCCGCCGCCGTCGGTCAGATCGCGTTGGCGCGGATCTGGTCGGAGGTGCTCGGCGCTCACGACATCGGGACGGGCCAGATTCTGGTGACGCTGCAGGATACCGAGGAGCGCCGCCGCTATCTCAA
>JBEPUM010000455.1:0-2296 GCA_041691515.1 Pseudomonadota bacterium | reverse complement strand
ACAATGCCCATCGCGGTGGCGGGGTTCATACTGTCCACCATGCTCGTCGGAATCAGGATGGTCGCGCCGCGCTCCTTGGTCGTCTCATAGATGATGTTCATGGCGCGCAACTGCAGCGCCGCCGGGCTGCGCGCGTAGATCTCCGCAGCCTCGACGAATTTCGCCGCGATCTCCTGTTCGGCCTGTCCGAGCAGCACGCGCGCGAGCTTCTCGCGTTCGGCCTGCGCCTGCCGGCTCATCGCATCCTGCAACGCGGGCGGCACGCCGATATCCCTGATCTCGACGGAGAGCACCGCCACGCCCCATTCCGCGGTCTTGCGGCCGATTTCTTCGCGAAGCAGCTGATCGCCCTGCTTGCGTTCGGACAGCAGCGTGGACAACAGCGACGAACCGACGACTTCGCGGAGCGAGGTTTGCGCGACCTGGGTGATCGCCTGCCGGTAGTTGGTGATCTCGAGCGCGGCGCGCTGCGGATCGTGGATCTGCCAGAAGATCACCGCGTCGATATTCACCGGCACGGTATCCTTGCTCAGCGCGGTTTCCGCATTGATCTCGGTAGTCTGGATACGCTGGTCGAGCCAGGACGCCACCGTGTCGATGAACGGCACGATCACGAACAGGCCGGGGCCGCGAATGGCCTGCAGCTTGCCGAGCCGGAGCACGACCGCGCGCTCCCACTGGTCGGCGACCTTGATCGCCTGAGGGATCAGGATCGCGACGATGACCAGAACCGCGGCAAGCACATAGCCGCCGCGCACGGCGCTATCATAGGCGTACCAACCGGCGGCGACGGCCAATGCGAGGAAGATGGCGGCAAGCACGAGTGCGAATTGATTGGTGCCTTTGGCGCTAAAATAGTTGTTCATGACGACTATTCCTTCTGCTTTGCGAGAGCTTTAATTCGATCTGCCAGCGCGGCGGGATCGATGCCCGCGGCAGTGGCCGTAGCGAGGGTCTGCTTGGCGAGGCTGTCGATCTGCGAGGCCTGCGCGCGTGCCCCCATCGGCGGCGGAGGCTCGGCAACGAAGCTGCCGCGTCCCCGGACCAGCGTGATAGCGCCCATCCGCTCCAGTTCGTCGTAGGCATGCCGCACCGTGTTGAGATCGATGGTCAGCGCTACCGCGACTTCACGCATGGTCGGCATCTGGTCGCCGCGCGCGAGCACGCCCGCGCCCAGTGACCTCAGGATCTGCTCCCGGAGCTGGACGTAGATGGGAACGCCGGAGCTCTCGAGGCGCAGTGATTTGAGAAGCTGTGTATGCATGTACTAGTACACTATAACTCACCTATTATCTTGTCAAGGACCGCCTGACCGCGATTGACAGCGGAAACCGCGCGGGCTCATAATCCCGCCCGGGTAGATACGACCCGCCGCTTGCACCCTCCGGGGATGGTGAACGTATCGCAATCGCTTCGAACCCCCTTTGCCGGGCGAACGAGTCAGTAACGCAAGCCTCTGACATTTCTCGTTCGCCACAGCAGAGGAAGATGTCATGCGCGATTTCCGCGATGCCAAGGCTATGGCGCAAACCTTGCGCGAAGCTTTTACGACAAAGTCCGTCCCGATTACGCACAGCGAGAGCCTGGAACTGATCGCCCAGGTTCTCGGCTTTCATGACTGGAACGTGCTCGCCGCGAGGATTCAGGCGAGCCAGCCGGCGGTCCATGAGCCGGGACGACAGGGATCTCAATTCCCGATGTCCACCGGCGCGGTGATGCCGGTCACGCCGATGCGGGACATCGTGTTCTTTCCGCAGATGGTCACGCCCATCTTCGTTGGGCGCGAGAAAACCATGCGGGCGCTGGAAAGCGCGATGGCGGGCGACGGCCTTGTTCTGGTGGTCACCCAGCGGCGTTCCGGCGACGACGATCCCACCCTCGGCGATCTCTATTCGGTGGGCGTGACGGCGAGGGTGCTTAATCGCCAGACGCTGCTGGATGGAACGCTGAAGTTTTTTGTGTCGTGCATCGAACGCAAGACGATCGTGCGCCCCGTAGAGGGTGAATTTCTCGGCGTCGAGGTCGCGCCGTTCGAAGAGACTGGCGGCGAGAGCGCCGAGGCTGTTGATTTGTCGCGCGCGGTGCTCGCTGCCTATCAGACCTTTGCCAAGGTGGATTTTGGGACGCAGCCGAGCGGCGTGCAGACGCTGTTCCGGCTGCCGAACGCCGGCGACCCCAGCCCTTTGGCTGATTCTGTTGCGGGTCTGGTGTCGGCGCCGATCGAGCGCAAGCAGCAGATCCTCGAGACGGGTAACGTCGTCACGCGGCTCGAGATGCTGCTCGAACTGATGAGGGC
>JBEPUM010000454.1:0-2308 GCA_041691515.1 Pseudomonadota bacterium | reverse complement strand
CCGGGTCAAGCCCGGGCATGACGAGGTGAGGATTTATAACTGAACCAATCCGATCCAGTCGCGATGCGCTGTCCGAACAGCGAAACGGCCGACGCCTTTGCGTGCGATTAGAATGCCTCAAAGAAAATTCGGAACGTCGTCGCCGATCGAAATCTCGCACAACGAGAAAAAACATTTTCGCCGCAATGGCTTTTGCAAATCGGTAGAAATTAGATCGTTTCCAAGGCGCCGAATCCAAAAATTATTCCAGTCGGCTGAAAAAATAAAATAGTACGCGCGAGGGAAGCGCATGACGCAAGGAGGTTGGCATGCCGCGACGAGCGGCGTGCGTTATCTTCGGGGGACGTCACGTGACCACGACCATTCATCATCGGAACCGGATCCGCGCCGTCGCGTGCATGGCGCTGCTGTTGGCGAGCGTCGTTGCGCTCAGCCTGGCGACCGGTTCAACCGAGACCCACGCGCAGACCGCGCAGGGAACCGGCGCCGCGCCGCTGCCGCCGATCCAGATCACCGCGCCGGAGGCCAAACGGCGTTCCAGCAACGCGCCGTCACGTCGCGCCAACAGCGGCGCTGCGAAGCGGCGGACGCGCACCGCGCGCCGGCCGACGGCGCCGGCCGCGCCGACGCCCGCTCCCGCCAATACGCAGGACGCCCGCACCGGCACGGTCGGCGTTTATGCCAACAGCACCTCGGTCGCCACCAAGTCCAACACCGCGCTGGTCAACATTCCGCAGTCGCTCACCGTGGTGACCAAGGATTTCATCAGGGATCAGAACTACCAGAACCTCACCGACGTCGCGCGCTATGTGCCGGGCGCCGCCGTGCATCAGGGCGAAGGCAACCGCGACGAACTGGTGATCCGCGGCGTCGATTCCAGCGCCAACTTCTTCGTCAACGGATTTCGCGACGACGTGCAGATTTTTCGCGATCTCTACAACACCCAGAGCATCGAGGTGCTGCGCGGGCCAAGCGCACTGACCTTCGGGCGCGGCAGCGGCGGCGGTCTTCTGAACCGCACGCTGAAGGAAGCCGACGGCCAGCGCATCTACGAAGCCGGACTGCAAACCGGCTCGTTCGGTGATCGCCGCGTTACACTGGATGCGGGACAGGCGGTCAACGGGAACGTCGCCGCCCGCTTCAACGCCTTCTATGAAGGCGCGGACGGGTTTCGCGATTTCACCCATCTCGAGCGCTACGGCGTCAATCCCACGGTGACGCTGACGCCGAACGATACCACCAAGGTCAAGCTCAGCTACGAGTATTTCCACGACGACCGCACCGCCGATCGCGGCAACCCCTCGCAATCGCTGCCGGGCGGTGTGACGCGATTCAATCCGACCGTGCCGTTTGCACCGAACGGCGATCTCAACGCGTTCTTCGGCAGTCCGAGCCTCAACGTGGCGCGCGCGGACGCGCAAACGGGGATGGCCGTGATCGAACACGACTTCGAAAACGGGCTGACGGTGAAGAACGCGACGCTGGCCGCCGACTATCAGAAATTCTACCAGAACGTCTATCCCGGCAACGGCCCGCTCGCTGGCGCCGTCAATCCCGGCGACACCGCGTTCAATCGCGCGGCCTACCAGCACACGACCAACCGCGACAACATCTTCAACCAGACCGATTTCACCTATAAAACCCCGACCGGGCCGGTGCTGCATACCATCGGCTTCGGCACCGAATTCGGCCGTCAGTCCGGCGTCGATATCCGCAACACCGGCCTGTTCCCGAACGGCACCAACACCATGGTCGCCAATCCATTCGATCCGACGTACTTCGGGCCGATCACCTTCGTTCACCATTTCACAGGCGTGAACGCCGATGGCGTTACCACACCAGACTCCAACAGCCGCTATCGCGCCTATGTCGATTCCGGCTATGCGCGCGACACCATCGAGGTGACGCGCTGGCTGCAACTGATCGCAGGGGTTCGTTTCGATCACTTCGACCTGTCGGCACTCGACATGAACACCGGTATTCAGCGCGGCCGCACCGACGACAAGATATCCCCGCAGGGCGCGGTGGTGGTGAAGCCGATGGAAAACCTTTCCTTCTACGGCGCCTACAGCGTGTCGTATCTGCCGGCCTCCGGCGACCAGTTCAGTTCGCTGAACAGCGGCTCCGTGATTCTCGATCCACAGAAATTCGAGAACAAGGAAGTCCGCGTGAAATGGAATATCCAGCCGAAGCTGCAGTTCACCGCCGCGACCTATCAGCTCGACCGTACCAACGTGCCGCTGGCCGACCCGAACAACCCCGGCTTCTTCATTCTGTCCGGCAAGAACCGCATCCGCGGCTTCGAGAC
>JBEPUM010000453.1:0-2311 GCA_041691515.1 Pseudomonadota bacterium | reverse complement strand
ACAGCATATCCGCCGCGAAAAGGCCACCTCCAACATCTGCACCGCGCAGGTGCTGTTGGCGGTGATCGCCTCGATGTACGCGGTCTATCACGGCCCCGAGGGGCTCGCTGGAATCGCGCGCACCGTGCATCGCCGCACCGCGACACTGGCGGCAGGCCTCGCGAAGCTGGGTTTTGCGCCGCTGCACGCCGCGTTTTTCGATACGCTGACGGTGAACGCCGACGACAAGCAGAACGCCATCATCGCTCGAGCCCGCGATGAAAAGATCAACCTGCGCATTGGCGCTAGCGGCGCACTCGGCATCGCGCTCGACGAGGCCACCACGCCGGAAACAGTCGAAGCCGTGTGGCGCGCGTTCGGCGGCACGCTGTCCTATGCCGAGGTCGAGGCGCACGCGAGCGACCTGCTGCCATCAGATCTCCGGCGCAAGACCGCTTATTTGACTCACCCGGTGTTTCACGCGCATCGCTCCGAGACGGAATTGTTGCGGTACATGCGCAAACTCTCAGACCGCGATCTCGCGCTCGACCGCGCCATGATCCCGCTGGGCTCCTGCACCATGAAGCTCAACGCGACGACGGAGATGATTCCGCTGACGTGGCCGGCCTTCGGCAGCCTGCATCCGTTCGCGCCGCGCGAACAGGCAGCGGGTTATTACACGCTGTTCAAACAGCTCGAGCAGTGGCTGATCGACATCACGGGCTATGACGCGATCTCGCTGCAGCCGAATTCCGGCGCGCAGGGCGAATATGCCGGCCTGCTGGCGATCCGCGGTTATCACCTGGCGCGCGGCGACAGCCACCGCACGGTGTGCCTGATCCCCTCCTCCGCGCACGGCACCAATCCCGCGTCCGCCAGCATGGTTGGCATGGAGGTCGTGGTCGTCGCCTGCGACAAGCGCGGCGACGTCGACGTGAACGATCTCAGGGACAAGGCGGCGCAGCACGCCGAAAAACTTGCGGCGATCATGATCACCTATCCCTCGACCCACGGCGTGTTCGAAGAGCACATCCGCGAAATCTGCGACATCGTCCACGGCCACGGCGGACAGGTCTATCTCGACGGCGCCAACATGAATGCGCAGGTCGGCCTGTCGCGGCCCGGCGACTACGGCGCCGACGTCAGCCATCTCAACCTGCACAAGACCTTCTGCATTCCGCATGGCGGCGGCGGCCCCGGCATGGGCCCGATCGGCGTCAAGGCGCACCTCGCCCCGTTCCTGCCCGGTCATCCCGCGATAACAGGCGCAACGCCGTCCGCGGTCGGCCCGGTGTCGGCCGCGCCGTTCGGCTCGGCGTCGATCCTGACCATCTCCTACATCTATATCCTGATGATGGGCGGCGACGGCCTGACGCGCGCGACCGAGGTGGCGATCCTCAACGCCAACTACATCGCCAACCGGCTCGATCCGCATTTCCCGGTGCTCTACCGAAATGAAAAGGGCCGCGTGGCGCATGAATGCATCATCGATCCCCGCGCACTGAAGGCGAAGGCCGGCGTTACCGTGGACGACATCGCCAAACGGCTGATCGACTACGGCTTCCATGCGCCGACCATGAGCTTTCCGGTGGCGGGCACGCTGATGATCGAGCCGACGGAATCCGAGTCGAAGGCGGAGATCGATCGCTTCTGCGACGCCATGATCGCGATCCGGCATGAGATCGCGGAGATCGAATCCGGACGCTGGAAGGTTGAGGCATCGCCGCTGCGCCATGCACCGCATACGGTGCACGACATCGCCGACGATAGCTGGGCGCGGCCCTACACGCGTGCCGAGGGCTGCTTCCCCGCGGGCACCTCGCGCAACGACAAGTACTGGTGTCCGGTGGGACGCGTCGACAACGTTTACGGCGACCGCAACCTCGTCTGCTCCTGCCCGCCGATGGAGGACTACGCGCAGGCGGCGGAGTAGGTTTAGGCAGGTTGAAGTATTTGGTCACGACGGATGTCACGGCGAATCGACAAGTCATGGATCGTGTTCGTAAGCGTTGAGGACAGCGGCCACGACAGGTGTGTCGATTTCTTCTCGCGACCGGATGGCAGCTATGGCTTCGAGGAGTTTCGGCGCGATATCGAGGATGCGGGTGCATGGACGCCCGTCCAGCACTACTCTGGCCTGATCTACGCCTCGTCGGATAAAGCCTTCGACGCGGCGGAACGTACCGTGCCGTGGCTTGCGGAAGTGCTCGCGGCGCAGCCCTTGTTGAAACGGCAACCTTCGGCAGGCTGAACCGGAACGCATGCCGTGCGCGTCACAAACAAATCGGGCGCTGGGGATGTCGGCAACTCAACATCCACAACGCCCGTTTGC
>JBEPUM010000452.1:0-2312 GCA_041691515.1 Pseudomonadota bacterium | reverse complement strand
GACCCGAGGCCTCCCGGAGGTGCGAAGCAACGTCTGCTCCGCGCCCGCAGGCGCCACATCCCGCCCCGCGCTTCACAGCGTCCCGGCAACGCCCCTCAGTGGGACGGGATGAAAGGGACGATAGTGGAGGGCAGGAAGAATGTCAAGGAATTTATTCCTTGAGTCGAGATGCATTGAGGCCAGTGCGCTAATCGCGATGGACACGCCCGCGCCGTGGCTGTGACGTCGCTTTACGTGGGCCTAAATATTTCGTCATGGCCGGGCTTGTCCCGGCCATCCACGTTTTTCTTGCTGCAATGTCGTCAAGACGTGGATGGCCGGAATAATCCGGTCATGACGAGGCGGAAGACTAAGCGGGCTTCCCGCCCACCACAACGCCGGCGGCCTTCTCGATCGGCTTGATCGCCGAGGTGAAATCCGACTCGGCGCCCATCTCGCGGATGATCACTTCCCAGAGCCGGCCGACCGCTTCGGCGACTTCCATCGACATCCCCAGCGATTTTGCTTCTTCGAGGCAGAGCCGGACATCCTTGACCATCAGGCCGGTGGCGAATCCGAAGTCGAAGGTGCGCGGCAGCACCGACTTTGGAAATTTGTCGCGGCTCGCGGTGTTGAGACCCGAGCCCGAGTTGATGACATCGATCATCACCTTCGGATCGAGTCCGGATTTGACTCCCATCACCACCGCTTCCGAGGTCGCGACCATCGCGGTCGCGGACAGCATGTTGTTCGCAAGCTTCATGGTCTGCGCGGAGCCCGGCTTCTCGCCGATGAAGAACACCTTGCCGATGACGTCTAGCGCGGGCTTGACCGCGTCGAAGTCCGCGCGCGGACCCGATACCATTACCGCCAGAGTTCCTTTTTCCGCGCCGCCGACCCCGCCGCTGACCGGGCTGTCGATCTGCACGATGTTGCGCTTCGCCAGCAGGCCGTGAATGCGCACCGCCATATGGGAACCCACCGTCGAAAGATCGATGAACCGCTTGATGCGTTTGCCGTCGATCACGCCGCCCTTGCCGGTGGCAACCTCGAGCGATGCCTGCAATGACGGCAGGCTGGCCAGCACGTTTTCCACCTGATCGGCGACATCGGCCGGTGATTTGGCGGCCCGCGCGCCGAGCGCAACCAACGTGTCGACGGCCTCGGTGCGCTGGTCGTGAACGACCAGCGTGTGGCCGGCCTCGATGAGACGGCGCGCCATGGGGAGTCCCATTTTGCCCAAGCCGATAAATCCGATGTCCATGGTGCGATCTCCTGACGCAGCGTTGACCCGCTGTTTAAGGGGTCGGGGCTCCCAGGTCACGTCTTCGTGCCATGCGTGTTTTGGGTGGGGTTATCGCCCGGCCGCCGATGCCTCAATGCCGCCGCTGTGATAGGATGCGCTGTTTGGGCAACCCGGAGAGTTTGTTGAACGGCGCACCCCCCGATCCATCCAGGCAGGCCCGCGACCAGCATGCGGCGTCGGGACTTCAACTGACGGAAGCCTTGCAGCGAGCAAGGTGGGTGATCGCGTGGGAGAGAGGCTGGCCGCATCTGGCGCGGCTGCTCTGCGTTGCGGGATTGTTTCTGGTCGCATCCTGGGCCGGTCTGTGGCTCATATTGCCGGCGACAGGACGCGCGATTGGCCTCGCTGTTTTTGTTCTGCTGGCGCTGGCCGCCTTGCTGCCGGCGGTCAGGTTCCGGTGGCCAAGCCGCGAAGAAGGACTCAGCCGGCTCGATCGCGGCGCAGGACTTCGTCATCGTCCGGTCACCGCGCTCGCTGACACCGTCGCGACACAGGATCCGGTCGCGCTGGCGTTGTGGCAGGCCCAGCGCGAACGCACGCTGGCGTCGCTGAAACGAATCCGTGCGGGACTGCCATCGCCACGGCTGCCGATGCATGATCGTTGGGCGCTGCGTGCGCTCGTCATCGTGCTGATGGTCGCCACCTATGTCGCCGCCGGCGGCGAACGAACCCAACGGGTAGCTGCCGCGTTCGACTGGAACGGCGTGCTGACGCCGGTCAACATCAGGGTCGATGCATGGATTGCGCCGCCGCTTTACACCGGCAAGCCTCCGATCATCCTGTCCGCGGCCAACAAGGATGCGGCCTCCGATACCACGGCGCTCCCGGTCCCCGCGGGCAGCACGCTGATCGTTCGCTCGAGCGGCGGCAATCTCGACGTGGCTGTCAGCGGCGGCGTGACGGAATCGGCTCCAACCGAAAAGGCTCCGGAAGGCACCCAGGAGCGGCATTTCACCATTGCGTCGGATGGCACGGCCCATGTCCGTTCGCCGTCAGGTCAGCCGCAATGGAAATTCAGCGCGATCCC
>JBEPUM010000451.1:0-2315 GCA_041691515.1 Pseudomonadota bacterium | reverse complement strand
ATGGCGAGCGTGATGTCGCTGGCGATGATGATCTTCATCGCGGTTCCCGTGCTTGCCCCATCGGTCGGCCAGGCGATCATGCTGTTCGCGCAGTGGCGCGGCATCTTCATGGTGCTGACGGCTTATGGCCTGCTTGCGCTGCTCTGGAGCGCGATCCGGCTGCCGGAAACGCTTCCCGTAGCAGGCCGCAAGCCGTTGACCGCGTCGAACGTCTTCGATGCGTTCCGCCAGACCGTGACCAATCGGCAGACCATCGGCTACGCGCTCGCCGCCGGCGGAATCCAGAGCGTGGTGTTCGCCTATGTGTTCTCGTCGCAGCAGATTTTCACCGTGGTCTACGGCCTCGGCCACTATTTTCCGCTCGCCTTTGCCGCCATCGCCATCGGCATCGCCGCCGCGGGTTTCCTGAATTCGCGCATCGTGGGCCGTTACGGCATGCGGGTGATCTCGCACAGCGCGCTGATGGGCTCGCTCGCGATCGCAGCGGTGACGATGCTCGCCGCCTGGCACGGTTGGCTGTCGTTTCCGGTCTACATGGTGCTGGCGATCGCCAACATGTTCACATTCGGGCTGATGTTCTCCAACTTCACTGCGCTCGCGATGGAGCCGCAGGGCCACATCGCGGGTACGGCCTCTTCACTATTCGGATCGATCACCACGCTGATCGGAAGCGCCGCCGGTGCGCTGATCGGGCAGGACTTCAACGGCACCATGTTGCCGTTCACGACCGGCGCATTCATCTGCACGCTGGCCGCGCTCGTCATCGTGATCGGCACCGAACGCGGGCGGCTGTTTGTGCCGCATAATGCGGTGGTCCAGACACCGCCGCGTTAACCCTACCCCGAACAATCGCCTGCGGACGTTGCTGCCCGCCCCGGCGTCTCCCCGGTTTTCGCGTTACATCCTGATTGCGAAGCTTCTGCTGCTTCACGAACAGGACCCGCGTAACCAATGGATATCCGCCGCCGTCAACTCCTCGGAGCTTCCGCCGCCGGCGTCGCAGGCGCACTGGCGATTCCATCAGATGCTGTTCGCGCCGCGCCGCTGACCTCGACGCTGGGGCGCGATGCGACCCACTACGGCGTAAAGCCAAACTCATCCGAGGATCAGACCCGCGCACTGCAACGCGCAATCGACGATGCCGCTCGCCTCGGCGCACCCCTCGCCTTGCCGCCCGGCATCTACCGCACCGGCTCGCTTCGCCTGCAGAGCGGCACACAACTGACCGGCGTTCGCGGCGCGACGAAACTCGTGTTTACTGGTGGACCGTCGCTGGTATCGGGCGAAGGCGCCGATCATATCGGACTCACCAACCTCACGCTCGACGGCGGCGGCCTTGCTTTGCCCGACCGGCGCGGCCTCATTCATTGCCTCAGCGGACGCGATGTGCGGATTCTGGGTTGCGAGATCACCGGCAGCGGCCGTAACGGCATCTGGCTTGAGAACGTCACCGGCGAGATCAGCGGCAACCTCATCGTCAAGACTGCAACGACCGCGATCGTCTCGTTTGACGCGCTCGGGCTGACGGTGGCGCGCAATACCATTCTGGACGCCAGCGATAACGGCATCGAGATCTTGCGCACGGCCATCGGCGACGATGGCTCGATCGTCACCGGCAACCGCATTGAAAATATCAAAGCCGGCGCCGGTGGCTCCGGCCAGCATGGCAACGCCATCAACGCGTTCCGCGCCGGCAATGTCATTGTCAGCGGCAACCGCATCAGCGATTGCGACTATTCCGCCGTGCGCGGCAACTCCGCGGCCAACATCCAGATCACCGGTAACAGCGTCAGCAGTGTGCGCGAGGTCGCGCTGTATTCCGAATTCGCCTTCGAGGGCGCGGTCATTGCCAACAACACGGTGGATGGTGCGGCAGTCGGCGTCTCCGTCTGCAATTTTAACGAAGGCGGACGGCTCGCGATCGTGCAGGGCAACATCATTCGCAACTTGATCCCCAAGCGCCCGATCGGCACCGCGCCCGATGACGACGCCGGCATCGGCATTTATGTCGAGGCCGACACCTCCGTCACCGGCAACGTCATCGAAAAAGCGCCGTCATTCGGCATCATGGCCGGTTGGGGGAAGTATCTGCGCGACGTCGCGATCTCGGGCAATGTGATCCGCAAATCTTTCATCGGCATCGGCGTCTCGGTGGCGGATGGCGCTGGAGCGGCGCTGGTCAACAGCAACGTGATCTCGGAAACGCCGCGCGGCGCGGTGGTGGGGCTCGACCATGCCAAGCCGGTGACGCCGGACCTCACCGCCAACGGCGCGGCAAAATACGCGCAGATCGTGCTCGGTGCCAACGCGGTACG
>JBEPUM010000450.1:0-2317 GCA_041691515.1 Pseudomonadota bacterium | reverse complement strand
TCGCCACGCTGGAAGGCGACCGGCTCGACCGGCGCCGCGCTGAAGGCAAGCTCAGGAATCTCGAAGCCATGCTCGAGAAATCGCCGCTGAAGGGCGATAGCGGAATCGGACACACCCGGTGGGCTACCCACGGCAAGCCGACCGAGAACAACGCGCATCCGCATGCGACCGAACGGGTCGCGGTGGTTCACAACGGCATCATCGAGAACTTCCGCGAGCTGCGCCAAGCGCTCGAGGCGGAGGGTACGGTGTTCAGGACCGAAACTGATACCGAAATTGTGCTGCATCTGGTCGACAGCTACCTCTCCCGCGGCGTTGGGCCGGTCGAAGCCGTCAAAGCGACGTTGTTGCAGCTTCGCGGCGCGTTCGCGCTCGGTTTCATCTTTGCCGGCGAGCAGGATCTGATGATCGGCGCACGCAATGGGCCGCCACTCGCGATCGGCTATGGCGAGGGCGAGATGTATCTCGGCTCTGACTCAATCGCGCTCAGCCCGTTTACCGACACCATCGCTTATCTTGACGACGGCGACTGGGTCGTGCTGACACACAACTCCGCGACCATCTACGACAAGTACGACGCCATTGTGCAGCGCGAGACGCATAAGCACACCGCCGTAGCTGCTTTGGTCGACAAAGCGAATTATCGCCACTTCATGGCCAAGGAAATTCACGAGCAGCCCGAAGTGACTGGTCAAACGCTGGCGCGCTACATCGACATGGCGACGGAACGGGTGATGCTGCCGTCGAACCTACCGTTCCACTTCAAGGATATCCAGCGTATCTCGATCGTGGCCTGCGGCACCGCGAGTTATGCGGGCTTTGTCGCCAAATACTGGTTCGAGCGGCTCGGCCGCGTACCGGTCGAAGTCGATGTTGCCTCCGAATTCCGCTACCGTGAGGCTCCGTTGTGCAAGGGCGATCTCGCGATCTTCATTTCGCAATCCGGCGAGACGGCCGACACGCTTGCGGCGCTGCGCTATGCGAAGTCGCAAAGCGTGCACACTCTTGCGGTGGTCAACGTGCCGACCTCGACGATTGCGCGCGAAAGCGAGACGGTGCTGCCGACGCTCGCCGGTGCGGAAATCGGCGTTGCCTCGACCAAAGCCTTTACCTGCCAGCTGATGGTGCTGGCGTTGCTGGCGATTGCGGCAGGAAAGGCGAGGGGCGAACTGTCCGACGCAGACGAGATGAAACTGGTACATGGCCTGGTCGAAATTCCGCGGCTGATGGCGGCCGCGCTCTCGACCGAACCTCAAATCGAAAAGCTGGCACGTGAAATCGCCAAATGCCGTGACGTGCTCTATCTCGGCCGCGGTACCAGCTATCCGCTGGCTCTCGAAGGCGCGCTGAAGCTCAAGGAAATCTCCTATATCCACGCCGAAGGCTATGCTGCGGGCGAACTTAAGCACGGGCCGATCGCGCTGATCGACGAGGACATACCGGTCGTGGTGATCGCGCCACATGACAGGGTGTTCGATAAGACCGTCTCCAACATGCAGGAAGTTGCGGCGCGCGGCGGTAACATCATCCTAATGACCGACGCCAAGGGCGCGGCGGAAGCAACCATAGAGTCGCTGGTGACGATCGTGCTGCCCGACATGGACGCGACCTTTACGCCGATCGTGTATGCCGTCCCCGTCCAGCTACTCGCCTATCACACCGCCGTGGTGATGGGCACCGATGTCGACCAGCCGAGAAACTTGGCCAAGTCAGTGACGGTCGAATAAGCCTGATCATTGATTGATCTCATGGCATCGTGATATTCAAAAATTTGCTCGGATGGAGAGCTTACGATCGGCTGTATTGAGGTTGCTTTGTGGAGCGACACTTCGGTTCGGCCGATGCCGCACTCAAATTCGCCCAATGGTATTGAAGAACTTTGGGCCCCATGATGGCCACATCGATTTGGCCTTCAATATACGATATCCACGATGAGTAGAGCCTCAGCAACTCGCACGCCATCGAAACAGGCCGGCAAATGGCACGCGGGCAATGGCTTGCATTACCATAGCTTGGATTGCGACTGACACTAGGTGAGGGCTCTTAGTGGGACTTCCGGATCCGAGATTTTCATTGCAAGCGCTCTTGCTAATTTGGCGGAGGGGGAAAGGATTCGAAGCTTCGATACGGTTTCCCGTACGGCGTCCGAAGACGCCCGCCTTAAGCCGCTCAGCCACCCCTCCAATATTCGCCATTCTTAGCCGAAATTTGCGCCAAAACTATATGAAAGCGATGCTAAGCTTAACGATCAGAGTTTGGTTGAAGTCTTTCATCCAAGGAGCTGCTGCGCCCAGCAAATTAGTTGGTAGGGCAAACA
>JBEPUM010000449.1:0-2322 GCA_041691515.1 Pseudomonadota bacterium | reverse complement strand
GCGATGGCGTCCTCCATCGCCGCGATCACGATGCCGCGGTCGATGGATTTTTCGCGCGCAACCGCGTCGGCGATCTGCAGAAGTTCGATCTTATTGGCGCTGACAGCGGCCATGACTCACTCTCCTTCGATGGGATCGATTTCGCCGCGTCGCAGTCGTTCTGCGGCAAGACGATGTTCCTTGGTATTCTTCGGCGGCGTCTTCTTCGGGGCCTTCACGGCACTCTTGAGTTTCGGTTTCGGCGCGTTGCTCTTTGTCGGATCGCTCTTTTTGGCGTGCGGCGGGGGTGGCGGCAGAATTCCGAGACTTTGTTTCATCTCGCGTTCCGCGATCTTGCCCCGGCGCATCGATTCCGCGATCAATTCGTCGGTCAGAACCAGCCGGGCGTCGGCGATGTCCTCCATGACGAGCAGGACATCGGCATCTTCGCCTTTATGTATGTCATCCCGATGCAAACGCACCGCGTTTTCTTCAACGCTCTGGAGGTTGCCGCGGAACCGCTTGCGACCCTGATGTGCGACAGCCATTTCGATCTTCACGAGGTGGCCGACATAGCGTTCGAAATCGGAGCGGCGCACCAGCGGCCGGTCGATACCTGGCGAGGAAATTTCCAGCCGGTAGGCGCGTTCGATCGGGTCGGCGACATCCAGCACCGGCGACAGCGCCCTTGAGATCGCCTCGCAATCCTCGATCTGCATCGACCCGTCCGGCCGTTCGGCCATGATCTGGACGGTACAGCCCAGCTCGCCGGATATCTTGATCCGGACCAGGCGGTACCCCATTCCTTGCAGGACCGGGGCGACGACCGACGATACCCGCGCAGCCGCACCCGGCTCGACCACCAGACGCGGCTCATCGAGCAGCTCGTGGTCCGGGGTTTGGGCAACGGGATCGGTCATATCCAGGGTCAAGATCGGTCTGACAGTCACGGGGTTGTGCCGGGACCATGGCGCTGTTCGGTCCGGCGGTTGCTGCCCGAATGGAACCCCGGATCGCCGATGCGAAGGGGGTCCGTTCAGGTAATAAAAAAGAGCGGGTCCCGAGGGGCCCACTCTCAATACGCGATCGTATGAGAAACCATAAGTTGCGGCGGATATAGCCGTTTTTACACCTCCCGGCAAGGGCTCCCGAGGTCCGCGGGACCAATTTCATCGCGCTCTCGCCGAGGCCGGATTTTTGAACTAACCCTTCCTTCATCAAGGCCAACTAAGTTGCGGCTAGCATTCGATTTCCCGTTTCCCGTGTGTATTGTATGGCGGTCGCCACTTCGTTGATTCCTGGGCTCGATGACATCGTCGAACGCGGCGATCCGCAGCGCCGTGCGAAGGCAATCCGGCAAATTTCCGACTTGTTTCTGCAGGGCGCCCGCCACTTCGGGCCCGAGCACGTCAATTTGTTCGACGGCATTCTGACCGGACTGGTTTCCGAGACCGAGATCGGTGCACGGGCCGAACTCGCAGAGCGGCTGGCGACGATCCCCAATGCGCCGCCGACGCTGGTCAATCGGCTGGTGCGCGCGGACGAGGTCGCAATCGCCGGACCGCTGCTACGTCATTCGCCTGTCATCGATGAGCCGACGCTGATCGACATTGCGCGCGCAAAGGGACAAGGGCATCTGCTGGCGATTTCCGGCCGCCCAAGCCTGTCCACCGATCTGACCGATGTGATCGTGAACCGCGGCGACCGTGAGGTCATTCGCAGCGTCGCCGGGAATGCGGGCGCGCTCTTTTCGTCATCAGGCTATACGGGTTTGCTCAAACGCGCAGGCGACGATGGGATCCTCGCGCTTACCGTGGGGCAGCGGGAGGATATCTCTCCGGCATTGCTGGAAAGCCTTCTTGCCAGTTCGGTCGATGTCGTCCGCCGGCGGCTGTTCGAGGCGGCAAATCCCGCCAGAAAAGCGGCAATCAACAAGACCATGATCGCGATTGTCGGCGGCTCGAAGCGAGCGGCTCCCAGCCGTGACTTTTCGGCGGCCCTGCGCGCGGTCATTTCGCGTCATCAAGCCGACGGGCTGCATGAGGCGACGCTGCTGGAACTTGCCAAAGCGCACAATTACGAGGAGTCGATCGCCACGATCTCGGCGATGTCGGGTGTGCGGATTTCGACGATCGAGACTCTCATGACGGGTGAGCGCCACGATCCCATCCTGATCATGGGCAAGTCGCTCGGTCTTGAATGGGCAACCGTTCGCGCCCTGATCCTGCTGCGCCTGGGGCCGAACCGCGTGCCGTCAGCAACGGATATCGAGATGGCCCGGGTCAACTTCGAGCGCCTGGTAACTGCGACCGCGCAACGCGTGATGAATTTCTGGAAAGCGCG
>JBEPUM010000448.1:0-2343 GCA_041691515.1 Pseudomonadota bacterium | reverse complement strand
GGACATGTGCGGTCTCCCGGTTCTTGATTTTGGAGACCGTCTAGCACGGGTGGGGCGGCGGCGCACGGCGTGCATGGCACCACGCCGCCGCGGGGACGATTGGGGAGAGCAAGCTATGCTGGATACGACACCGGCGAAGACCCGATGTTAAGATTTTCACCGGTGAACGCTCGCACGCGGGCATCCCCTTGGCCCGCACTGGCGTCAGTCATGCCAAACTGGCGAGCCGCTTCCGCCACGCAATCCAGCCGACGACTATTGATAGCGTCGCCGCGATAAGCGGCGGCACCGCGTGGCCGTATTCGCCGTGGAGCGTGACGGTCGCGAGCGCCGCCAACATCACGGCGCAGCCGAGCGCCGCGCCCCACAGCCGCGTCCGTGCCCGCGCCAGCAGAACGGCGGTCGTGAGCTCCAGCGATCCGGTCACGAAATGAAACCAGGGCGGATATCCCCACCGCAGATATTCCTCGTAAATAGACCCAGGGGCGAAGATGTTGCTGAGCGATCCCACGACGAAGAAAGCTGCGAGCGCCAAGGCCGAAACCTGGTGCCAGGAAATCTTTGACATGTGTCCAACCTTTTCTGATGAGGATGACGCATTCATTCCGAAGGAGATGCGAATGTCCGGAGCAGGTCCGAAAGTCGCATCTCGTCGCTGATCCGCGGATCTACGCCGTGGCGGCGTTATGGGCCGCCGCGAACATATTGCGGGGAGGCGTTGTGCCGGCGACGTGCTCCGTGCCCGCGACTCCGAGGTCCATCCATCCCGCGTTGACGGCCTCAAACATCGCTTCGGCCGGTCCGGTCTGGCCCTTCGGAATGCCGAACTGCTCGAACGCTGCCGGCCACCCGGCGCGCGGGATAGCGAAGGCCTTGACTTCGCGCTGCATGACATCGCCCAGTTGCGCTGCGACTTCATCCGCGCTGACCATCGAACCAAGTTCGATGACGCGATGCCCCGACCACGCCGGTCCGGTCAGCAGCGTCGCCACCTCGGCACCGATGTCGTTCGTCGCGACCATCGTCGATTTCCGGCTGGTCGGATTGTAGTAAACCGGCAGCGTGCCGCCCTGAGCGACGTGCAGGCCGTAAAGGAAGTTTTCGAAAAACCCCCCGGCGCGCACGAAGGCGGTCGGCGACGCCAAGTCGCGAAAGCCTTGCTCCAGCAGCGACAGGGCGGTGATCATTCCCAACCCGCTGGTCCGGTTCGCCCCCATCGACGAGAGCGCGACGACACGCGGCGACGGGGCCTTCGTCAGCGCCTCGACATAGTTCGCGATGACGCCCTTGGCTTCCTTGAAGTCCGGCGAGGGGGCCCAGACGGCCGGCAGCATGACGAACGCGCCGTCGACGCCTTTGAGCGCCCGTTCGATCGCTGCTCCGTTGTTCCAGTCGCCGTCGACCAGTTCCACGCCCTGGTCCGTCCAGCTCGCCGCCTTCGCGCGGTCGCGGACCAGCGCGCGCACCTTCTTGCCTTGCGCCAGCAAATGCCTGGCCGTTGCGCCGCCGACTTTTCCTGTAACTCCCATAACTAGAAACATGCGTATTCTCCCGATGCTAAATGGTCTATATTCTAGGGTAGGTCTCACCTAGAGACCTTAGACCTGCGCCGCAAGGAGGCAGTTTTTTGTAACCAGGAGAGAAAAAGGGAACCCGCATGAGCGACGCATTGAGCGCGATCGAGCGATTCAACCGATATCAATCGGACGACGCCCAGTCAGTAGAACCCGTACATTGCCCGGTGCGCGACGTGCTCGACCGCATCGGTGACAAATGGAGCATACTCATGATCGCGACCCTCGCGACGCGACCGCAGCGTTTCAGCGAACTTCACCGAGCCATCCGCGACATCTCCAAGCGCATGCTCACGCAGACGCTGCGCGATTTGGAGCGCGACGGACTTGTCACCCGCCATGTCTTTCCGACCAAGCCGCCGAGCGTTGAGTATTGTCTTTCCCCACTAGGCCAATCCCTGCTGGACCCAATGGCGAGCCTCATCGATTGGGCCGACCGTCGTTATTCCGATATCCATGCCGCGCGCGCCCGCTTTGATGGAACAACCTGTGATGTCCAGCGCTAGCGATGTGAAACAGTACTTCGCATCACCGCATGTGTGAGGTCTGGCGGCGTGCCTCGGATGGAGATACCAGCGGCCGGTTCGTTGGCTCGCTGCCGAGAGAATGGATGTCGGCATTCGTTATGGTGATGGCCGCTGGCCGGACCCCAAGTCTACCTTCCTGCTGAGCGACGCACGTCCGCCGACCACCCTGAATTTAGGAGTTCACGCCCTTACGTCACCACTCCCACGATCGCGCCCATCAAACACGTTGTCAGCGTGCCCGA
>JBEPUM010000447.1:0-2349 GCA_041691515.1 Pseudomonadota bacterium | reverse complement strand
CGCGACCGGCTGTGCCGCAAGTTCGCCGAAGAGATCGCCAAGAAAAGCGGCGGCGAACTCGCTGCCGAGGTTTATCCGGGCTCGTCCTTGATCAAGACCAAGGCGCAGTTTTCGGCCATGCGAAAGGGCGCGCTCGACATCAGTCTTTATCCGCTGCCTTACGCCGGCGGCGAAGTGCCGGAGACGAATATCGGTCTGATGCCGGGTCTGGTCACGACCTACGAGCAGGGTCTGAAGTGGAAGACACAGCCGGTCGGCAAGGCGTTGACCGATCTCCTCGCGGACAAGGGCATCATGCTCCTGACCTGGGTCTGGCAGGCCGGCGGTGTCGCCAGCCGCTCGCGCGCAATCGTGGCGCCTGAGGACGCCAAGGGCCTCAAGGTGCGCGGCGGATCGCGTGAAATGGACATGGTGTTGCAGACGGCCGGCGCGGCTGTTCTTTCGGTGCCGTCCAACGAAATCTATGCAGCGATGCAGACTGGCGCCTGCGACGCAGGCATTACGTCCTCCACCAGCCTGATCTCGTTCCGGCTCGAGGAAGTCTCCAAGAGCCTGACCTCCGGCGCCGGTCACTCCTACTGGTTCATGTGCGAACCACTCATGATGTCGAAGGCGATCTTCGACAAAATGCCGAAGAAGCATCAGGATATCCTTGTCTCGGTGGGAGCCGAACTGGAAGCGTTCGGCAAGAAGGGCGCGCAAGACGACGACGTCGAGGTCGCCAAGATCTACGAAAAAGCCGGCGCCAAGGTCAGTGCGCTCGATGCCGCGACCGTCAACAAATGGCGCGACATCGCGCGCGATACCGCGTGGAAGGACTACGCCGCGAAGACCCCGGGCGCCGCGAACCTCCTGAAGCTCGCGAACGACGTCTCCGCATGATGCATGGTCCTCTAGAGGATCAACCGCAAACCGCACACGCCGCCACGAACAATCCGTTCGTGGCGGCGTGTGAGCGCTGGCTCGGTGCCTGCAATACCTGCATGGTCGTGCTGGGTTCGATAGCGCTCATCGTCGCGTGTGCAATCCTGAGTTACAGCGTGCTGTCACGCGGGCTTTTCAATGCCGCGACCTACTGGCAGGACGAGATGGCCGTCTTTCTCCTTGTCGGCACGACCTTCATGACATCTGCCTTCGTTCAGCATCAGCGCGGACACATTGGAATCGAAGCGTTCATCGGATTGCTGTCGCCGGCCGTCAATCGCTTGCGCCTGTTGCTCGTCGACGTCGCGAGTTTCCTGTTCTGCGCATTTTTTACATGGAAATCGTGGACACTGACTCACGAAGCGTGGGTCGGCGGTCAGGTGACCGACTCGATCTGGGCACCCCCGCTCGCGATACCCTATGGATTGATGGCGATCGGCATGACCCTGCTCAGCATCCAGATCCTGCTGCAAATCGCAGCCGCATTGACCCGCCGGCACACCGCATGACTGTATTCGGAATTGGCATCAGTTATGGCGTGGCAACCCTCGTCGTCATGTTTTCGGGCATGCCGATCGCATTCGCACTCGGCGCCGTCGCGGTCGCCTTCATGGCGATCTACATGCCGACCGCTTCGCTCGATACCGTCACGCAGAATGTCTACGAAGAAATCGCGTCGATTACGCTGTTGTCTATTCCGCTGTTCATCCTCAAGGGTGCCGCGATCGGCAAGTCGCGCGCGGGACAGGATCTCTACTCCGCCCTGCATGCCTGGTTGCATCGCGTGCCCGGCGGCCTCGGCGTCGCCAATGTCTTCGCCTGCGCGCTGTTTGCCGCGATGGCGGGATCGTCGCCGGCCACGTGTTCGGCGATCGGCTCGGCCGGAATCCCCGAAATGCGCAAGCGCGGCTATTCCGGTGGCTTCGCAGCCGGAATCATTGCCGCCGGCGGTACACTCGGCATCCTGCTGCCGCCGTCGATCACCATGATCCTGTTCGCGGTGGCTGCGGAGAAATCGCTCGGGCGGCTCTTCCTCGCCGGCGTTGGCCCCGGCCTGTTGCTGGTAACGCTGTTCGGCACCTATTCTGTCATCCGCTTCCGCAAGGAATACGCCATTGCCAAGGTGGCTTATGAAGCCGGCGGGACCAAATCGGCGATCCTGCATCGCGATGATTTTACGATGGCCGAGCGCTTCAGCGCCTTGCCGCGGGTCATGCCATTCGTGCTGCTGCTGACGGGCGTGATGATCGCGCTCTACGGCGGTTACGCAACACCGTCCGAAACAGCCGGTCTCGGCGGACTGCTGGCGCTGTTTCTGATCGCGATCATTTACAGCGTCTGGCGCCCCAGCGATCTGGCGCCGATCCTGAAATCGACGGTGCGCGAATCCACCATGCTGATGATGATCATCGGCATGTCGCTGCT
>JBEPUM010000446.1:0-2354 GCA_041691515.1 Pseudomonadota bacterium | reverse complement strand
GCACGTTCCAGATGGACAATCAGGGCCGCATCGTCAACGCACAGGGCAATCCGGTGCAGCCGACGATCACGATCCCGCAGAATTCCGCGGGCATCACCATCAATGCGCAGGGCCAGGTGTCGGTGACGCTGCCGGGATCGACCACGCCCACCGTTCTCGGACAGATCGGCCTGACGCGATTCGTCAACAAGGCCGGCCTGCAACCGGTCGGCGACAACAACTTCACCGATACGCCCGCCTCCGGTCCGCCGCAGGACGGCATCGCCAACGTCGACGGTTACGGCGACATGCAGCAGAGCAACCTCGAACAGGCCAACGTGGAGGTCGTCTCCGAAATCTCCGATCTGATCGCAGCCCAGCGCGCCTACGAAATGAACGCCAAGGTCATCAGCGCAGCCGATCAGATGCTGCAATCCGCATCCGCGCTGTTCCGGTAAGGAAGCTGACCATGCTCTTCCGCTCATTTCTCATCGCAGCCGCGCTCCTTGCGGTTTCGGCTCCGGCGCAGGCCGCGAACGACGCCGCCGGATCAAGTGCAGCCCTGCCGGACATCGTCCAGGCCACGAACGCAATTCCGGTTCCGGTCTTGCGCGCCAACATCAATGTCTCAAGCGACGTGGTGCGGATCGGCGACGTCATCGACAACGCCGGAAGTGCCGCGCAGATCGCGATCTATCGGGCACCCGATCCCGGCACCACCGGAATATTGCCGGCCATCCAGGTGCTCAACGCCCTTCGCGCGCATCAGGTGATCGGCGTCGATACCAAGGGCATCAGCAAGATCGCGGTGACACGACTGGCGCGTACCCTCGAAGCCGACGACATCGAACTTCAGGTTGCCGTCGCGCTCGAGCATCGCAACGGACTGGGCGACGCCAGCAACCTGTCGCTGACATTCGACAATGACCTGCGGACGGTACGGCTCGATGCCGCGAACAACGGCGCCATCAACCCGGTCGCAACCCGATTCGATCCTCGCAGCAACCGTTTCGACGTCACGCTCGAAGTCGGCAACGATTCCGGCGCCCAGCCCGCACGCCTGCGCTTTACCGGCACCGCCATCGAGACCGTCGAAGCCGCTGTCCTCGCACGCGACGTCGACCGCAATACGCTGCTCAAATTCTCCGATGTCGTGATGGAGCGCCGTCCGAAAGCCGAGGTCGGGAATGATGCCGCCGGCCGCGACCGCGTCATCGGAATGCAGACGCGGCGGCAATTGCGCGCCGGTCAGCCGTTGCACACCACCGATCTGACCAAACCGGATTTGGTGCAACGCGACCAGGCCGTCACCCTGGTCTACCAGACCGCGGGAATCTACATCACCGTGCGCGGCAAAGCGGCCGAAGCCGGTACTGAAGGCGACGTCGTCGCCGTCCTCAACCTGCAATCGAAGCGAACCGTATCCGGCGTGGTCGTCGGACGCGGTCAGGTGGCCGTCACTCCGGTCTCTCCGGTCGTCCCGCGCCAGATCGCGAGCGCCGCGCAGGTTGCCGAAGCTCCGGTCATGAACAACTCCGCCACGATCCCGACCAACGACCGCGCGCCTGTATCTCTAAAAACCGAGTAACGTAAATGTTGAAGTCCACCAGGATCAATCGCCTCGTTCTGACCGGCACGTTGCTGGCTGCGGCCGGTCTCGCCAGCGGTTGTTCGTCGATCAATCGGCTCTCGCAAATCGGAGAGTCGCCGAAGCTGACCGCGATCGACAATCCGACCACGCAACCCGGCTACAAGCCGGTGCAGATGCCAATGCCGAAACCGGAGATGGCGTCCTACAACGCCAACTCGTTGTGGCGAAACGGCTCGCGTGCGTTCTTCAAGGATCAGCGCGCCGCGCGCGTCGGCGATCTCTTGACCGTCACCGTGAACTTCACCGACAAGGCCAACATCGCCAACGAGACCCAGCGCAGCCGCACCAACAAGGAAGATTCGGGGATCACCGATTTCGCCGGCTCCAAACTTTTGGGCGCGAGCGCGCAGAAGGTGCTGCCCGGCCGGCTGCTGACCGCCGACTCCACCTCGTCGAGCGACGGCAAGGGATCGGTGCAGCGGCAGGAAAACCTGCAGACCAGCGTCGCCGCGGTCATCACCCAGGTGCTGCCGAACGGCAATCTCGTGGTCGAGGGCAAGCAGGAAATCCGCGTCAACCTGGAAATCCGCGAATTGATCGTCGCCGGCATCGTGCGGCCGGAGGATATCCAGAGCGACAACACCATCGACTCCAGCAAGATCGCGCAGGCCCGCATTTCCTACGGCGGCCGCGGCCAGATCAGCGATGTCCAGCAACCGCGCTACGGTCAACAGGTCATGGACGTGCTGCTGCCCTTCTAGCGCTTAAACCAGCTCCCACGCCG
>JBEPUM010000445.1:0-2357 GCA_041691515.1 Pseudomonadota bacterium | reverse complement strand
ATCGGCACCCAGCGCATGCCTTCTGGCGCGCGGGCGCGCTGAGGAACGGTCGCGGTGTAAACCACAAGCTCGAGCGGGAAATGCGTGAAGACGTGGTTGACCACGCCGAGCTTGCGATGCCAACGCGAAACGGCTTTCAGCAGCGGCGCCTGCGTCAATGCGACCTTGTCGTCCTGACCCGCGAGCCAATCCGACGTCGGCACTTCGGTCATGCCGCCAAGCAGGCCTTTCTCGGCTCGGGTGCGAACCAGCAACTCGCTGTCACGCGTTACTACGAACGCCGCGCCGCGCCGCAACGCGCCAGTCTTCTTCGGCGCCTTGCGCGGAAAGGTTTCCTGATCGCCGCGCGCTAACGCGGCACAGCCGTCATTGAGTGGACAGAGCGCGCAGGCCGGCTTCTTCGGCGTGCAGATCGTCGATCCCAGATCCATCAGCGCCTGCGCGGAATCGCCAGCGCGACTCGCGCCGAGCAGCGTCGCCGCGAGTTGCTGGATGCGCGGCTTGGCCTTCGGCAGCGTCTCTTCCACCGCGAACAGGCGCGACACAACCCGTTCGATGTTGCCGTCGACCGGCATGGTGCGGCGGCTGAACGCGATCGCGGCTATTGCCGCCGCGGTGTAAGGCCCGACACCCGGCAAAGCGCGGAGGCCCTCTTCCGTATCTGGAAACGCGCCGCCGTGATCGCGCAGCACCGCAACCGCACAGGCATGCAGATTGCGCGCGCGCGAGTAGTAGCCAAGCCCGGCCCACATGCGCAGGACATCGTCGAGTGACGCGCGGCCCATCGCGGCGACATCAGGCCAGCGCGCGACGAATTTCTCGAAATACGGAGCCACCCATTTGACGCCGGTCTGCTGCAGCATGATCTCGGACAGCCAGACCCGATATGGATCGGCGCCCTCGCCGGGCAGCGCGCGCCACGGCAGGCGGCGGCGATGCCGATCGTACCAGGCGAGCAACAGCGCGGCGCGATCTGACGCCGGTTCCGCAGGCTTCCCGGCCCGGACTTTCTTTCGCTTGATGGCAGCGGCTGCTAAGGTCATGAACTTATCTATGCAAAAGCATTGGCCCATGAACAAGCCTCGCCCCTTCGGCAAGCCCGGCCCCATTTCCGCAAAACCGCTCTCCGTCCTGCTGCGCGACGTCTTCACCGACGCCTATGCCAAACAGGGATTTGCGTCGCGGGAATTAGTAACGCGCTGGGCCGAAATCGCCGGGCCCGAAGTCGCCGCGCATTCCGAGCCAATGAAAATCCAGTGGCCGCGCCCCGTCGACGGCCAGCCACAGGAACCGGCCACGCTGGTGCTCCGGGTCGAGGGGCCGGTGGCGCTGGAAATCCAGCATGCTTCCGATGTGATCCTGCAGCGGGTTAACCGCTTCTTCGGCTGGAGCGCGGTCGGCCGGCTGGCATTGCGGCAGGCGCCGTTATCGCGCAAAAAATCACGGAAACCTGCCAAGCCGCCCGCGGCAGCCGATGTCGCCAAACTCGCAGAGACGATGAGAGCAATCGAGGACGATGATCTGCGGAACGCGCTGGCGCGTCTGGGCGCCTCGATCAAGCGAAATTGACGCTTCCGTGACACCGGGCGCCGACAGCGCGCCATTGCCACAATTGTCGTTTCAAGTTAGCGACAGAGACATTTTTCATTGAAAGGCGCTGCCGCGCCGTTTTGGGAGCAGACCCTTGATCATCACGCGCCGCGCCTTCAACGCCGCCCTCACCTTCACCGGGCTCGCCGCCGTAGCAGGCCTCTCGCCCTGGCGCCTGATCGACGCGGCCATGGCCCAAAGCGCAGCGACCGCAACGGCGGCTGACGTCGCCAAGCCGGTCTCGCTGCCCGACATGGCGCTCGGCCCCAAGGATGCAGCCGTCACCATCACCGAATATGCGTCGATGACCTGCCCGCACTGCGCCCGTTTCGCCGAAGAGGTGTTCCCGAAAATCAAGGCGGCATATATCGACACCAACAAGGTCCGCTACGTGTTCCGCGAATTCCCGCTCGACATCAAGGCTGCGGCCGGCTCGATGCTGGCGCGCTGCATCGCCAAGGATGACGCTGGGAAATATTTCGCCGTGATCGACATGCTGTTCAAGTCGCAGGAGGACTGGGCGGGTCCGAAGACAACCGAAGCGCTGAAGCTGATCGGCAAGCAGGCCGGCCTCAGCGGACAGACGGTCGAAGCCTGCCTGAAAGACCAGGCCCTGCTCGACAAGATCGCCGCCGACCAGAAGTACGCCAACGAGATTTTGAAGGTGAATTCAACGCCGACCTTCTTTATCAACGGCGAAAAGGTCACGGGCGAAACCTCGTTCGAGGAATTCGACAAGAAGATCAAGCCGCTGCTGAAGAGCTGAT
>JBEPUM010000444.1:0-2363 GCA_041691515.1 Pseudomonadota bacterium | reverse complement strand
AGAACCTTCGCGCGCCCTTCTTGATGTCCTCTTCGTTAAAGAAGATGTCCTTGGCGTTGGCAACAATATCCTGGGCCTTCCAGCCGGCAAACGACGGTTTCCAGCCTTCCATTTCCATCATCCGCATCTCGCGGACGCCGCGCGGGCCGGAGACGCCGAGCACCTTGCCGGTCTGATCGCCCGACAGGTCCGAGACCATATATAGCACGGCCGGCGCGATTCCGTCCGGGCCCAATGCCGCGCCGGGGTTCTCCTTGTAGCGCGGCAGATCCGCGGTCATGCGGGTCAGCGCGCCCGGCGCCAGCGTCCAGATCCGGATGTTGTACTTGCGGCCTTCGATCGCCAGCACATTGGACAGGCCCCAGATGCCGCCCTTGGCCGCACCATAGTTGGTCTGGCCGAAATTGCCGATCAGGCCCGAGGTCGAAGCCGTGTTGACGATGACGCCGCCGCCGTTCTCGCGCATCCACTTGAACACCGGCTGCGTCACGCAGAAGGTGCCTTTCAGATGCACCTTGATGACCTTGTCCCAGTTGGCTTCCTTGGCCTTGGCGAAAGTCTCGTCGAGCAAAATCCCGGCATTGTTCACCAGAATATCGGCACGGCCGAAATTTGTGATGGCGTCATCGAACACCGCCTGTCCGCCCGCCATGGTCGAGATGTCGGAGCCGTTGGCGGCGGCCTTGCCGCCCTCAGCCTTGATGGCATCGACGACCGTTTGCGCCATGGATTTGTCGGAGCCTGAGCCATCGCGCGGCCCACCGAGATCGTTGACGACCACCGACGCACCTTCGCGCGCGAACAGCTTTGCATAGGCCTCGCCGAGCCCGCCGCCCGCGCCGGTGATGATTGCAACCTTGCCGTCGAGCAGTCCCATGGGTGTTCTCCTTAGTCATCATTCGCGTCGTCATGCCCGGCCTTTTGCCGGGCATCCACGTCTTCTTCCTGTCGAGTTAAGGAAAGACGTGGATGGCCGTGACAAGCACGGCCATGACCGCTTTGCTGGTATTTACCCCAACACCGTCTTGCCGCTCTTGATCACCGTGACGTCGCGCGACTTCACCTTGGCCTCGAACGAAATCACGTTGCCGTCCTTCCACAGATCCATCGTTACGGTCTCGCCGGGATAGACCGGCGAGGAGAACCGCGCGACATGTTGCCTGAACGCGGAAGCGTCGTAGTCCGCATAGGTTTGCAGCACGCCGCGGCAGGTGATGCCGTAGGTGCACATGCCGTGCAGGATCGGACGGGGAAATTTTGCACGCTGCGCAAATTCGGGATCGCTGTGCAGCGGATTGCGGTCGCCGCAAAGGCGGTAGATCAGCGCCTGATCCGGACGCGTGGAAATGTCCACCGAGCGATCCGGCGCGCGCTTCGGCACGGTGTGCGGCTCGGGCTGGCCTTCCGACGGACCGCCAATGCCGCCGTCGCCGCGTGCAAAGCGTGACGCCACCAGCGTCGCCAGCTTCTCGCCCTTCTCATCCTTGAGCACGGTCTGGTGCCGGACCACGAGGCCCTTGTCCTTGCCCTTGTCGAACACCCCGAGCACGCTGGAGTCAGCGGTGATGTTGGCCGCCACCGGCAGCGGCTTGTGGAACGTGATATCGCGCTCACCATCGACGACCAGAAGCCGGTTGAGCTTCATGTCACCGGGGCCCGAACCCCACGCCGCCACCGATGCAAACGTCGGCACGACCTTCACGTCGCGCGGCGTGTAGGTCGCCTCGTTGACGAATGTGAGCTCTTTCTCGTCCATGGGATCGGCGCCGAGGCCGATACCGTAGGCGTAAAGCATCACGTCGCGATCGGTATAGGCGTATTTCTGGCCAAGGCTCTTCATGGCCATCAGTTCGTCGTAGCGCGCGGACATGTGGGATTTCCTCCGGTCAATTTCTTCTCCCTCTCCCCGCCTGCGGGGAGAGGGTCGGGGTGAGGGGCAAGCACCTCAGAATGACTGAAAGGCCCCCTCACCCGGCTCACTTCGTTCGCAGACCTCTCCCCGCAAGCGGGGAGAGGTAAAACCGCTACACCGGCGTGAAGAATGGCAGCGGCGCGCCGTCGGTCGGCTTCCACACCACTTTCACCTTCTGGCCGATTTTCAATTTGTCCATGTCGCAATCGACGATGTTGGTCTGCAGCGACGGGCCTTCCTTCAAGGTGACATAGGCGATCGCATATGGCCCGGTGGCGGACTTGCGCATCAGGCTGAAGGTGTAGATCTCGCCCTCGCCCGAGCTTTCTTCCCACGCTGTCTTGTCGGAGAAGCAGAACGGGCAGATCGCGCGCGGAAAATAATGCGGCTCGCCGCAGGCGGTGCAGCGCTTGATCAAAAACTTGCCCTGCTTGGCCGCATCCCAGAACGG
>JBEPUM010000443.1:0-2366 GCA_041691515.1 Pseudomonadota bacterium | reverse complement strand
CCCGCGCCCGGCTATCCCGCGCAGCCCGATCACACCGAGAAGGCGACGCTGTTCCGGCTGCTCGACGCGGAAAAGAATGCCGGCGTCAAACTGACCGAAAGCTTTGCGATGTGGCCGGGCTCTTCGGTATCCGGCATGTATTACAGCCATCCCGAGAGCTACTATTTCGGCGTCGGCAAGATCGAGCGCGATCAGGTCGAGGACTATGCCGCGCGCAAGAACATGACGATCGACGAGATCGAGCGCTGGCTGTCTCCCATCCTCAACTACATTCCCGGCCAGGATATTTCCGTAAAAGCCGGCGCAACGCGGACGCCCGCTGCAGCGGCGGTGCCTGCGCCGGCCAACGACGCATCCGCTGAAATCGCCAACCATCCGCCGGGATGCCAGTGCGCGGTGCATCTGCAATATCGCAAATCCACGGCGCGGGCGGGCTAAACGATGGACATATCTCCGCTTGCCGCAGCATTGCTACAATCCACCGCCGATGCGGTGATCGCCACCGACCGCGAAGGCGCAATCACGTTCTGGAATCCTGGCGCGGTCAGGATATTCGGCTTCACTGCGAGTGAGGCGACAGGCCAGTCGCTCGATCTGATCATCCCGGAAAATCAGCGCGCGCGGCACTGGACCGGATATCGCGAGGTGATGAAGACGGGCCAGAGCCGCTACAGCGGCGGCGATATTCTCGCCGTTCCTGCGCTGCACAAGGATGGCCGGCGCATCTCGCTCGAATTCACCATCGTGCCGCTGAAGGATGCCGATGGCGGCATGACCGGCATGGTATCGGTGCTGCGCGATGTCACCGCGCGTTTCGAGGAAATGCGCGCGCTGCGCCGCAAGGCTGCCGCCGCCGCGCAGGCCTGAGCGCCCGCGAGCGCTGCATATCCGCTTATTTGACCGCGCCGCCGGTGATGCCCGCGATAAAGCGGTCGAGGAACAGGTTGTAAGCGATCGCCACCGGGACGGCGGCGATCAACGCACCGGCCATCAGTTCGCCCCAGAAGAACACATCGCCGCGAACCAGGTCGGTCGTGACACCGAGAGTGATCGGCTTTTGGTCCGACGAAGACACGAAGGTCAGCGCGTAGACGAATTCCTGCAACGTCAGGGTGAAAGTGAAGATCACCACCGTCAGGATCGCCGGTACCGACAGCGGAATCGCCATCTTGAAGAAGGCGCCGAACAAGCTGCAACCGTCGACGATCGCCGCCTCCTCGATCTCGACCGGAAGCGCCTTGAAAAATCCCATCAAGAGCCAGGAGCAGAATGGAATGGTGAAAGTCGGATAGACCAGCACCAGCGACCACATCGAATTTTGCAGCCCGAGCTCGGCGATGATCCGGGACAACGGCAGGAACAGCAACGTCGGCGGCACCAGATAGGTCAGGAAGACCGCGATTCCCAGCGCCTCGCCTTTGCGGCTCTTCATTCGCGCCAGGGCGTAGCCGGCCGGGACAGATGTCACGAGCGTGATCAGGGTGACGCAAACGCCGATGATGAGCGAATTCCACAGCCAGCGCGCAAACAGCGTTTCTTCAAACAGGTATTTGATGTGTTCGAGCGTCGGCCATTCGTTGAAGAAGAACGGGTTGTTCGTGACGTTGTAGAGGTCGCTATTCGGCTTGAATGCCGTAATCAGCATCCAATAGAACGGAAACGCAGCCAGGATGGTGAAAAACGCGACACCAACGAAGAACGACGTCTCGCCGAGAATCTTTCTAAGCGTACGCGGCATGTCAGATCTCCCGGCGGCGGATGAAGCGCAACATGAGGACAACGACCACCAGCAACACCGGTAGCATGAACAGCGATATGGCAGCGCCATGCGACACGTCGCCGGAGACGATGCCGGTTTGGAAGCCGGCAAAGCCCAGTACCGAAGTTGCGCCGACCGGCCCGCCCTGCGTCAGCAGAAAGACAATGGAAAGATCGGTAAACGTGAACACGATGCCGAAGATCAGCCCGATCGCCACAATCGGCAGGATCATCGGCAGGATAATCTGATAGTTGCGCCGCCAGAATCCGGCGCCGTCGACGGTTGCTGCATCGATCACGTCCTGCGGAACCGAGGTGAGGCCGGCGAGAAAGATCACAATGGCGAACGGAAAGAAACGCCAGGCATTGATGATGACGACGCAAAGCATCGCGAGCCATGGAGTGCCAAGCCAGTTCGGCACGTCGGCACGATCCATGATGTGAAGCGCAATCAAGGTCCAGTTAAACACGCTGTAGAGCGAATCGAACAGCCATCGCCAGGCAATGGTGGCCAGCGCCACCGGCACCGCGAACGGCAGAATGATCAGCGCGCGTACGATCTTGCGGCCGGGGAACGGCCGCAGCAGCAGGAAGGCGCCGAACTTGCC
>JBEPUM010000442.1:0-2386 GCA_041691515.1 Pseudomonadota bacterium | reverse complement strand
TTCTTGCGCTCGTCCATCAGCGACGCGATCCGCGAAGGCATGTCATCGAGCGTGGTGCGCAGCTCGTTGGCGGCGGCTTTTGCCAGTTGAATGGTGTCGTTGGCATGATGACGCGCATGATGCCCGGTCAGCGCCTCGATTCGGCGCACGCCGGAGGCGACCGCGCTTTCGCCGGTTACCGAGATCATGCCGATGTCGCCGGTGCGCCGCACGTGCGTGCCGCCGCACAGTTCGACCGACCAGCCAAGCGCATTGCTTTTCTCGTGCGCGCTCTTGCCGCGACCCGCATTGCCCATCGACACCACGCGAACCTCGTCGCCGTATTTTTCGCCGAACAACGCGCGCGCGCCTGAGTTGCGGGCGTCGTCCACCCCCATCAGGCGCGTCGTCACCTCGCCGTTCTCGAGCACGACGTCGTTGGCGATATCCTCGATCCGCCGCAGCTCATCGGCGCTGATCGGCTTGTTGTGCACGAAATCGAACCGCAGCCGCTCCGGTGCAACCATCGAGCCGCGCTGCGCGATGTGATCGCCGAGCACCAGCCGTAGCGCCTCATGCAACAGATGCGTCGCGGAGTGATTGGCGCGAATCGCGCTGCGCCTGCCGTGATCGACCTGAAGCAGCAGCGCGGCGCCGGGCTTCAAGGTACCCTGCTCGACGGTGCCGAGATGCACGAACAGATCGCCCGCCTTCTTCTGGGTGTCGGTGACGCGGAAGCGTATGCCGTCGGCGGTGAGAACGCCGAGGTCGCCGACCTGCCCGCCGGACTCGCCGTAGAACGGCGTCTGATTGAGAACGACGGCGCCACTCTCGCCTACCTTGAGGCTGTCGATCTCCTTGCCGTCCTTGACCAGTGCGGCCACCACGCCTTCGGCACTCTCGGTTTCGTAGCCGAGAAATTCCGTGGCGCCGAGTTTTTCGCGCAGCGGAAACCAGATCGTCTCGGTCGCGGCTTCGCCGGAGCCGGACCATGAGGCGCGCGCCTTGGCCTTCTGCTTTTCCATTGCATCGGTGAAGGACGCGATATCGACGGAAATGCCGCGGTTGCGCAGCGCATCCTGGGTAAGGTCGAGCGGAAAGCCATAGGTGTCGTACAGCGTGAACGCGGTCTCGCCGTCGAACATGTCGCCCTTCTTCAGGGTGCCGCTCTTTTCCTCGAGAATGGACAGTCCGCGATCCAGCGTCTTGCCGAAGCGCGTCTCCTCGAGTCGCAGCGTTTCCTCGATCAACGGCCGTGCACGCTGCAATTCCGGATAGGCCTCGCCCATCTCGCGCACCAGTGTCGCGACCAGCCGCCACATCAGCGGCTCCTTGGCGCCGAGCAGCTGCGCGTGTCGCATCGCGCGACGCATGATCCGGCGCAGCACGTAGCCGCGGCCTTCGTTCGAGGGCAGCACGCCGTCGGCGATCAGGAATGACGACGCGCGCAAATGATCGGCGATCACGCGCAGCGACGCCTTCATTGGTCCCTGCGGGTTCGCGCCGGTCAGATCGGCCGCGGCGCGGATCAGCGCGACGAACAGGTCGATGTCGTAGTTGTCGTGCTTGCCCTGCAGCACGGCCGCGACGCGCTCGAGTCCCGCGCCGGTATCGATCGACGGTTTCGGCAGGCTGAGGCGGCTGCCGTCCGGCAACTGCTCGTACTGCATGAACACGAGATTCCAGATCTCGATGAAACGGTCGCCGTCCTCGTCCGCCGAACCCGGAGGCCCGCCCGGAATCTTGTCGCCGTGATCGTAGAAGATTTCCGAGCACGGGCCGCACGGCCCGGTGTCGCCCATCTGCCAGAAATTATCCGCGCCTGCGATGCGGATGATCCGCGAGTCCGGCAAGCCTGCGATCTTCTTCCAGAGGCCGAACGCCTCGTCGTCGTCGATATAGACGGTGGCGGTGAGCTTGTCCTTCGACAGGCCGAATTCCTTCGTCACGAGATTCCAGGCGAGCTCGATGGCGCGGTCCTTGAAGTAGTCGCCAAACGAGAAGTTGCCGAGCATCTCGAAGAAAGTGTGATGACGCGCGGTGTAGCCGACGTTGTCGAGGTCGTTGTGCTTGCCGCCGGCGCGGACACATTTCTGCGATGTCGTGGCGCGCTGGTACGGCCGCTTCTCCACCCCGGTAAAGACATTCTTGAACTGCACCATGCCGGCGTTGGTGAACATCAGGGTCGGGTCGTTGCGCGGAACCAGCGGCGACGACGGCAGGATTTCATGCCCGTTCGCCGCGAAGTAGTTCAGAAACGCCGACCTGATCTCGTTAACGCCGCTCATATTCGTTCCATTACGCCCACACGGCGTGAAGCCTCAAAAAGGGAGGATTTGCCCAGCGCCCGCTTTTAGACGGGGGTGGCCGCCCTGTCCAGAAAGTGTGCGGGGATCAGAGGCTTGGC
>JBEPUM010000441.1:0-2390 GCA_041691515.1 Pseudomonadota bacterium | reverse complement strand
GCGCCCGCGATGGCCGAAAAGCCCTTCATCGGCACCACCACCGCGCCATAGATGAACAGGCCGATGATGATCGAGGGCGCGCTGAGCAGGATGTCGTTGATGAACCGGATCACCGAAGTCAGCCGGTCGTGCTTGCCGTATTCGGCGAGATAGGTGCCCGCGAACATGCCGAGCGGCGCGCCGATGCCGACCCCGAGCACCGTCATGATGACCGACCCGACGATGGCATTGAGCAGACCGCCTGTGTTCGCGCCGGGCGGCGGCGTATTCTCGGTGAAGATCTGGACGCTGATGCCGGCCAGACCGTTGTAGAACAGCGTGAACAGGATCAGCGCCAGCCAGGTGACACCGAAGATCGCCGCAGCAAGGCAGAGAAAGCGGACAACGACATCGTTGCGGCGACGCGCTTTATAAATCGGGTTCATAATTTAGGCCCCCGCCTTCTTCTCGAGCCGCAGCAGCATCAACCGCGCGGCGGCAAGCACGAAGAACGTCAACACGAACAACAGCAAGCCCAGCAGAATCAGGCCGGACTGATGCAGGCCGTCACTCTCGGCGAATTCACTGGCGATCGCCGCCGAGATCGTCGTGCCCGGCGCGAAGATCGAGCCAGAGATACGAAACGCATTGCCGATGATGAAGGTCACCGCCATGGTTTCGCCGAGCGCGCGGCCAAGCGCCAGCATGACGCCACCGATCACGCCGACACGGGTATAGGGAATGACGACACTACGGACCACTTCCCATGTCGTGCAGCCCACGCCATAGGCGGCCTCTTTAAGGACCGGCGGCACGGTCTTGAACACATCGACCGAAATCGCGGTGATGAACGGCAGCACCATGATCGCAAGAACCAGCGAGGCGTTGAACAGACTGAGATAGGACGGTGGCCCGGCGAAGATCGTGCCCAGCACCGGCACGCCTTCGAACACGCGGATCATGAAGGGCTGAAACGTATCGGCGAGAAACGGCCCGAGCACGAAGAAACCCCACATGCCGTAGATGATGGAGGGAATTCCCGCGAGCAGTTCGATGGCAATGCCGATCGGCCGGCGCAGCCACTGCGGACACAACTCGGTCAGGAAGATGGCGATGCCGAGCCCGACCGGGATGGCAATCGCCATCGCAATGAATGAGGTGATCAGCGTGCCGTAAATCGGACCGACGGCGCCGAGAACCGGCGGATCGGCCGAGGGCGCCCAGCGCTGGGTCCACAGGAAGGCGAAACCGTATTCCTTCATCGCCGGCCACGCGCCGATGATCAGGGAGATGATGATGCCGCCGAGAATCAGAAGAACCGAAATCGCGCTGAGGCGCGTGATCCAGTAGAAAGTGAGGTCGCCCAGCTTGAACGCGCTCAGTGCCTTGGCGCGATCGTAGGGCCCGGCCGCTTCCATCACGTTACCTTGAACAGCTATCTCGGCCACGCCATCACCCATGCATATACTTGAACGGTACCGGCTGTCACTCAATGAACCCGTACAGCGGCGAGAGGGAAGAGAGCGAACCCTCTTCCCTCAAGCCGGATCACATCGACTTGACGTCGGCGCTCCAGGTCTTCCGGATCAGATCGATCACGTTGGCGGGCATCGGCACGTAATCGAGTTCTTCAGCCATCTTGCCGCCCTTGTCGAACGCGTAGCCGAAAAACTTCAGCGCTTCTGCGGTCGCCGCTTTGTCGGTCGGCACCTTGTGCATCAGGATGAAGGTCGAGGCGACGATCGGCCACGACTTGTCGCCCGGCTGGTCGGTTAGGATCAGGTAATAGCCCGGCGCATGAACCCAGTCGGCATTCGATGCAGCCGCCTGGAAGGCCTCGCTGGTCGGCTGAACGGTTTTGCCGGCCTTGTTGATCAGCGCGGTGTAGGCCAGCTTGTTCTGCTTGGCGTAGGCATATTCGACATAACCGATCGAGCCCTTGGCCTGGCTGATATTGCCGGACACGCCCTCGTTGCCCTTGGCGCCGACGCCGACCGGCCATTCAACCGCGGTGCCGGTGCCGACTTTCGATTTCCAGTCAGCGCTGACCTTCGACAGATAGTCGGTGAAGTTGAAGGTGGTGCCGGATCCATCCGCACGATGCACGATCGTGATCGCGGAGGAAGGCAGGCTCAGCTTCGGATTGAGCTTCTTGATCGCCGGATCGTCCCACTTGCTGATCTTGCCGAGGAAGATGCTGGCCAGCGTCTCGCCATCCAGCGTCATCTCGCCGGCCTTGATGCCTTCGAGGTTCACGACCGGAACGATCGCGCCCATGATCATCGGCCATTGTGCGAGGCCGTCCTTCTCAAGCTGCTCGGGCTTCAGCGGTGCGTCGGTGGCGCCGAAGGTCACGGTCTTGGCCTGGATCTGCTTGATGCCGGCGCCGGAGCCGATCGACTGGTAGTTCA
>JBEPUM010000440.1:0-2422 GCA_041691515.1 Pseudomonadota bacterium | reverse complement strand
GGAGGCCTGTCGAACCCACCCCTCACGCGAAGATTTTTGCGGGCCGCGATGACGCACGCCTGCATGCAACGGGAGTACGGCGGTCGATGATGTTCAGGCGCGCGCGAATTTTTTTCCATCTCCCCCTGTTGGACGGAGGGAAGAACTCACAACCAGGGCGCGGGCGTATCCATCCCGATCAGTTGCTCGACCTCGACGCGGGGACGGACCACCGCGTACTGATCGCCCTTGACCAGCACCTCCGGAATCAGCGCGCGGGTGTTGTAGGTGCTGGATTGCACGGCGCCGTACGCACCCGCGGTCATGATCGCGATAAGATCGCCGGCCTTCGGCTCCGGCATCGTGCGCGCCAGCGCAAGATAATCGCCGGTCTCGCAGACGGGGCCTACGACATCGGCGACGATAGCAGACGCACCAGCCGCTGCCTCACGCACGGGCAGGATGTCGTGGTGCGCTTCGTAGAGCGTCGGGCGGATCAGATCGTTCATCGCGGCATCGATGATCACGAAGTTCTTCGCATCGCCGTGCTTCACATAGAGAACGCGGCTGACGAGAATCCCGGCATTGCCGACGATCATGCGGCCGGGCTCGAACATCAGCGTGCAGCCGAGATTGTGAGAGACACGCTTGACCATGGCGGCATAATCGGCGGGAACCGGCGGCGCTTCGCGATCGGCGTGATAGGGAATGCCCAGACCGCCACCGAAGTCGACATGCGAGATGGTGTGACCATCGGCGCGCAGCGTCGTGACGAAATCGGCGAGCAGCCGGAACGCCGCCTCGAGCGGGCCCAGGTCGGTAATCTGGCTGCCGATATGAACGTCCACGCCGGTCACTTGAAGTCCCGGCAGCTTCGCCGCGCGCGCGTAAACAGCACGCGCATGCTTCAGCGGAATGCCGAACTTGTTCTCGGACTTGCCGGTGGAAATCTTGGCGTGCGATCCGGAATCGACGTCCGGATTGACCCGGATCGAGATCCGCGCCGTCCGTCCCGTCTCGACCGCAAGCTTCGACAGCAAATCAAGCTCCGGCTCGGACTCCACGTTGAGGCAGAGGATCTCCGCAGCCAGCGCCGCGCGCAGCTCGGCTTCGGTCTTACCGACACCGGAAAACAGAATCTTGCTGGCCGGAATGCCCGCGGCCAGCGCGCGCTTCAGTTCGCCGCCGGACACGACGTCCGCGCCGGCGCCGAGCTTTGCGAGCGTCCGCAGCACCGACTGGTTGGAATTCGCCTTCATGGCGTAACAGACCAGCGACTTCACATCGGCGAAGGCGTCGGCAAACACGCGGTAGTGCCGTTCGAGTGTCGCGGTCGAATAGCAATAGAACGGCGTACCGACGGCATCGGCCAATGCCGAAAGGTTCACGCCCTCGGCGTGCAGCACGCCGTTGCGATAATCAAAGTGGCGCATAAGCCTAGCACCTCAATGACTGTCGAGCAGCGGGTCGAGAATGAACGGCTTTTTCGTCCCCTTCGCCGCTTCCGGATCGCGGTTCATGCCGTAGGACGGATCGGACAGGCTTCCCTTGGCCGCATTGTCGCGGGCTTGATCATCCGCCGCCGCCGCGGCACGCGATTGCTCCGACGCGGTCGGCGGGAGGTCGAGACCACCCTTGCGCCCGCATCCGGCCAGCGCCAGCGTCGCGGCGGTCAGAAAAACCAATGCCCATCTCACGGAGACCGGGCTTGAAGTGCTATTCACGGCGATATCCCCAATGCGGCGGCACCATACAAAGAATGCCCTGTTATGGCGAGACCCGGAGGACCGGGAAATTCCAGCGATTTTTCCGCTCAGCCCAATTTTCGCTCTTTTTCCAGCCGCTTGAGCCAGGCCTTGGCTTGCGCGCGAACGTTTTTCGGCGCGGTCCCGCCATAACTGGTCCGGCTTTTCACCGAAGCGTCCACCGACAGGACGGCCAGTGCGTCGGCGGTAATGCGCGGCTCCACAGCCTGCATCGCCTTCAGCGGCAGGTCATGCAAGGCCACACCGTCTTTCGATGCCGCCGCCACGATCCGGCCGGTGACATGATGGGCGTCGCGGAACGGCATTTTCAGCGTCCGTACCAGCCAGTCGGCAAGATCGGTCGCAGTGGCATAGCCGTCGCCGGCGGCAGCTTTCATGCGGGCTTCGTCGGGCGCGAGATCTGCGACCATGCCGGTCATGGCGCGCACTGCAAGCGAGAGCGCGCCGAACGCTTCCATGGCGCCCTGCTTGTCTTCCTGCATGTCCTTTTGATACGCGAGCGGCAATCCCTTCATCACGATCAGCAACCCCGTGAGCGCACCAATAACGCGGCCGGTCTTGGCGCGTACCAGTTCGGCGGCATCGGGATTGCGCTTCTGCGGCATGATGGACGAGCCGCTGGTGAACTTGTCGCTGAGCCGCACCAGTCCGACCAGAGGCGAGGTCCAGATCACGAT
>JBEPUM010000439.1:0-2443 GCA_041691515.1 Pseudomonadota bacterium | reverse complement strand
TCATCGCCGGCGGACCGGCGCCCCTGATCGCGACGTACCTGTTTGGCGTCTATCATTCGCCGTGGGCGATTGCGATCTATATCGCGTTCTGCGCGGTGGTCACCGTGATCGCGACCGTGCTCATGACCGATTACACCGGCAAGAACATTGACGGCGAATACGTAAAGTCGCGACAATAAAATAAGGGAACAATCGAAGGAGGCACGCATGACAGTCAAATGGCGACGTGAATCGGTTCTCGACATCTACAATCTGGTGCTGGCATTGGTGCTGTTCACCGCACCGTGGTTTCTGTCTTTGACGAAAACCACGACGGAAATGGATTTCTGGATCAGCAGCGCGGCCATCGGGCTGATTTCCGTTGGCGCGCTCGCAGCATTCACCCAGTGGGAAGAATGGGCCAACCTGCTGCTTGGCGCCTGGCTGATCGTGTCGCCCTGGCTGCTCGGCTTTGCGCATTCGAGCGCGATGCATTTCAGCATTGCGGTCGGAGTTGTCGTCGCTTTTCTCGCCGCTCTGGAGCTTTGGCTCGTCAACGAAGAGCCGGAAGCAGCCGAGCATCAGCCGCATGCGCATGGCTGACGGCGCGTAGCGCGATCAGCACCTTGGGCCGGTCAGTCCCCGGTCACGAGATAGTGGCCGGATTTTCCGCCCTTTTTCTCGACGAGATGAATGCCTTCGATGCGGACGCCGCGCTCGACGGCCTTGATCATGTCGTAGATTGTGAGACAGGCGACCGAGACCGCGGTGAGGGCTTCCATCTCGACGCCAGTCGGGCCAGTGGTCTTGACGCTGGCGCGGACGCGGCAGCCGGGAATTTTTTTGTCGGTCTCGATGTCCAGTGTGACCTTCGACAGCGCCAGCGGATGACAAAGCGGGATCAGGTCTGATGTTCGCTTGGCCGCCATGATGCCTGCGATGCGCGCGGTACCGAGCACGTCGCCCTTTTTGGCATTGCCGCTCTCGATCATGGCAAGCGTAGCCTTGGTCATGACGACCTGACCTTCAGCGATGGCGATGCGTTCGGTCGCCGGTTTTGCCGAGACGTCGACCATCCGCGCCTCGCCCTTGGCGTCGATGTGGGTGAGGGCGGTTTTGTCCTTTTTGCGGGCCATGATCTATCGCGTCCCCGTGACACGGAGCGCGTCGCCACGCGTGAGCAGCGTGCGGGTCGCGGCGGTAACATCAGTCTGCCGCATCAGGCTTTCGCCGACGAGGAAGGTGGACATGCCGACCCGCTCAAGCCGCGCCAGGTCGGCGGGCGCGAAGATGCCGCTTTCGCCGACCATCAGGCGATCCCCGGGAATGTGCGGCGCCAGCGCCTCGCTGGTCGCGAGTGTGGTTTCGAAGGTACGGAGGTTGCGGTTGTTGACGCCGATCATCGGCGACCGGAGTTCGAGCGCGCGATCGAGTTCAGCGCGATCATGAACTTCGAGCAGCACGTCCATGCCGAGATCGAGCGCCGCCGCCTCGATATCATCCGCGGCGGCATCGTCGAGCGCGGCCATGATGACCAGGATGCAATCCGCGCCATGCGCGCGGGCCTCGACCACCTGATAGGTGTCGAACATGAAATCCTTGCGCAAAACGGGAAGCGACGTAGCGGCACGCGCGGCCACCATGAAATCGAGATGGCCCTGGAACGACGGCGTATCGGTGAGAACAGAGAGACAGGCCGCGCCACCGGCCTCATAAGCCTTGGCAAGCGCGGGCGGATCGAAGTCCGCGCGGATCAGCCCCTTCGAGGGCGAGGCCTTCTTCACCTCGGCGATCAGCGCATAGTCGCCGCGTCCGATCTTGTTCTGAATCGCGCGGACGAAACCGCGGGGTGCGGACGCGATCTTGGCGGCGGACGTCAGTTCGCTCAGGGGGCGCGCGCGCTTCGCGCTCGCTATCTCCTCGCGCTTGTAGGCTTCGATCTTGGTCAGGATGTCGGCCACGGCGTTCCTCAGGCGTTCGAGACCAGAACCAGATGCTTCAGGCGATCCATCGCCGCACCACTGTCGAGCGATTTGGTCCCGAGCGCGACGCCGTCCTTCAACGTCTTCGCCTTGCCTGCGACGATCAGGGCCGCCGCCGCGTTCAGCAGCGCGACATCGCGATACGCACCGGACTTGCCCTCGAGCACGCCGCGCAGGGATGCCGCATTGGCGTCGGCATCACCGCCTTTCAGTTCGTCGCCATTGGCGCGCGCGAGTCCGGCTTCGTCCGGCGTCACCTCGAAGGAACGGATGGCGCCGTTCTCGAGCGCGGCCACGAATGTCGGGCCGGTGAGGGTGATCTCGTCCAGACCGTCGGAGCCGTGCACGACCCACACCGACTCCGAACCGAGGTTCTTGAGCACCTGCGCCAGCGGCTGCACCCATTGCCGTGAAAACACGCCGACCATTTGCCGTTTGACACCGGCGGGATTGGACAGCGGCCCCAGCAGATTGAAGATGGT
>JBEPUM010000438.1:0-2461 GCA_041691515.1 Pseudomonadota bacterium | reverse complement strand
AGACGGCCGACGCCGCCGACGCGCTCGCCATCGCCATCACCCACGCGCATCATCGCCAAAGCGCGGCCATCGCATTGCGGATGAAGGTGGTCGGCGGATGATGGCAGACCAGTTTCGATATCGGTCGTCATGGCCGGGCTTGTCCCGGCCATCCACGCCTTTATCCTGTTATCGTCGGGTAGAGGTCGATCCAGTCTGGATTGTCAAAGATGATCTTCCGCACTTTCCAGGCGCGTGGCCAGTGTTTGATATTGTGCTCGCGCTGGATGGCGTCGCGGATATCGTCGAACTGTTCGAAATAGACCAGCCGGTACAAACCGTGCTTTTTGGTGAAGCCATCGACGAAACCGGATCGATGTTCGAAAACTCGACGCACAAGATCGTTCGTCACCCCGACATAGAGAATGCCGTTTGGACGATTGGTCAGGATATAGACAAACCCGCCAGCCATGCTGCAAGTCTGCGAGACATGGATGGCCGGGACAAGCCCGGCCATGACGGTTTCGTGAGACATCAGGTCGCCGCATGATTGGCAAATTGAAAGGCCTCATTGACAGCTACGGCGAGGATTACGTGATCCTCGACGTCGGCGGCGTCGGCTATCAGGTGCATTGTTCGACGCGGACGCTGCGAGCGTTGCCGTCGCCGGGCGAGGCGGCGGTGCTGTCGATCGAGACCTATGTGCGCGAGGACCAGATCAAACTGTTCGGTTTTCGCAGCGATATGGAGCGCGAATGGTTCCGCCTGTTGCAGACCGTGCAGGGCGTCGGCGCGCGGGTAGCGTTGGCGGTGCTCGGCACGCTGTCTCCCTCCGAACTCGCCAACGCGATCGCGCTGCGCGACAAGGCCGCGGTGGCGCGCACGCCCGGCGTCGGGCCGAAGGTGGCGGAGCGCATCGTCACCGAATTGAAGGATAAGGCGCCGGCGTTCGCGAATGTCGATCCGGCGCTCGTGCATCTGTCTGGCGCGATCGACGATCAGCGCGCGCCGCGACCTGTAACAGATGCGATCTCCGCGCTGGTCAATCTCGGCTACGGTCAGCCGCAGGCCGCCGCCGCCATCGCGAGCGCGTCGCGCAGCGCGGGTGAGGGCGCCGAGACCGCGCAACTGATCCGGCTGGGCTTGAAGGAACTGGCGAAGTGATGTCATTCGAAATAGTCCGAGTGAACGATGTGGTTGCCGTAAACGGCGGCCTGCTCTCTCCCCCCTTGTGGGGGAGAGGTGGAGAGGGGGGTAAGTTTCAAACGCAGCGGTTGTGGTTCACCCCCCACCCTAACCCTCCCCCGCAAGCGGGAGAGGGGACATGCAGCAATCGGATCGGCGACGCATGACCGACGCCTCCCGCATCGTCACGCCTGAGCGCCGCAGCGACGATGTCGGCGACACCGCGCTGCGCCCGCAACTGCTGAGCGAATTCGTCGGCCAGGCACAGGCGCGCGCCAATCTGCAAATCTTCATCGACGCTGCACGTAAACGAAAAGAGGCGCTCGACCATGTGCTGTTTGTCGGACCTCCAGGATTGGGTAAAACAACACTAGCGCAGATTGTTGCGCGCGAACTCGGCGTCGGATTTCGCGCAACGTCCGGGCCGGTGATCGCCAAGGCCGGCGACCTCGCGGCGCTGCTGACCAATCTCGAAGAGCGCGACGTGCTGTTCATCGACGAGATTCACCGTCTGTCGCCGGCGGTGGAAGAAGTGCTCTATCCGGCGATGGAGGATTTTCAGCTCGATCTCATCATCGGCGAAGGGCCGGCGGCGCGTTCGGTGAAGATCGAGCTGGCAAAATTCACGCTGGTCGGCGCGACGACGCGCGCAGGGCTGCTGACCAATCCGTTGCGCGACCGTTTCGGGATTCCCGTGCGGCTGAATTTCTACACCGAGGACGAACTGGAAAAGATCGTGACGCGCGGCGCACGCGTGCTCAATGTCGGGATGACGCCGGACGGCGCCAACGAGATCGCGCGACGCGCGCGCGGCACGCCGCGTATCGCGGGACGGCTGTTGCGGCGGGTGCGCGACTTCGCGTCGGCGGCGGATGCGACGTCGATCGATCGCAAGATCGCCGACCATGCCTTGAGTGCGCTGGAAGTCGACGCCGCCGGACTCGATGCGATGGACCGGCGCTATCTGACCACGATTGCGATGAACTATGGCGGCGGCCCGGTCGGCGTGGAAACCATGGCGGCGGCGCTGTCGGAGCCGCGCGATGCCATCGAGGACATTATCGAACCGTTTTTGATTCAGTGCGGCTATCTGCAGCGCACCCCGCGCGGGCGGCTGCTCACCTCCCATGCGTTCAAGCATCTCGGCCTTGCCGAGCCTACGCGCGATGCGTCCCAGTTCGGGCTGTTCGGCGGAGGCGAGGAAGAATGAACCCGCCCGTGCAAACGGACCATCTCGACGGCGCGATCCGCGACGGCAAGCATCACATGCAGATCCGCGTCTACTACGAGGACACGG
>JBEPUM010000437.1:0-2473 GCA_041691515.1 Pseudomonadota bacterium | reverse complement strand
CGGAAGCGTCAGGCCACCTGAATCTGGACGTCGGCGGAATATTCCGGATCGGCTTCGCAGATCACGCGGTTACGACCGCTGCGTTTGGCGGCATAGAGGCAGGCATCCGCGCGCTCGATCAGCGAATCCGTGTCGTCGCCCGGCCGCAGGATCGAGACGCCGACCGAAATGGTGACGCGGCCGAGGATTTCACCGGTCGACTTCTTCTTCAATTCCTTGGCCATGACGGCGCGGCGGATATGATCGGCAACCGTCAGCGCCTGGCGCATGGCGGTGTTGGGCAGCACGACCGCGAATTCCTCGCCGCCGTAGCGTGCGGTGATGTCCTGGCCCTTGATGGTCTGCCGCAGCGACATCGCCACCAGACGCAGCACCTGGTCGCCGGTGAGATGGCCATAGTTGTCGTTGAACGACTTGAAGTGGTCGATGTCGAACATCAGAAGCGACAACGGTCCGCCTTCCTTGACCGCCAGCGCGACGGCATCCTCGACGGCACGATCAAAGTATTTCCGATTGCCGAGGCCGGTCAGCGGATCGGTCAGGCTCTCGGCCCGGATCGCCTCGAGGCTCTGCTGAAGGTTGTTGATCTCGATTTTTGAGATCACCAGACGGTCTTCCAGAGCCTTGTTGGTTTCCTGCATCTCGCGGGTGGATTTGACCAGCGTCTCGACGACCGCCTTGACCTGCTCGCGGCTATCAGCCGCGCTGAGTTTTTCCGTTGCACCCTTGAGGTTGTCGCCGAAACTGCTCGTCATGCCGAGCGCGTCGGTGATGAGGGCCATCACATCGTCGATCTCGTTGATGACGCGCGCGCCGACCTTGTCGATGCGATCGGTGGTGCGGATTTGGGAGAGGTAGGTTTCGTAGATCTGTTCGAGATCGGCTTCGGTCAGCTTGCCGTTGCGCGCCAGCGTCTCGTTGATGATCTTGTTGAGGGAGGAATTGTAGCCGGTCGCGTAGACGTACCAAATCTCGTAATTGCGCGGGATAGCAGTTTGCCGCAACGACCTGATCTGGCCAAGCGCGACCTCCGCGAACGCCATTGTGCGCTCATGTTCATCCAGCCCAATCACTTATGCGTCCCCGTCAACGGTCCAAACAGACCGTTGTCCCAAACTGCGAAATGTTACCCGCCAGTATTGTGCGCAGGCTAACTGCAGAGAGTTTACGCGTGGTAAACGGGTTCCGTCGGTCGAACCTGACGTGGCCGAAAAGGTTTTGACGCTCAGACGCGGGCGCGGATCGGGCGCAGCAGGAACGCCGGCAGGTGCGAATGGTCAGCCGGTTCGGAAGCAGCAGTATCGCGGCGCGGTTGCGGCGCGGGGGCACGTCCGATTGAGGGCGGCTGGGGAGCCGACGACGGGGCTGCGTTGGCGGCCGGAGCCTCGTGCGCTGCCTCGTGTCTTCCCTCGTGCCTTGGCTCATTTCTTGGGCGGTCGCCGCCGGAACGCCGTGGCTCGCGGCGCGGTTTGCGGCCCTCGTGCTTGCCATCGCGTGCGCGGGGCTCATCGCCCTTGCCGCGTGCGTGGCGGGATCGCGCGGGCCGGTCAGATCGCGGCTCTTCGACGCCAGAATCCAGTGCGGCATGCTCGCCCGCCGGAACGCCGGACTCGGCTTTCGGAATAGGCTGGCCAGTCAGCTTCTCGATCGCTGCGATGGACTTGAAATCGGAGGGGCAGACGATCGAGATCGCAGCGCCCGAGCGGCCGGCGCGGCCGGTGCGGCCGATGCGATGTACGTAGTCATCCGGATGATGCGGTACGTCGAAATTGAAGACGTGGCTGACTTCGGGAATGTCGAGGCCGCGCGCGGCGACGTCGGAAGCGACCAGCAGCGGCAGTTCACCCTTGCGGAACTGATCGAGCGAGGCGGTTCGTGCGGACTGGTCCATATCGCCGTGCAGGGCGCCGACGCTGAAGCCATGCTTCTGGAGCGATTTATAGACGACCGCCACATCGCGTTTGCGGTTGCAGAAGATGATCGCGTTCTTGAGGTCCTTGGCGTCGCGCAGCAGGCGGCGCAGCACTTCGCGCTTCTCGTGCGGTTCGCGGCCGCAACTGACTTGCGACTGCGCCACGGTCACCGCCGCGGTTGCCGGCTTGGAAACCTCGATCTTCTCTGGATTGTGCAGGAAGGCATCGGTGATGCGCCGGATTTCGGTGGGCATCGTCGCGGTGAAGAACAGGGTCTGCCGTGTGAACGGCACCAGCTTGCAGACGCGTTCGATATCGGGAATGAAGCCCATATCCAGCATGCGGTCGGCTTCGTCGATGACCAGTAGCTCGACGCCGGTCAGCAGCAGGCCGCCGCGTTCGGTGTGGTCGAGCAGGCGGCCCGGGGTGGCGATCAGCACATCGACGCCGCGCGTCAGCTTGAGGTCCTGGTCGCCGAACGAAACGCCGCCGATCAAAAGCGCGACATTGAGCTTCTGGCCTGCGCCGTATTTGTCGAACTGTTCCTTGACCTGGGCGGC
>JBEPUM010000436.1:0-2477 GCA_041691515.1 Pseudomonadota bacterium | reverse complement strand
GTTCTCGCCGCGCTGCGCGGCATGGGCGTCGATAACGCCACCATCGAAGTCGACGGGCCTGAAGTGCCGATCATGGACGGCAGCTCGGCCGCATTCGTCGCCGCGATCGATCAGGCCGGCATTGTCGAGCAGTCCGCGACGCGCCGCTTCATTCAGGTGTTGAAGCCGGTGCAGGTCAAGATGGGCGACGCCTTCGGCGAGATTCGCCCGCACGCGCGCGGCTTCCGTGCCGAGGTCGAGATCGATTTCGCCAATCCGGTGATCGGCCGCCAGAATTTTGCACTCGACCTCAGTCCCGAAAGTTTCCGCCGCGACGTCAGCCGTGCCCGCACCTTCGGTTGCATGAACGATGTCGCGAAGCTGTGGAGCGCCGGTTTCGCGCTCGGCGCATCCTTTGAAAACTCCATGGTGTTCGACGAAGAGCGTCTGTTGAACGCCGAGGGCATGCGCTACGCCGACGAGTGTGCGCGTCACAAGGTCCTCGATGTGATCGGCGACCTCGCGCTCGCAGGCCTGCCGCTGATCGGCGCTTTCCACTCGGTGCGCGGCGGCCACAAGCTCAATCACGCGGTGCTTACGGCCCTGATGGCCGATCGGACCGCCTGGCGGGTGGTCGAAGGCCAGCCGGTGCGTCGTCCACGCAGCCAGACCGAGACGGTTGGCGGCATGGTGGGTGGCATGGTCGCCGCTTACGGCCCCGACGTTTCCTGACCGGAAATACTGAATCCCCAGGTTTTCCCGTACTCCATGCGTGCTGCCGTGACCGGTTCCGCAGGAACCTGGTGTCCGCCTTAATCCCGGCGAAATGCCTGCGTATTCGGTTGGTTAACGGACTTTTTTCAGCTAAAACAGGCTCGCGGTCGCAGGGTAACGCGCCACGGGTTTTGGTTGGTTGCGCCCCTGATTGTGCATGGGGCAGGCATTAGGCACCGCATCACGGACGTCAGGTTTCATTTATGTTGGCAAAGCGTATGGCGCTCGAACTGCACGCGTTCACGGATCGCGCCGCTCTCAATCGGTTCGGCCGGAAGCTGCGGCTTGCGGTTGGTCTGACCGTTCTGGCGGCGACCCTGAGCGGCTGCGGGACGGGCGCGCTGTGGGACAAGTTCATGGCGAAGGACGAGACCACGTTCTCGGACCAGCCGGCCGACAAGCTCTATAACGAGGGCTTGTTCCTGATGAACAACAACCACGACCTCAAGGCGGCAACCAAGAAATTCGACGAGGTCGATCGCGAGCATCCCTACTCGGAGTGGGCGCGGAAGTCGCTGCTGATGTCGGCCTATGCCTCCTATCAGGCCGGCGACTACGACACCTGCATCGGCTCGGCGTCGCGCTATGTCACGCTGCATCCGGGCAGCCAGGATGCGGCCTACGCGCAGTATCTGATCGCCGCCTCGAACTACGACCAGATCCCGGACGTCGCGCGCGACCAGGCCCGCACCGAAAAGGCGATGGCTTCGCTCGACGAGGTGATCCGCAAGTATCCGACCTCCGAATATGCCGCCGAGGCCAAGAAGAAGCTCGAAGGTGCGCGCGACCAGCTCGCGGGCAAGGAAATGGCGATCGGCCGCTATTACATGGAAAAGCGCGACTTCACCGGCGCCATCAACCGATTCAAGACCGTCGTGACCCGCTATCAGACCACGCGGCATGTCGAGGAAGCGCTGGCGCGCCTCACCGAGGCCTATATGGCCATCGGAATCGTCAGCGAGGCGCAGACCGCCGCCGCGATCCTTGGTCACAACTTTCCTGACAGCAAGTGGTACCAGGACTCTTACCGTCTTGTGAAATCGGGCGGCGTCGAGCCATCCGAGAATCAGGGCTCATGGATGAGCAAGGCGTTCAAGAAGATGGGACTTGGTTAGCCCACTGGGCCGGTCTGGTTTCCCGATCCGAAGTTCGCTAAAGTTTATGCCACGCTCCCTAGTGGTCCGATTCTAACATTTGCATCCCTGCCGACTCCCGGCCAAGTGGGTAGCGAATGTCAAATCCACTCCACTAGCGAACCTCTGAACTGGCAGGAACCGGCTTCCCATGCTTGCGCGCCTTTCGATCCGCGACATCGTCCTGATCGAGCGGCTCGATATCGAGTTCGCCTCCGGCCTGGCGGTGCTGACCGGCGAGACCGGCGCGGGAAAATCCATTCTGCTCGATGCATTCGCGCTGGCGCTGGGCGGCCGCGGCGACGCCGGCCTCGTCCGTCATGGCGCGGAGCAGGGGCAGGTCACTGCCACCTTCGATATTCCGAAACGACATCCAGCCTCCGCCATCCTCCGCGACAACGGCCTTGATGGCTCTATGTCTGAAGATTCGGGCGAGATGATCCTGCGCCGGGTGCAACTCGCCGACGGCCGCACCCGCGCCTTCATCAACGATCAGGCGATCAGCGTGCAGACTCTCAAAGCAGTCGGCACGGCCTTGGTGGAAATTCACGGCCAGCACGACGAGCGCGCGCTGGTCGATGCCTCGACCCA
>JBEPUM010000435.1:0-2478 GCA_041691515.1 Pseudomonadota bacterium | reverse complement strand
ACCGCCATCGACCGGAATGGCTTGTCCGTTGACGTAGGATGCGTCGTCGCTGGCGAGAAACAGTCCCATCGCCGCCAGCTCGTGCGGCTGGCCGGGGCGCTTCAGCGGATTGAGCTGGCCGATCTTGCCGTCGGTGCCGCGCTGTTTGGCGTTGTCGAAAATCGGCTTGGTCATGCCGGTCTCGATCAGGCCGGGACAGACCGCGTTGATGCGAACGCCGGTGCCCGACAGCGAGTAGGCCGTGGTCTGCACCAGGCTGATGACACCCGCCTTGCTGGCGGCATAGGGATGACCCGACGCGCCGGATTTCAGGCCCGCGACCGAAGCTGTCAGCACGATCGCGCCGGATTTTTGCTTGATCATGTGCGGCATCGCATATTTTACCGCGAGGAACGGGCCGATCAGATTGATGCGCAGAATTTCCTGCCAATGTTCGACCGTCTGTTCGGAAAGCGGCACGAGGCCGCCGCTGATGCCGGCATTGGCCCAGATGGCGTCGAGTTTGCCGTAGGCCGACAGAGTCTTGTCGATGAAGGCCATCACGTCTTTCTCGGAACCCGCATCGGCCATGACAGCTTCCGCAGTGCCGCCGGCCTTGCGCACCTGATCCACGGTTTCCTTGACGCCGTCGGTGCGGTCCACCGCGATGAGCTTCGCGCCTTCCCTGGTGAACAACAAAGAGGCGGCTCGTCCGATGCCGCTACCGGCGCCAGTGATGATGACGGATTTGCCCTCGAGACGGCCCATGAAAACTCTCCTTATCTTCGCAACGGCTCGTGCTTGCCGTCATGCGGAATTCATACAATGTTTAAAGCGGATCGTAGCGCGCCCGATCGGTTGGACACGAAGTTGACTTGCGATCACGCTATATCTCACTTACAGCCGCGTGAAACAGTATTGAAGGGCTCTGCCGATGTCCAATTCCGACAAGCCGTTTGTTGCGCAGCATTCCGTTCCCACAGGAGTGGTCGCGACGCGGTGGTGGTGGGTGCGGCATGCGCCGGTGCGCAACGACGGCGGCAACATCTATGGCCAGAAGGACATGGACTGCGACTGCAGCGACCGTGTCGTCTTCAATGCTGTCGGAAAAATCCTGCCGCGCAATGCGGTCTGGGTGGCGAGCAAACTGAAGCGGACGCATCAGACGGCAGCGGCAATCTGGGCGGCGGGTTTTCCGAAACCCGACGCCATGCCGCATGAATCCGATTTCAACGAACAGCACCTCGGCGATTGGCAGGGGCTGAACCGCGCGGCGTTTTTCGCAAGCCGACCCATCAACGTCGGAAGCTACTGGTTTGCGCCGATCAATGAGCCATCGCCTAATGGCGAAAGCTTTATGGATCTGTACAACCGCGTCAAAGCCGGTGTCGCGCGCATCAATACCGAACATGCGGGCAAAGACATCATTGCGGTTGCCCACGGCGGTACCATCAAGGCAGCGCTCGGTCTCGCGCTCGGCAATCAGCCCGAGCGCGGTCTGGCCTTTACGATCGACAACTGTTCGATCACGCGGCTCGATCATCTCGGCAGCGACGGGCACAGCGGTTGGCGAATTCCCATGGTCAACCAGCAGCCGTGGATCGCCGATCCTTCACATACCGCTATGCATCAGCCGGCGGGACCGGAAGTGGCGAGCGCAACCAAGCTCGCCTGACAGATGACTTTCAATCATCCTTCGAGACGCGTCGCTTGGCTCCTCAGGATGACGACAAGATGAGAGACAAACCAGAAAGCCGAGAGGGAGAAACGCATGACCTTGTTTGACATGAAGGGGAAAGTCGCCGTCATCACCGGATCGACGCGCGGCATCGGCCGCGCCATTGCCGAGCGCATGGCGGAGCATGGGGCGAAAGTTGTGATCTCCTCGCGCAAGCAGGATGTTTGCGATTCCGTTGCCAAGGAGATCAACGACAAGTTCGGCAACGGCACGGCCGTTGCGATCGCCGCCAACATCTCCAGCAAGGAAAATCTCCAGAACCTCGTCGATGAAAGCAACAAGGCCTTCGGCAAGATCGACGTACTGGTTTGCAATGCGGCGTCGAACCCGTATTACGGGCCGCTCGCTGGAATTTCCGACGACCAATTCAACAAGATTCTCAGCAACAACATCGTCGCCAACAACTGGATCATCAGCATGGTGGTGCCGCAGATGATCGAGCGCAAGGATGGTTCGATCATCGTCGTGTCGTCGATCGGCGGGCTGAAGGGATCGACGATCCTCGGCGCCTATGCGATTTCGAAAGCGGCCGACATGCAGCTCGCGCGCAACCTCGCCTGCGAATATGGAAAGCACAATGTGCGGGTGAATTGCATCGCGCCGGGCCTGATCAAGACCGATTTCGCCAAGGCGCTGTGGGATAACCCCGAAAACCTCAAGGCTTCGACGTCGCGCTCGCCGCTGCTGCGCATCGGCATTCCCGACGAGATCGCAGGCGCGGCCGTGTTCCTCGGCTCGGCCGCCGGTGACTTCATGACCGG
>JBEPUM010000434.1:0-2510 GCA_041691515.1 Pseudomonadota bacterium | reverse complement strand
CCACGCCGTCGATCACCTGACCCTCTTCGAGGTTCTGCACCAGCTCCTGGCGCTGTTCGGCGCGGGTTTCTTCGAGCACCGTGCGGCGGGAGACGACGATGTTGCCGCGGCGGCGATCCATCTTGAGGATCTGGAACGGCTGCGAATTGTTCATCAGCGGGCCGACGTCGCGGATCGGGCGGATATCGACCTGCGAGCGCGGCAAGAAGGCGACCGCGCCGTCGAGGTCGACCGTGAAGCCGCCCTTGACCTGATTGAAGATGACGCCGTGAACCTTCTCGTTGGCGTTGAACGCCTTCTCGAGCTTGCCCCAGCTTTCCTCGCGGCGCGCCTTGTCGCGCGACAGCACGGCTTCGCCGAGCGCATTCTCGATGCGATCGAGGAACACCTCGACCTCGTCGCCGACCTTGATGGTGTTCTCGCGGCCGGGCCCGGCGAATTCGCGCAGCGCCACGCGGCCTTCGGTCTTCAGGCCGACGTCGATGACGGCCATGTCCTTTTCAATCGCAACGACGATGCCCTTGATGACAGAGCTTTCCTGCAGGCTGCCGCCTGCGAAGGACTCGTCGAGCATCGCGGCGAAATCGTCACGGGAAGGATTATAGGAAGAAACAGTCGAAGCCATTTGTTCTCCAAGTGCGGGATGCCGGCAGCGGGGTTGATGGGCGTATCGCGCGTCCAGTGTCAGAGGTCCGCAACCTCTGGCAACCGTTTCCCGCGAACAAAGTTCGCGATAACGGGCCGGCCTGTGCCTGCACGAGCGATACGGAATTATGGACCGGGGCCATACGAAGCCGGGAGCGGGCTTTCCTCCAATGACGGCAGGGATAAACCCTCGGCCGGCCCGCTCGGACGGCCTCGACAATTGCGAGGCAGCCCGGACGCTTGCGGATATAGCGCCCGGGGCCTCCTGCGGCAAGCTTGGAATGCGCTCGCGCGACGCCGGAAATGGCGCAAATTGCGCTAGTTGCGCCGGATTCCGTGCTTTTCTGCCTCAGCGGGCCGCTTTGACCGCCTCGACAATGGCGATGGCGGCTTTCACGCCGCCTTCGATATCGAGGTTCGAATTATCGAGGATATGGGCATCTGCCGCCGCCTTCAGCGGCGCCGTGGCCCGGTTCTGGTCCCGCTCGTCGCGTTTGAGGATATCGGCCAATACCAAAGCTTCATCGGCCGCTTCGCCACGCGTCCGCATTTCCAGTGCCCGGCGCCGCGCCCGCACCGTGGGATCGGCGACCACGAAAATCTTCACGTCGGCATCGGGGCAGATCACGGTGCCGATATCGCGGCCGTCGAGCACCGCGCCCGGCGGCTCGCTGGCGAACTGCCGCTGGAATGTCAGCAGCGCTTGCCGCACTCGGGGAATCGCCGAGACCACCGAGGCCGCCTCGCCGACCGCTTGCGTCTTCAGCACAGGATTGCCGAATTTTTCCGGATCGAGTTCCAGCGCCGCGGCCACCGCCAGCGCTTCATCGGTGAGGTCCGCTCCCGCATCGAGCAACGCCTTGGCGACCGCGCGATAGATCACACCGGTGTCGAGATGGCGAAAGTGATAGTACGCGGCGAGGCGCTTGCCGAGCGTGCCTTTGCCCGATGCGGCGGGTCCGTCGATGGCGATGATCATGCAAAATCCGCTCCGAGCCGGCGCATCATGGGAATGAAGTCGGGAAAGCTGGTGGCGATGAAGGCCGTGTCATCGACCTTGACCGGCGCATCCGCCGCGCATCCCATCACCAGCGCCGACATCGCGATGCGATGATCCATGTGCGTGGCGACGAGGCCGCCGCCGGGCACATGCCCGCGGCCTTCTACGATCATGTCGTTGCCGGAAATCTCGACCCTGACGCCGTTGACGCGCAGCATCGCGGCGGTCGCTTCCAGACGATCGGACTCCTTGACGCGCAGTTCCTGCAAGCCGCGCATGATGGTGGTGCCCTCCGCAAACGCGGCGGCGACGGCGAGCACGAGATATTCGTCGATCATCGACGGCGCGCGTTCCGCCGGCACCTCGACGCCGCGCAGCTTTGAGGCGCGCACGCGCAGTTGCGCCATCGGCTCGCCGGCATCGCCGCGCGTCTCGCTTTCCTCGATCGACGCGCCCATCTCGCGCAGCGTCGTGAAAAGCCCGGTGCGCAGGGGATTTGTCATCACGTCGGTCAGCACGATGTCAGAGCCCTCGGCGATCAGTGCCGCGACGATGGGAAATGCCGCCGATGACGGATCGGCCGGCACCACGACGCCGGCGCCGTGCAGTTCAGGCTGCCCGGTCAGCGCGATGCGGCGGCCGTGGCTGCCTTCGTGCTGCGAGGTAATCTGCGCGCCAAAATGTTTCAGCATCAGTTCGGTATGGTCGCGACTGGCTTCGCTTTCGATCACGGTGGTAATGCCGGGCGCGGACAGTCCCGCCAGCAGCACCGCTGATTTGATCTGCGCCGACGCCACCGGCGTGAGGTAGAGGATCGGCAGCGGATCGCGCGCGCCCTGCAACGCCAGCGGCAATCGGCCGCCTT
>JBEPUM010000433.1:0-2530 GCA_041691515.1 Pseudomonadota bacterium | reverse complement strand
TCCGCAACTGTTGATAGCTGCGGAAATCGAGGACGTTGCGATCTCCTGTTATGACTTTCTCAACCATTGCGGCTCCCGCGATTTGATGCACGCGTTATCGCAGCAACCCATTGTCGAAACCGTTCAGGTGAACGCTCAAATTTTACGAGGAAAATTGTGGCGGGTTCCAGCGCAAGGTAAACACGGCGAGACGCTATCGTTAAAGCCACTTCTTCCACTTGAAGAACACGTAAGGCAGCACCGCGGCCATCACCATCAACGCAAGCGCGAACGGATAGCCGTGCGGCCAGTCCAGCTCCGGCATCATTTTGAAATTCATGCCATAGACCGAAGCGATCAGCGTCGGCGGCATCAGCACCACGGCCATCACCGAGAACAGCTTGATGATGTTGTTCTGCTCGAGGTTGACGACGCCGAGCATCGCATCGAGCACGAAGGTAATTTTGTTGGAGAGATACGAAGCGTGATCGGTCAGCGACGCAACGTCGCGCTGCATGGTCTTGAGCTGCGCCTTCTGCTCCTTGCTCCAGCGCCCTGCATCGCTTTCCACCGCCACGAACGACACCATGCGCCCGATCGAGACCAGACTCTCGCGTACCTTCGAGGTCAGGTCGCCTTTCTTGCCGATGGTAAGCAGGATCTGCGAATAGATCGGCGCATGGCCGCGCGCCGGTGACGGCTCAAAAATCTCCGCTGACACCGTATCGACGTCGGCGCCGGCCCGTTCCAGAATATCGGCGCAGCGGTCGATCACGGCGTCGAGCAGCTCCAGCAGCACCGCCTCGCCGTTGATGGCGGGCATGCAGGTTCGCGCCAGCTTGTTTTCCACCAGCGCGAACGGCTTTGGCGCGTCATAGCGCACCGTAACGAGCCGATGATTGGCGAGGATGAACGTCACCGGCGTGATCTTGGGGCTTTGGGATTCCGATTGGCACATCAGCGTCGCCGTCATGTAGCGCGCGCCGTTCTCGACATAGAGACGCGAGGAAATCTCGATCTCCTGCATGTCCTCCCGCGTCGGAACCGCGACACCGGCGAGCCGCTCCACCGCGTGATCCTCCTCCGGCGTCGGCTTGTCGAGATCGATCCAGACCGCGTTGTCCGGCAGCGCGGCCAGATCAGCGGGGCTGGTCTTCCGCAACGCTGCATCGGTCGGCGCAAAGATCGAGAGCATGGCAACTCCGGGGAAATGGCGGCGCGGAATCAGTGCGGAAGACGGCTGATCTGGAGTGCGCCAGATCGCGTCAATTTGGCAACCCCGAAGCCCTTCGCGGCGGTGGATGCCGTTGCGGATTTACCGCAGCGAGGTGTCCATCTGATGTCGCCATTCACACGCGCGTGAAAAGCTGCCGCATTCAGCGGCAAACCTCCGTATTTTTGCGGCAAAAATGCCACAGGCGCTGTGTTGCATCGCGACAGGAAGCGCTAAGTACTGGAATTTTAGTGAATTTCGGCAATAATGCCCTTCAAAGGAATCGTGGCCTTTTCGGGCGTAAATCGTCACGGTTCAGCGGGTATTGGAAAAGCAAAATGTCGTCTCTTCGAGTTAAACTTGGGATCCTGGCCGCGGGCCTGATGCTGTCCGGCTGCATGCAGGCCACGCATTTCGAGGCCACCAACCAGAACGAATTCAAACCGCGCGACAAGGAATACCTGGCCAAGGTTTCCTACGTGAAGACGCCGGTTGCGGAGCCTTTCCGCCGCGCGATTGTTGAGTATCACCGCAAGGAAGCGCCGGGCTCGATCATGGTCGATTCCGATAACCACTACCTTTACTACGTGCTCGATGGCGGCAAGGCGATCCGTTACGGCATCACCGTCGGCGAAGAAGCCATGGCATGGTCTGGAATCGCCAAGGTCGGCGGCATGACCGAGTGGCCGGCCTGGCATCCGACGCCCGGTGAAATCGAGCGGCTCGGCGTGCCGAAATTCGTCGCCCCGGGCCCGGACAATCCGATGGGCTCGCGCGCGATGTATCTCTACGCCAACGGCAAGGATACGCTGTTCCGGATTCACGGCACCAACCAGCCTGAATACATCGGATCTTCGATTTCCTCAGGTTGCATCCGAATGACCAACGAGGACGCCATCGACCTCTATAGCCGTGTCAAGCTCGGATCGGTCGTGGTGGTGCTGGAGCCGCATCACGGCGACTCGCCATACAATTCGAAGATGGCGTTGCAGGGCGGCGCCGGCAACTTCTCTTACTGACAACCGCGGCATCGCAAGTCCAAAAGCGCCGGTTCTCCGGCGCTTTTTTATTGTGCGGATGTCATGCATCAGTCGGCGCATGCGCCGGCTTCGAACCACAAGTGGCGAGCAGCACGAGCGCCGGTCAGTTGAAGAGTTGCCGCAGGAACGGCGGCAGATCGGAGCGACGGCGTTTCGGCCTCGTCTTCGACTTCGGCTTCGTGCTCCTGGCCACCTTTGCATCACCCGTCGCGACTCGCGGAGACACCTCTTTTGCCGCCTTCGCAGCGCGCCCTGAAGCTCTGGCTTTCGGCGAAGGGACCGGAAGCGGCACCGATGC
>JBEPUM010000432.1:0-2540 GCA_041691515.1 Pseudomonadota bacterium | reverse complement strand
GGCACCATTTTCTGTCGCCGCCGAGGCGATGCGCAATCTCTCTAGGTGCCTCGCCTAAATATCGTCGATCTTCTCGAACGACACCGTGACCGGCTTGCCGGCAACCGTGATCTCGAGATGCTGGCCTTCCTTGAAGTCAGCGGGCCAGTCGGCCGTGAGCTGAAGTTTCGTGCCGGCCGGAATTTCGTCGCCAGTGACGAGCGTTGCGCCGGTGGGCGTGCTCAGCACCGCGCTGAGTTTTAGCCGGCCGCCTTGCTCTGTGTATGTGCCGTGGTAGCGGACATTGCCGGCGTCGATGCCCGACACCTTGCCGTGGCCGATGAAGATTGCGCCGCCGCCAACGTCGTCCTTACCCGCGTAGGTCATGGCATAGAGGGCTGGTTTCATCTTCAATCCTTTCGGGTCGCGGGCTTGCCGATTCGCTGGACGCATCTAATGGCAAGCGGACAGCGACGGCAATTGTGGGGCAGGGATCGTCAGGCAGCCGCGGCCTTCACCTCAAAACCTTGCAGCGGGAAATGCACCACGACAGTTCCGACCGCACGTTCGCTGCGCTTGAGCGCAATCGTGTCAGCGCCGATCCAGGCCATTTCGCCTTCGACGGGATCGAAACCCCAATCATCAGGCGTCACTGTGACGCGCGCACCCGGCTGCCACGGGTTTGCCACATCGGTCGCGCTGCCTAGCGGCGTTGCCGGGACGGCGCCGCAGGCGATTACCAGCGCATCCTCCGGCGAAAGGTCCTGCATCGCGCCGTGCCCGATTGCATCCATGCGCGCGAGCCACGCCAGCAACCGTGGATGGCCGTCCAGTCCCGCGTCTTCATTCAGATTGCCGCGCAGGTACCAGAGCGGGTGATAGACTGCGAGATCGGCGAGCGAAGGCGCGGCGCCCAGCAGGAAGTTCTGTCCGTTCGTCAGGTTTTGTTCCAGCCAGCCCAGATGAATCGCAAGTTCGCGGCGCAAGTCGGGTATCCGCTCCCGCATCTTCGCGCTGTCCCAGCCATCGAATCGGCCCGCCGTGAAGCGCGCGCGGTCGGCGTGCAACTCCGGCGGAAAGCGGTCGCCATGTAGTCCGAACACCAGTCCCAGCGAATTGGCGAACAACTGGCGGTCCGCCCACGCGGCGATCATGTCGGCACGCCCTTCGGTCTGCCGCGGATAAAGGGCGGGCTCCGGGAAGCGCCGGTCGATCTCTTTCAGGATGCAGCGCGTGTCGCAAAAGATATCCGCACCGATCTGCAGCACCGGGATTCGCCGATAGCCGCCGGTCAATGCGGTCAAGGCCGGCTTCGGCTGGATCACCGAACGCCAGCGCAAACCCTTGAGGCCGAAGGCGAGACGGATTTTCTCCGCGAACGGCGAGCGCGGATAATGGTGCAGGATGATGTCTGGTTCGGCCACAACGATTTCCGGTAACTCAAAACGTGCCACTTGGCGGCCACCTATTGTGGCTGCCCCAAATTGAGATGCAAACCGGAATTGTCAGCCAGAAGAGGAGGGAGCTGCTTCAGCGGAACGGTAGGGACGTCAGCGCCCCGAAGTTCGCTTCAGCTACGCGACGTTGAGCGTCTTGAATCGCTCCCTTAAGCCGCGCGCGCTTTCGGAGACCGCCGCGAGGTTGGTCGAAATCTCGCCGACAGCTGTGCTCTGGACGCCGATCGCTTCGCTCTCGGTGGTCATGCCGGCGTCGATCTCCTGCACCAGCCGGTGTGAACCCGAGACCTGCTTGATGGCATAATCGATCGCGTTCTGGATTTCGCTGGCCTGCCGCGTGACGTCCTTGGTGGCGTTTTCGGCCTCATTGGCGAGCGCCTTGACCTCCATGGCGACGACGCTGAACCCGCGCCCGTATTCGCCGCTGCGCGCCGCCTCGATCGCCGCGTTCAGCGCTAGCAGCTTGGTTTTGCGGGAGACATCGGTGATGACCTTGACGAAACTTTCGATCTGCCGAGTGGTCTGGGCCAAGTCAGCGAGATTCTTGGTTAGGGTTTCGATGCTGGAGACGGTGTCGCGGCATCGCTGCATGTTGTCGAGATTGAGTTCAACGATGTTCTTGATGGTGCCGTTGAGTTCTTCCGCGGCGCCGGCCATCGATTTGAGATCGCCTGCGACCTCGACCTCGAAGGCGTTGAGCAGCGGTTCCGAGACCTGCTGGAAGGCAGTGCGGGCAGCGGCATTATCGTACGCCGAAATCGCGTAGGAAATATCGAGGAAGAACATCCGCACGATGGCGCTCAACGACGATTTGATGGTCTCCGTCTGCGGAGTTGCGCCGAGATGCTGGTCGAGTGCGAGCCCGAGGAATTTTTCAAGGATGACAGCGGAGCTCGCGACGTAGAGGTCGTTGCTGAGGAGACATTTCTCGTGCGCGATACCGATCTTCTGGGCAAAATCCTTAAAGGCCTTGTCCGGCGTACCATCGAAAAATCGCTGCCAGTGCTTGAACTGGACGTTGTTGATGTGCGCCACCAGTTGCCCGAGATCGATCTTGTCACGCTCGCACGTCTTCTCGATCATCTCTTTGAAGGGCGGAAACGA
>JBEPUM010000431.1:0-2549 GCA_041691515.1 Pseudomonadota bacterium | reverse complement strand
AACTTGCTAGGGTATCCACGCAACCGTATTGGCCGCATGACATCACGTATCAAGCGATCGTCTTCCGGGTCGACCGTTGACGGGCCCGACACCGTGACGCCCTCTGCGTCTCCGCGTTCGGCGCGACGGAAACTGATGCTTGTCATGCTGGCCGGCGCGCTCGCTCTGGTGGGCACGGTTACAGGCATCTACTACTACACGATGCGTCCCGTCCTGCTGCATGTCGCGGTCGGGCCGCCGAACAGCGATGACGCCAAGGTCGTTCAGGCCCTCACGCAAGCATTCGCGCGCTCGCACAAACAGATCCGCCTGCGCCCCTTGTTGACCGATGGCGCCGTCGCAAGCGCAACCGCCTTGTCCGACGGTAAAGCCGATCTTGCCATCATCCGCGGCGATCTCGATGTTCCCAAGAACGCGCAGGCCGTTGCAACATTACGCAAGAACGTCGTGGTGTTGTGGGTGCCGCCGAAACCAAAGGGCAAGAAGGCCGCTCCCAAGGCTACAAAAATCACGAAGATCGCGCAGCTTGCCGGCCATCGCATCGGCGTCATCGGCCGCACTCCAGCCAATGTGAACCTGCTGAAAATCATCCTGCAGCAGTACAATGTCGATCCGACCAAGGTCGATATCGTCCAGTTCTCCACCACCGAGGTCTCCGATGCCATTCGGAGCCAGAAAGCGGATGCCTTCCTCGCCGCAGGCCCCGTCAACAGCAAGATCACGGCAGACGCCATCGCTGCCTCCGCGCGCGACGGCGGCGCGCCGACTTTCCTCGCGATCGATTCCGCCGACGCGATCGCACAGAACCATCCGGTCTATGAAGCCGCTGAGATTCCGGCAGGCACCTATGGCGGCTCGCCGGCGCGGCCCGACGACGACGTGAAAACGATCAGCTTCTCGCATCACATCGTCGCGCGTAGAGGACTGTCCGACGCGACCGTCGCCGCCTTCACCCGGCAGCTGTTTGCGATCCGCCAGCAGGTGATGTCCGATTTCCCGTTGGCCGCGAAAATCGAAACGCCTGACACCGACAAGGATGCCGTCATTCCGGTTCATCCGGGCGCCGCAGCTTATGTCGATGGCGAAGAGAAGACCTTCCTCGATCGCTACAGCGATTACATCTGGTGGGCGTTGATGGCGATGTCGGCGATGGGCTCTGCCGGCGCCTGGTTCGCGAGCTATCTGAAAAAGGACGAACGGGTCGGCAACGCATCCCAGCGCGACCGCCTGCTCGATATGATTGCGAGCGCGCGGCAGAGCGATTCGACCGAAGACCTGGACCAGATGCAGACTGAGGCCGATGCCATCCTGCGCGAAACGCTGAACGCATTCGAGAGTGGCGCGATTGAGGAGGGCTCGCTGACTGCCTTCAATATCGCGCTTGAGCAGTTTCACAACGCCGTCACGGATCGCAAGTGGCTGCTGATGAGCATGCCGCAGCACCTGCAAAAGGCGGGCGTTCAGCTCCGCGCCACGGCCGGGCTGTAATTTTCAGCGCATCAGACGCCGCCAGCCGATCACGATGCCACTCGTCGAGATGACGAGTCCGAGCAGCGACAGCAGCCACACCACGATATCCCACGCCGGACGATGCGCGATCAGCGCGTGAAAATCCAGGCTGTGCAGGGCGTTGAACAACCATCGGTAGGTTCGCTGGCCAATGTCGCTGCGGCCGAGAATATCTCCCGTACGGGGATCGATGTGAAACCAGGTCTCCGCCGCGTCGTTGAAGCCGGCCCGCAGCACGGGCAGCACGCGCTGCTGATGATGCGAATACCAGTAGGCATCGTCCGAAACGAGCCGGCGCTGCATCATCATCGCTGCCCGCGGCATCAGATCCCGAGCCGCTGCGAAGATCTGCGCATCGCTGAGCGGCGCCGGGCTCCCCGATGCGGCATCGAAGACGCGCGGCTTGTCCGCGCGGTCAACACCGACCATCAACGGCTTTCCGCCGAGCCAGACGAACCGCACCTCCACCATGTCTCCCTGCGGGTGCCCGCGAAATTCGGCGACGATGTCAGGCGTCTCATGCCCCGCATAGCGTAGCGCCATTTCGCGCGATGCGCCGCGCCCGGCAAAGAATCCACCCGGATTAAGCGACAGCCAGCCGCTGAACATCCAGGTCAGAACGAACACACCGGCAAAAAATCCGGTGACATGGTGCCACGCCATCCAGCCGCGATAGGGCGTGATGGAGTTGCCGAAGTAACGCCGGCGTAATCGAACCCGCAGGATCCCGATCCAGATTCCGCTGACGGCCACGACCATGCAGACGCTCGAAATCCAAAGCACCACCTCGCGCCAGAGCGGGCCGTCCTTGCGCAAGATCGTGGGATAGATCCAGTGCGGAATCGAACCGAACCAGTTCCAGATGCGCTCGGTGCGCGTGGTGTCCAGCACGATCTCGCCACTTCGCTCGGAGATATAAAGTTGAGTCCCCGCGATGTCTCCGAGCCCGATCAAAAACAGCGGCCGTAACGGATCGAACCGCGCCGTGACGCTCCATTGATCGCGGTCGACCGTTTCGACCATGCGTACATCCGCTGCCG
>JBEPUM010000430.1:0-2557 GCA_041691515.1 Pseudomonadota bacterium | reverse complement strand
CCGCACGCGCGGCGGCCTGAGGAGCTTCGGGATAATGTTCAAGGTCCGGGTCATTCCCTGTCTCGATGTGAAGGACGGCCGGGTCGTCAAGGGCGTCAACTTCGTGGATTTGCGCGATGCCGGCGATCCCGTCGAAGCCGCTATCGCCTACGACGCCGCGGGCGCTGACGAGCTCACCTTCCTCGACATCACCGCGACCCATGAAAATCGCGGCACAATGCTCGACGTGGTCAGACGTACGGCCGAGGCCTGCTTCATGCCGCTTACGGTCGGGGGTGGCGTGCGCGCCATCGAGGACATCCGCACGTTATTGCGGTCCGGCGCAGACAAGGTCTCGATCAACAGCGCGGCAGTCAGCCGCCGCGAGTTCGTCAAGGAGGCTGCCGAGAAATTCGGCGGTCAATGTATCGTGGTCGCCATTGACGCCAAGCGTGTTGTCCGTGCGGGTGGGTCGGACCGCTGGGAAATCTTCACACATGGCGGGCGTAAATCCACGGGCATCGATGCCATCGAATTCGCGCAGGAGGTGGTGTCGCTCGGTGCGGGTGAAATCCTGCTGACGTCGATGGACCGCGATGGCACCCGCCAGGGTTTTGATCTGCCACTGACCCGGCTGGTGGCCGACAGTGTTCCCGTACCGGTGATCGCATCCGGCGGTGTGGGCAACCTCGATCATCTGGTCGATGGAATTCGCGAAGGCCATGCGACAGCGGTTCTGGCGGCATCGATCTTTCATTTCGGGGAATTTACCATCCGCGAAGCCAAGGACCATATGGTCCGCGCCGGGCTGCCGATGCGGCTCGATCCCTGACGACTCCCGGTCGCAGAAGTGCTAAGTATTTGCAATTATCGCACTCTTGGGTGCGATCAGCGCGCAGACGAGTAGAGTAATATGCCGCGTTTCACGATCCACGATCTTGCTGCCACCATCGACGCCCGAGCTGTATCTGGCGGCGATGCGTCTTACACTCGAAAGCTGCTTGATAAGGGCGCGGGGCATTGCGCCAAGAAACTCGGCGAGGAAGCCGTCGAGACGGTGATCGCTGCGATCGAGAACAACCGAGATCATCTGATCGCCGAGGGCGCAGATCTCATGTTTCACTTCCTTGTGCTGCTGAAGGCTCGGGGCGTGAGGTTTGAGGATATTGAAGCTGCGCTGGCGCAGCGCACGACGATGTCGGGTCTCGAAGAGAAAGCCGCACGCAATCGCGAGTAGCTGGGGGCGAGCTTGATGGATTTGCGAGTAGAACAGCAGCAATATAATCCGTACCGGATTTTCTCCCGCACGCAGTGGGCGAAGTTGCGCGACGACATGCCCATGACGCTGGCTGCGGATGAAATCGCGGCATTGCGTTCGATGCACGATCGCCTCGATCTCACGGAGGTCGAAGAGATTTATTTGCCGCTATCCAGGCTGTTGTCGATTTATGTTACGGCGATGCAGCGGCTCTTTGTCGCCCAGCGGCAGTTTCTCGGCATCGAAGACCGCAAGATGCCCTATGTCATCGGCGTCGCAGGATCGGTCGCGGTCGGAAAATCGACCACCGCGCGCGTCCTACAAGCGCTGCTCGCGCGATGGTCTCCACGCCCCAGGGTCGATCTCATCACCACGGACGGTTTTCTGTTTCCGAATGCCGTGCTTGAGCGCCAGGGCCTGATGCAGAAGAAGGGCTTTCCGGAAAGCTATGATCTTCCGTTGTTGTTATCGTTCCTCAGTGACATCAAGGCGGGGCGTACGCCGGTGCGCGCGCCGGTCTACTCACATCTGACTTACGATATCGTTCCCAATAAATGGGCCGAGGTCGGTCAGCCGGATATTCTGATCGTCGAAGGCGTCAATGTTTTGCAAACGGGCCGGCTGCCGCGCGATGGCAAGGCCGTTCCGGTGGTGTCCGACTTTTTCGATTTCTCGGTTTATATCGATGCTCCCGAGCCAGTGCTGCGCGACTGGTACGTGAAGCGGTTCCTCGCCCTGCGCGATACGGCTTTCCACGACCCGCGATCGTATTTCCATCGTTATGCGGTGTTGTCCGATGACGAAGCGACCGCAACAGCCGTTGCGATCTGGGAGCGAACCAACCGCGCGAATCTTGAAGACAACATCCTGCCCACGCGCCCGCGTGCGACGTTGATTCTGAAAAAGGGTGCTGACCACGTCGTCGAGGAAGTTGCTTTGCGCCGGCTGTAAAGAGCGCGCTACGCGGTGTGGCGCGTCGCGTCGCCGCCGAAATGCTCGATATAGCGCGGATGGATAGCCGAGACCGGCAATACAATCAGAACATCCGTTGTCCCGAACTGATGATCCACAACCGCGCCGTCGCCGATGTAGGCTCCGAGTCGCAAGTAACCTTTGATCAAGGGCGGCAGATCGTGCAAAGCGGACTTTGGATCGATCGCCTCTTTGGCCACGCGATTCATTTCGATGCGGCGTGACTCATGGGCCCGCGCACGCCACGGCTCCGGTGCCCGCGCATAGTGGTGCAGAAATGCTAGTGGCCGCGACAAACGGTCGGGATCGGTGCCTTCAAAGCTGGCGCAGCCGATCATGACGTCGAGA
>JBEPUM010000429.1:0-2570 GCA_041691515.1 Pseudomonadota bacterium | reverse complement strand
CCGAAGTTTTCCCACTCCTCGGCCTTGAATACGCTGAGCACCGCGGGCAGCGGGATCGAATTCATGTAGTCGCCGAAGCGGACCGACGTGATGCGGTCGAGCGACACTTCCACGTTGTCGGAGGTGAAATTGCGCAAGGACGTCGTCATCAGCCGCACCAGGCGGTCGAACACGATTTCCAGCATCGGCAGGCGCTCGTAGGAGACCATCGCCGAGTCGATGATCGCGCGGATGCCGGAATTGTCGTCGACGTTGATCTCGCCGACACTGAAGCCGAGCAGATTGTCGATCTCTTCCTGCGACAGAACCCGCTCGCCGCCGTTCTTGCCGGCACCGAGATTGCGGCTGCCGTCGTCGACCATGGCGGCCCATTGTTCCGCCATCGTCTCAGTGAGTTCATTGGCGGCCGCGGCCTCGGCGGCCGCTACCGGGTCCTCCGAATCCAGCGATGCTTCCCATTGGGCTGCGATCGCATCCTGGTCTTCTTGATCGTTATTGCCCGCCATGACCTAGATCCCCGTCACTGAATGACGATTTCCTTGAACAGCACGGCATTGACGTGACTGGGCGAGATGGCCGTATTAACCCGCTTGGTCAGTTCTTCCTTCAGGCGAAACAGTCCGGCCGATCCGTTGAGATCGCTCGGGCGCAGTTCGCGCATGTAGGTTTGAAAGAGATCGGTGACTCGCGGCATCGCCGGCTTGATCTTTTCGACCTGCGGCTCGTCCTTGACTTCAAGAACGACTTTCACCTTGAGGTATTGCACCCGCTCGCCCGGCGCGCCGACGAGGTTGACCAGCATATCCGGCACCTCGACGAATACAGGCGGTTTCGGCGGGGGCGCTTCTGCGTGCTTCTCCTCGCCGTGATGGCGGAAGAAGAAGAACCAGGTGCCGCCGCCGCTGACGAGGCAGAACACCACCACAGCCGCGACGATCAGCTTGAATCTGTTTTTTGGAGCGAGCGGCGCATCGCCCTCGGCTGCCGCGGTTTCGGTTTGGTCGTTCTCTGCCATCGTCAGTTCGCCTGCAAACAGGATCGGTCCGATGCCGCCGAGCAGGCCAACTACGCGAAACAGATGCCCCCGGCGCACACGCGCCCCGTTGGCGTTAACCCTAGGTTCGCAATGGTTAATGGTTTCTTTCTTTTAACCATACGCTAGGAAGATTTTGCCGAGCCAGTATGGTCAACAAGATCTTATTGCCGCCCTCGCCGCGCCCATGATTTTAGCTAACACGCTGTAAAAGCGCAGCTTTCGGACTTGGCACGGCTTTCGCTAATCCCCTTGATGAACCGCGGGCTTGGGAGAGCCTTGGCGGTTCGCACGATCCGCCGGCGGCCTGGGAGGGCCTTAAGGCGGATCACTGAAGGGGAGAACCACCGATGGAGAATACGCTTCTCATCGGACTATCGCGGCAGATGATGCTCGAACGGCAGATGGATGTCGTTGCGAACAACGTCGCGAACGTCAACACCAACGGTTTCAAGGCCGACCGCTCGCTGTTCGAGGAATACCTGAGCTCGGGCGCGCACGAAGATAACTTCGTCGGCCGCGACCGCCGCGTCAGCTTCGTGCAGGACCGCGCCACCTTTCACGACTTTTCCGGCGGACCGACCGAGCAGACCAAAAATCCGCTGGATGTCGCCATCGACGGCAAGGCCTTCCTGGTGGTGCAGACGCCGGCCGGCGAGCGCTACACCCGCGACGGCGGCCTGCAGATCAACCCGCAGGGACAACTGGTAACGGCGACCGGCAATCCGGTGCTCGGCGCCAACGGGCCGATCACGTTCCAGCAGACCGACCACGATATCGCGATTTCCGACGACGGCACTATCACCGTGATCGAGGGCACCAACAACGCCGCGGACTCGATCCGCGGCAAGCTGAAACTGGTTTCCTTCGCGCAGGCGCAGAAGCTGCTCAAGGACGGCTCCAACCTTTACGCGGCAGGCGAAGGCGGCGCGGCCCAGCCCGATCCGAATGCGCGGGTGCGTCAGGGCTTCATCGAGAAATCCAACGTCAGCGCGGTGACCGAGATGAGCCGCATGGTCGAGGTGTCTCGCGCCTACACCCAGATGGCGACGCTGCTGCAGCAGCAAAGCGACCTGCAGAAATCCGCGATCGAAAAACTCGCCGACGTTCCGGCATAAGGAAACCAAACCATGCGCGCTCTTTATACCGCAGCGACCGGAATGGCGGCCCAGGAACTGAACGTCCAGGTCATCTCCAACAACATCGCGAACCTGCGTACCACCGGCTACAAGAAGCAGCGGGCCGCGTTTCAGGATCTGATCTACGACCACGTCCGCCGCGTCGGCGCGCAGGCGTCCGATCAGGGCACGATCCTTCCCGTCGGCATCGACATCGGTGGCGGTGTGAAGACCGTCGGCACTCCACGGCTGATGAGCCAGGGCACGCTATCGGCGACCGGCAACGATCTCGATATCGCCATCCGCGGCGAAGGCTTCTTCAAGATCCAGATGCCGGACGGCACCTATCAGTACACCCGCGACGGCACGTTCCAGATGGACAATCAGGGCCGCATCGTCAACGCACAGGGCAATCCGGT
>JBEPUM010000428.1:0-2576 GCA_041691515.1 Pseudomonadota bacterium | reverse complement strand
TCGTTCTGCACGAGGCTGATCGATTCACCGCCGCCGCCGACCGCGATCTCGACGCCGTCGAACAGCACCGAACGTGCGGCGAGCGCGATGGCCTGCAAGCCCGACGCGCACTGGCGGTCGATCGTGGTGCCGCCAACGGTAACGGGGAGACCTGCGCGCAGCAGCGCCTTGCGGGCGATGTTGCCGCCGGTCGAACCCTGCTGCAAAGCTGCACCCATCACGACGTCCTCGATCTCCTTCGGATCGACTTTGGCGCGCGCAACCGCTTCGCCGATGGCATGGCCGAGCAGCGTTGCGCCTTCGGTGGCGTTAAGCGCACCGCGATAGGCCTTGCCGATCGGAGTACGGGCTGTGGAGACAATAACGGCTTCGGTCATCAGCGACCTCCTGTTGCGAGTTGTTGTTGCTTCGGTTGTTGAACGGGTTGTTGGTTGCGCAGTTCGTGGCGTGACAATTTGCCGACCGAGGTGCGCGGCAGTTCATCGACAAAATCGAGCGCCGCGGGAAGCTCGTGCTTGCCGAGCTTGCCGGTCAGGAATGACCGCAATTCCTCGAGGCTGAAGGGCGCGGCATTGGCGCGCAGCTTGATGAAAGCCTTGGCCGCCTCGCCGCGATAATCGTCGGGAATGCCGATCACGATCACTTCCTGCACGGCGGGATGGGTGTAGATCGCCTGCTCGATCATCTGCGGGTAGACGTTGAAGCCACCGGATATGATCATGTCCTTCTTGCGGTCCACAAGATAGAAGTAGCCGTCGGTATCCACGTAGCCGATGTCACCGGTCAGGAAACGGTCGCCGACGAATGCTTCGGCGGTCTCTTTCGGCCGATTCCAGTATCCCTTGGTGACATTCGGCCCGCGAATCCGGATTTCGCCGACCTCGCCGGTGGGCAGCACCTGCTTGGAATCTTCCAAGGACACCACGTCCATCTCGATGCCCGGCAGCATCAGCCCGATCGAGCCCGGCTTGTCCGGTCCTTCCTTGGGATGCGCCGTGCCCGGCGAGCAGGTTTCGGTCATGCCCCAGCCGCTCTTCAGCTTCATGCCGACCTTGCGCTCGAAGATGCGCGCGACCTCGACGGGCAGCGGCGCGCCGCCGGACCCGCAGCTCACCAGCGACGACAGGTCGCGCTTGTCGAGATCGGGCAGCGCGGCGATCGCAATCCACATAGTGGGCACGCCGGGAAAGGCGGTGGCGCGCTTGACCTCGATGTCGCGCATGACAGCCTCGACGTCGAAGCGCTGGTGCAGCGAGATCAAGTTGCCATGCCGGATGCAGGAGAGCAGCACCACGGTGAGCGCGTAGATATGAAACAGCGGCAGCACACAGATGACGCGCTCGATGGCGTCGCGTTCGACGACGGCGGGCGCACTCCACACCTGATAGATCGAGACCGCGGAGGTCAGATTGCCGTGGCTGAGCATCGCACCTTTCGGCAGACCCGTGGTGCCGCCGGTGTATTGCAGCAGCGCAACATCGTCGACATCGATGGCGGGCCACTGCGTGGGCTTTATCGCGCCAGCCGCAAACGCCTTGAAGGTGATGACCCGGGAATCGTCCGGCAGCGCGGTCTGCGGCGTGCCGACTGCGCCCCAGGTGTCGTCCTCGCAGACGATCAGGCGATCGAGCAGGCCCTTGGCAAGAAACTTCAGCGCCATCGGCATCAACGCCGAGAGATTGCTGGTGACGAGAATGCGCGCGCCGGAATCAGAGAGCTTGTGCGACAGCGCGATCTCACCGTCGAGCGGGCTCAAGTGCACCAGCCGCGCGCCGGCCTTCAGCGCGCCGAAGAAATTCATGGGATGATCGGGCGAGTTGCCGAGGAACAACGCTACCGAAGCGCTCTTGCCGTAACCGGCGCGAAGAAACGCCGATGCTGCGACCTCGACCATTCCTTCAAGTTCGCTAAAGCTGATCGGACGGTCGCGGAATTCCAGCGCAGGCCGCGGCCCGTAAGCAGCGGCAGCGGTCGACAGCAGATTAGGCAGCGTGCAACGCGGGATCGCATCGTCCCAGTGCACGCCGTCCGGATAGTACTGTTCGCCGGGATGGGTCATCGATGGTTAACCGCCGCTATCACGCCGCTTTCTTGTCCGCTGCCAACGACGCGAACGTCTTACCTTCGGCGGCAAGGCGCTTCAGCAGCGGTGCGGGCTCCAAGCTGGGATCGTTGGTTTCCTTGGCGTAATACGACAGACGGTCGGCGATATGCTTCAGCCCGACCTGATCGGCATAGAACATCGGACCGCCGCGATAGATCGGCCAGCCGTAGCCGTAAAGCCAGATCACATCGATGTCGCTCGGCCGCGCCGCGATCTTCTCTTCCAAGATCCGCGCGCCCTCGTTGATCATCGGATACATCATGCGCTCGAGAATCTCGTCGTCGCTGACGACGCGCTTCTTGCGGCCGAGGCGCAGCAAGGTTTCGTCGATCAGTTTCTCGACTTCGGGATCGGGCATCGGCGCGCGCGAACCGGCTTCATATTTGTAGTATCCCTTGCCGGTCTTCTGGCCGAAGCGGCCCGCCTCGCACAGTGCGTCGGCAATCTCCGACTTGATGCCGCGATCCTTGCG
>JBEPUM010000427.1:0-2577 GCA_041691515.1 Pseudomonadota bacterium | reverse complement strand
GCGGCTCGTCCTTCAGGAACGCCAGCGTCTCGCGCAGCATCACCTGATTGGCGCAAATCATGCGCTGCGTATTGATGACCGCCTTGGGATTCCCGGTCGAGCCTGAGGTCAGCAAGAATTTGGCGATGGTGTCCGGTCCGATCGCCGCGTGCGCGGCATCGAGACCGGCACTCTCGGGGGTCGCGAGAAGTTCGGCCAGCGACGCGACGCGGCGTCCCGGCACCTCGCCGCGGGTCGCCACGATCTCGATGCCATCAGGTACGTTGGCGCGTAGCGCATCGGCAAACAGCGTCGCGTCGTCGGCGAACACCAGACCCGGCGTCAGAAGTTTCATCAGGAAAGCGAGCTTGCCGTAGTCTTTCGACACCAGCGAATAGGCCGGCGACACCGGACAGAACGGGATGCAGGCGTAAAGCGCGCCAAAAACCATCAGCGCATGGTCGATGGAATTGCCCGACAGGATGACGATGGGCTTCTCGGCGGACAGCCCGCGCGTCAGCAGTGCCGAGGCAATGGCGCGGCTCGATGCCAGCAGTTGCGCATAGGTCAGTTCGCGCCAGCCGCCATCGTCCCTGCGCTCCGCCATGAAGACACGATCGGGCGCAGCGGCCGCCCAGTGATGCAGCCGGTCGGTGATGCGCACCGGATAGTCGCCGAGCATGGCCTTCGGGCGCAAATAGACGGTGCCGTCGGCGCGGCGATCCACGGTGACGGCGGGGTTGCCGAAGGAAATCGGGCGCAGTGGCGCAACGGTCTCCACGCTCGCCGTCCCGTTGTTCATCGCCGCCGGAGTACTCATACTTTCAAGTCCCGCCGCTTAAGTTCTGCCCGCGTCAGACCGGTTTGACCTTCGCCGTCTTGCGATCGAGAAAAGCTCGAATCCGCGCCTTGGCTTCCTTGTCGCTCTGCGCCACCGTCGCCATCAGCGATTCCATCAACAGACCGGTTTGCGGATTGGCTTCCGCGATCATCGGCAACGCCTGCAAGACCGCGAAATTCGTCAGCGGTGCATTCTTGGAGATGCGCTCGGCTAATTCCATCGCCTTGGCGAACGCGCCGCCTTCCTCGGTCAGATACTGCGTGAAGCCATAGGACGCGCCCTCGGTCGCCGAGTAAACCCGGCCGGTCAGCATCATGTCGGTCATGCGGGAGACGCCGATCAGACGCGGCAAACGCACCGATCCGCCGCCGCCGACGAAAATGCCGCGCTGCCCTTCCGGCAAGGCGAAATAGGCCGAGGGTTCGGCGACGCGGATGTGCGCGGCGCATGCGAGTTCGAGACCGCCGCCGATCACCGCGCCCTTCAGCACCGCGATGACAGGCACGCGGCTGTACTGAATGCGGTCGAACACCCGATGCCACATCTGGGAATGGATCAGACCGCCGGTGGCGTCATGATCGGTCAGTTCGGACAGGTCGAGCCCGGACGAGAAATGATCGCCGACGCCATGGATCACCACCGCGCCGATGTCATCCGAGAGGTTCGAAAAGCATTCGCCGATGGCGAGAATGATGCCGTCGTTCAGCGCGTTGCGCTTGGCCGACCGGTTGAGGCCTATCGTTAGAACTGCACCCACGGTCTCGATTCTGAGCAGCCCCGAGGAGTCCGCAACAGCGGCAGACACGGCGTTTCCCATGGTCGTTTTGCGTCCTTTATAGAATAATTATGTTTTATAACGAATTTCGGGAATGTCAACGGACGCCCGGCATTCCGGCCTGACGGTTCACATTGAGCTAGGGTGGCGGCATGTACCAACGTCTGAAGAACTGGGCGCGCCTGCTAAGGCGGGACGTTTACGCCATCTATCTGGCCGGGCGCGATCCCGAGGTTTCCTGGCTTGCCAAGGTGCTCGCCATCGCCGTGGCCGCCTATGCTTTCTCCCCCATCGACCTGATCCCGGATTTCATTCCGGTCGTCGGACTGCTGGACGATCTGATTATCCTACCGCTCGGCATCATGCTGATCGTCTCGCTGATACCGCCTGAGATCATGGCGAAGCATCGCGCCGCGGCTGAAGCGGCCTCACAGCGTCCGGTCAGCAAGATCGCCGGCATCGTGATCGCGGTCATCTGGACAATCGCGCTGGCGGCGATCGGCTGGATCTTGTATCGCCGCTACAGCACTTGATGGATGTCGATAATGACCCGTTCGGCATGACGCGCCGCCGATCCCACGAACAGGTTTTCCATCAGCCAGCTATATTTGGGATGGCCGGTCTCGAATCGCGGGATGGTGCGGAAGTAGATCAGTTTTGGATCGACCGGTTCGCCGCGCTTGAGCCTTTGCATCAGCTCTGGCGGCCCGAACCGGATCCCCCTGTTTTCGACATAGACCACTGCGCCGTCATCCAGTTCGACCGCATATTTCGCTTCCAGCTCGATCAGTTCGTTGGGACGGATGATCTGGAAATCGGCGCCCGACGGCAGAACCTTGCCGTTGATCCCCTCGCCGCGCACCTCGCCGCCGATAACCGGAATAACGCGCCGCACGCCGTGACCGATTTCACCGGCGGTGAGCACCGGGCCGATCAGTGCCGTGATGGTGAAGACGTATTTGGTTTGAAGAGAAGGTGCCAT
>JBEPUM010000426.1:0-2586 GCA_041691515.1 Pseudomonadota bacterium | reverse complement strand
TCGACCCGCATGCCGAGCGAGCGCACCGCATCCGCCAAGATGTCCGGCGGCATCGCGTTTTCCGTGTCCGGAATCGGCACGACGATGATGTGGCGGGTCAGCCCGGCGAAGTTGGCGAGAAAAGCCTTCGCATCCTTGTTTCCCATCATGCCTGTTATCACCACCAGCGGCCGCGACACCCGCTCCTCGAGATCGCCAAGCGCCGCCGCCGCCACGCGGCCGCCGTCGGCATTGTGTCCGCCGTCGAGCCATATCTCGGAGTCGCGCGGCGCCTGATCCACCAGCCTTCCCGATGTCAGCCGCTGCATCCGCGCCGGCCATTCCGCGCCGCTGACGCCGCGCTCGAACGCCGCCGTATCAATCTTGAACCGGGTTTGCGCCCGCAGCGTCGCAATAGCGAGGCCCGCATTGTCGAACTGATGCCGCCCGAACAGCCGCGGCGCGGCGAGGTCGAGCAGGCCGCGTTCATCCTGATAGACCAGCCGCCCGCGTTCCACGTTGACGTGCCAATCCTGACCCGCAACGTGCAGCGGCGCGTGCATGCGCCCCGCCTGACGTTCGATGACCGCCTCGGCTTCCGGCAACTGCTCGGCAGAGACCACCGGACAATCGCGCTTGATGATGCCGGCTTTCTCGCCGGCGATCTGCATCAGCGTATTGCCGAGAAATTCGACATGGTCGATGCCGATGGGCGTGATGACGCAGGCGAGCGGCGTCTCGACCACATTGGTGCTGTCGAGCCGGCCGCCGAGGCCGACCTCCAGCAGCAGCACATCGGCTGGAATTTTCGCAAACAGCAGGAGCGCCGCCGCGGTCTGGATTTCAAAGACGGTGATCGGCTCGCCGTTATTGACGCGCTCACAGGTGAGCAACGCGTCGCGTAGGTCGTCGTCGCTGACCAGCGCCCCCGCAAGGCGGACGCACTCATTAAGCCGCACCAGATAGGGCGAGGTGTAGACATGCACCTTCAATCCGGCCGCCTCGAGGATCGCGCGCAAGTACGCGACCGTCGATCCCTTGCCATTGGTGCCGGCGACGTGGATGACCGGCGGCAACTTGCGTTCGGGATGATCGAGCCGTCCCAGGATGCGCGTCATCCGGTCGAGCGTGAGATCGATCTTTTTCGGATGCAGCTTCGACACCCGCGCGACGACGTCGCCGAGCGATGGCTGCGCGGGCGGGCTCGCGCTCACGCGTGAGGCGCAGACGCCGCGTCCGCAACCGGCATCGGTTCGACGGCGCTCGCAGGCGCGGACGATGGCTTCGGCGCCGCCTCGATCGCAGGTGCTTTGGTCAGCAACCGGCATAGCCGCGCCAGCGTCGGCCTGATCTGGTGACGGTGCACGACCATATCGACCATGCCATGGTCCTTCAGATATTCGGCGCGCTGGAAACCTTCAGGCAATTTTTCGCGGATGGTCTGCTCGATGACGCGCGCGCCGGCAAAACCAATCAGCGCGCCGGGCTCCGCGATCTGGACGTCGCCGAGCATGGCATAGGACGCTGTGACACCGCCGGTGGTTGGATTGGTCAGCACCACGATGTAGGGCTGGTTGGCCTCGCGCAGCATCTGCACCGCGACAGTGGTGCGCGGCAGTTGCATCAGCGAGAGAATACCTTCCTGCATCCGCGCGCCGCCGGAGGCTGCGAACACGATGAACGGGCATTGCTTCTCGACCGCGAGTTCAAGCCCGCGCACGATGGCTTCACCGGCGGCCATGCCGAGCGAGCCGCCCATGAAATCGAAATCCTGCACCGCGACCACGACACCGGCGCCTTCGAGCTTGCCGAAGCCGACCTTCACCGAATCGTTGAGTCCTGTCTTGGCGCGCGCATCCTTGATGCGGTCGACATACCGGCGCTCGTCGCGAAATTTCAGCGGGTCGGCGGTCACATCCGGCAGTGCGACATCATACCAGGTCTCGTTGTCGAAGACCGACTTCAGCCGCGCCACCGCGCCCATGCGCATGTGATAGTTCGAGCCGGGAATAACGAACTGGTTGCTCTCGACATCCTTGTAGAAAACAAGCTGTCCGGTATCCGGACATTTGATCCAGAGATTTTCCGGCGTTTCGCGCTTCAGGATGCTGCGAATCTTGGGCCGGACGACGTTGGTCAACCAATTCATGGTCTGCTCCGAATCGCGACGCGCCCGCAGCGCATCGCTCCTGATTATATGGCCGTCCCGGTCTGACCGGGCAACGGCGGATTCCAGAATTATCTACCCTGCAATTGCGGCTTATTCTGCGGCTTGTTTCGCTGCCCGTACGCCCTCGGCCAGCGACGCCACCAGATCCGAAACCGCACCAACCGTTTTGGCCGTTGCCTTGCCCTCGGCATCGAGGCTTGCACGCAGCGCATCGATCAGCGCGGAGCCGACCACCGCGCCATCCGCGCGTTCCGCGGTATCCCGCGCCGCATCCGGCGTGCGGATGCCGAAGCCGACGCAGACCGGCAATGTTGTATGGCGCTTGATGCGCGCCACAGCCTCGCCGACGACTTTGGTGTCGGCGCTGCCGCTGCCCGTGATCCCGGTGATCGAGACGTAATAGACAAAGCCCGAGGTGTTCGCGAGCACCGCCGGCA
>JBEPUM010000425.1:0-2588 GCA_041691515.1 Pseudomonadota bacterium | reverse complement strand
TGCGACAGCACGTCGGTCACGACCTTGAATCCATCGGGTGCGCGCTCCTCGACCAATTGCATCACCTGCTCCGGTCCGTTGCGGCGGTTGAGCTTGACCAGTTCTGTGGTCGCCGGCCGTCGCTCCGCTTCGTAGGCGGCGAGCGCGGTACGTGTCGGGCCGTGCGCAAGGATCTCGCGGGTAATGATGCGTGCATCGAGGATCGCCTGCGACGCGCCGTTGGAGCCGATCGGATACATCGGATGTGCGGCGTCGCCCATCAGCGTGACATTGCCAAATGTCCAGCGGTCGACGGGATCGCGATCGACCAGCGGATACTCGTAAGCGTGAGGGCAATTGCGGATCAGCCCGGGAACGTCGAGCCAGTCGAATTTCCAGTCCGCGAACCACGGCAGGAATTCTTCGAGGTTGGCCGCGCGGTTATAGTCCTCGCGCCGCCATTGATAAGTCGGCGGCATGTGCCGTTCGGCCACCCAGTTGATCTGGAATTTTCCGCCTGTGTCGGGCTCCTTCGAGATCGAATAGCAGACGAATTTCAGGATCTCGTGTCCGGCCATGATCATGGTGCGGCCGGAGAGAAACGCATCCGACGTGGTGATGCCGCGCCAGAGAATGCGCCCGTTCCAGATCGGCGGTCCCTCCTGCGGATAAAGCTTTTCGCGGATCGCCGAATGAATACCGTCGGCGGCAATCAGAAGCCGGCCATCGTAACTGCCCGCGGGTTTGCCGGTCGCCCTGTCGATGAAATCGGCGCGAATGCTATCCGGTGTTTCGGACCAGTTACTCAGATGATGGCTGGTCAGGATGTTGTCGGCGCCCAGCCGCTCCGTCGCGGCATCGAGCAGGATCTGTTGCAGCGTGCCACGATGGATCGAGAACTGCGGCCATTTGTATCCGGCCTCCAAGCCGCGCGGCTCGCTCCAGATCGGCTTGCCGTGCTTGGAGAAGAACGCCAGTTCCTTGGTGCGCACGCCCGATGCGTTCAACTGGTCGAGCAATCCGAGTTCGATCAGTTCGCGCACCGCGTGCGGCAGCACATTGATGCCGACGCCAAGCGGCTTCAGCACCGGCACGCTCTCGAACACTTTGGCGGGAATGCCGATTTGATGAAGGCTGAGCGCCAGCGTCAATCCGCCGATGCCGCCGCCTGCGATAAGAACCGTCATGATCCGCCTCTTTGACTGAAAGCGTCATGACATGAGCCACGCATCGGGGCAACTGTGAAACACCCGGCGCGCAACCGCTGGTTCAATGCGCGCAGGAAAAAATCGGTTGGACGAATTGAGGCCTGCCCTCTAGGTTCTGCGCGGCTGGAGAGGAATTTGCATGATCAAGCTCTACTATGCCGCCCACACCTGCGCGCTGGCGTCGCACATCGCGCTTGAAGACGCCGGCGCCGAATATTTCACCGAGCGGGTCAGCTTCAAGACCAACCAGCAGAACAGTCCGCAATATCTCGCGGTCAATCCGAAAGGGCGCGTCCCCTCGCTGGTGACCGATCGCGGCGTGCTGACGGAAACACCTGCGATGCTGGCTTTCATCGCGCAGACGTTTCCGCGCGCGCATCTTGCACCGCTCGACGATCCCTTTGCATTTGCGCAGGTGCAGGCGTTCAACAGCTATATCTGCTCGACGCTGCACATCGCGCACGCCCACCGGATGCGCGGCTATCGCTGGGCCGATGATGAGTCCTCGTTCGCGGACATGCAGCGCAAGGTGCCGCAGTCGGTCGGCGCGTGCTACGCGCTGATCGAGCGCGAGATGTTCAGGGGGCCGTGGGTGATGGGCGATGCCTACACCGTCTGCGATCCCTACCTGTTCACGCTGGCGCAGTGGATGGAAGACGACGGCGTGGACGTGTCGAAGCTGTCGAAGGTGCTCGATCATCGCCGCCGGATGTCGGAACGATCCGCCGTTCGCAAAGCAATCGCCGACGAATTGGCTTGACGGCGCTTATCTCGCAAAACGGCCGGGCTTGCGGTGGACGCAAGCCCGGCCGTTTTGAGTCACGAAGGCTTACGCCACTTTGGTCTTGAGATGGCCGAACATGATGTTCTTGGCTTCCTCGTCCATGTCCGTCTTGAACGTGAACTTGTCCTTCAGGGCGATCGCCTTGGCGGCGGCCGGCCTTGCGGAGACTTCGTCGAGCAGCCGCTTCACGTTGGGATACTTTGCAAACACGTCGTCGCCGAGCACGAACGGCGCCATGCGCGCCCAGCCCCAGAACGCCATGTCGACGATGGTGTAGGTGTCGCCGACCATGTATTTGCTCTTCGCGAGATGATCGTCGAGGATCTTATAGTGACGGTGCGCCTCGTACTGATAGCGGTTGTGCGCATATTCCAGGTTCTTCGGCGCGGCGTGCTTGAAGTGCACGGCCTGGCCGGAATAGGGTCCGAGGCCGGTGGCGATGAACATCAGCCATGACAGCATCTGCGCGCGGTTGGCGGGCGTATTGGCCGGCATGAACTTGCCGGTCTTTTCGCCGAGGTAAAGCAGGATCGCATTGCTGTCGAACACGAACACGCCGTCATCGTCGATCGCCGGCACCTTGCCGTTGGGGTTCACTTTCAGGAAGTCCGGCTTGA
>JBEPUM010000424.1:0-2588 GCA_041691515.1 Pseudomonadota bacterium | reverse complement strand
CCGAACCGCCCGCGTTTCGCGCGGCGGTGGACAAGATCGCCCGTGCCGGCGGAACGCCGCTCGGACTGGCGGACGGCGGCCGCATCGTCGGCGTCATTCACCTCAAGGATGTGGTGAAGCCCGACGTCAAGGAGCGTTTCGCAGCGTTGCGCCGGATGGGAATCAAGACGGTCATGATCACCGGGGACAATCCGGTGACTGCGGCCTCGATCGCATCAGAAGCCGGCGTCGATGATTTCATTGCCGAGGCAACGCCCGAAGACAAGCTGCGCTATATCCGCGGCGAGCAGGCCGGCGGCCGGCTAATCGCGATGTGCGGCGACGGCACCAACGATGCCCCCGCACTGGCCCAGGCGGACGTCGGGGTCGCGATGCAGAGTGGCACCCAGGCCGCCCGCGAAGCCGGCAACATGGTTGATCTCGATTCCGATCCTACCAAGCTGATCGAGGTCGTGGAGATCGGCAAGCAACTGCTGATGACGCGCGGCGCGCTGACGACCTTTTCCATCGCCAACGACGTCGCAAAATACTTCGCCATCATCCCGGCGATGTTCGCAGCGTTCTATCCGCAGCTTGGCGTGCTGAATATCATGCATTTGTCGACGCCGCAGAGCGCGATCCTGTCGGCGATCATCTTCAACGCGCTGATCATCATCGCGCTGATTCCGCTGGCGTTGAAGGGCGTGAAGTATCGTCCGATCGGCGCGGCCGCGCTGTTGCGGCGGAATCTCCTGGTCTATGCGCTCGGCGGCGTAATCCTTCCGTTCATCGGCATCAAGGCGATCGATCTCGCGGTCACCGCCCTGCATCTGGCTTGAGAGGCTGTCATGTTGAAAGAATTTCGCCCTGCCGTCGTCATCTTCGCCGTCCTGACCCTTGTCACGGGCCTGATCTATCCATTGGGCATGACCGGCGCCGCACAGATCCTGTTTCCCTATCAGGCGCAAGGCAGTCTGATAGAGCGGGGCGGCAAGACCATCGGCTCGGCCCTGATCGGCCAGGGGTTCGCTACGGATAGGTACTTTCATGGCCGGCCATCGGCAACGACCGCGCCCGACCCGAAGGATGCTTCGAAGTCCGTGCCCGCGCCCTACAACGCGATCAATTCGATGGGATCCAATCTCGGGCCCACCAGCAAGGCACTCGCGGATCGTCTCAAGGAAGACACTGCCAGGCTGAAGGTCGAAAATCCGTCGGTGCCCGTTCCGGTTGATCTCGTAACCACCTCCGGCAGCGGTCTCGATCCCGATATTTCGCCGGAAGCAGCCCAATTCCAGGTGCCGCGGGTGGCCAAGGCGCGCGGGTTGCCGGAGGATCGCGTTCGTGCGTTGGTCGCAGCCCAGACCGAGGGGCGTCTGATGGGATGGCTCGGAGAACCGCACGTCAATGTGCTCAAACTCAATCTCGCCCTCGACCAGGCCGGTGGGCGATAGTGTGACAGGGCCTACTTCCGGTGGTGACATCTCCGCATACGGCCTCGGCCCATGATGACCTCGATGACGTGGTGACTGATTGGCTATTTCTGGTGTTGCGCTATGCCATCTCTCGCGAGGCGCGAGACCGGCTGGCAGTCGTCGATCTGGCCGGAAAGATGGATATGCTGGGTGAGGAGAGAGATCGGAAGGCGTTTCGATTCTTCCGTAACCACAGCGAGCGACTATGTACCGCCATTGCGGCGTCGGATACGCCAGGCCGCCGCCAGATGCTCATGGCGCATGCGCGCAGGATCGGGCAGCCTCGGCTTCAGCAGGTATTCCTCCAGACCTGCCACCTTGAATCGCGAGAGAAGGTGCTTCCGGAATCTGGTAGAACAAACAGCCGCTCTGAGTTGTGGAAGGGATTGCAAAGGCGCTAATGCGTCGGCGCGGATCGAAGATGGCCGAGTCGAATGATTTGAGAGCCTCACCTGACGCGCTGCTGGCCCTTGCCAAAAAGGCGGGACGCGGCCACCTGAAGATTTTTCTCGGCGCCGCGCCGGGCGTCGGCAAGACCTATGCAATGCTGGCCGCGGCCCGCAGCGAGATGGCCGGTGGCCGCGACGTGGTTGCCGGGTTGGTGGAAACCCACGGCCGCCGTGAAACCGATCAGATGCTTGACGGCTTCGAGTTGCTTCCCCGCCAGCCGATCGTCTATCGCAATCAGGTGATGCACGAGTTCGATCTCGATGCGGCTCGGGCGCGCAAGCCGAGCCTGCTGCTGGTGGATGAATACGCCCACACCAATGTGCCCGGCAGTCGTCATCCCAAGCGCTGGCAGGACATCGACGAATTGCTGCGCGCGGGGATCGACGTCTGGACCACTCTCAATATCCAGCATCTCGAAAGCCTGAACGACGTCGTTCAGAGAATCAGCAAGGTCCGGGTGCGCGAGACCGTGCCCGATAACGTCTTCGATCAGGCCGGCGAAGTCGTATTGGTCGACTTTCCGCCCGACGAACTGCTGAAGCGCCTCGCGGAGGGCAAGATCTACATTCAGGATACCGCGGCCCGCGCCGTCGAAAACTTCTTCAAGCCGCAGAACCTGACAGCGTTGCGCGAACTGGCCATGCGCCGCGCCGCCGAACGCGTGGACGCCTCGCTGATCGAGCG
>JBEPUM010000423.1:0-2589 GCA_041691515.1 Pseudomonadota bacterium | reverse complement strand
CATCGCAAGAAAGCAGTTAGAGGAAAGCGGCGGCGCGTTGAGCGCTGCCGCTTTTTTATGCCTGCCTACGTATCCGCGGCACGGCCACCAATCCGAGAGCGTTGCAATCAACGACACCGTGCCGCAAAAAGCGGTGCATGAACGCGTATGAACTGCGATCGATTGCTCCTTCCGATTTGACGGGCCCTGCGTCGCTTGGCGACGCCCTGCTCGCTCTTAACAATAGTCATGCCCAGGAGTTGTCATGGCTCGAGCCGGAGCGGCTCGCACATCTCATATCGCAGGCGTTTCTGGCGCGGCGAATTGGAGACCTTGATGCCGTCCTTCTGGCATTCGATCAGGATGCCACCTACGACAGCCCCAACTTTCTATGGTTTCGTGATCGATATTCCCGTTTCGTCTATGTGGATCGTATTGTGGTTGCATCGTCTGCGCGCGGACGCGGCCTTGCACGCCGGCTCTACGAGGATCTCTTCGAGCATGCGGCACGGGCCCGGCACGATCGGATTTTCTGTGAGGTCAATCTGATCCCGCCAAATCCGGTGTCGGATGCGTTCCACGCGGCGCTGGGGTTTGCTGAAGTCGGTCAAGCCAGCATCCGTCGCGGCAGCCGAACGGTTCGCTACCTGTCGCGGCCGTGCGAGCCCCGATAGCCGTCCCGGCTGATCACCGAAAGCCGATCGCATGGCGGCTATTCGGCCGGTTGCATTTGACCTCGGGCGGCGGGCTTGTATGGTCGCGCCAAGCTTTGAAGCCCTAAGGAAACCCCATGCCCGCCTATCGCTCCCGCACCACCACCCATGGCCGCAACATGGCCGGCGCCCGCGGCCTGTGGCGCGCAACCGGCATGAAGAATGAGGACTTCGGCAAGCCGATCATCGCGGTGGTGAACTCCTTCACGCAGTTTGTGCCGGGGCATGTGCATCTTCAAAATCTCGGCCAGCTGGTGGCGCGCGAGATCGAAACGGCAGGCGGCGTCGCCAAGGAATTCAACACCATCGCCGTCGATGACGGCATCGCCATGGGTCACGACGGCATGCTCTACAGCCTGCCGTCGCGCGAGATCATCGCCGACAGCGTCGAATACATGGTCAACGCCCATTGCGCCGACGCCATGGTCTGCATCTCCAACTGCGACAAGATCACGCCCGGCATGCTGATGGCCGCGCTGCGCCTCAACATCCCCGTCGTGTTCGTGTCCGGCGGACCGATGGAATCCGGCAAGGTCACCATCAAGGGCAAGAAGCGCGCGGTCGACCTGATCGACGCGATGGTGGCAGCCGCCGACGACACCGTTAGCGATGCCGAGGTCGAGGTGATCGAACGCTCGGCGTGTCCCACCTGCGGCTCGTGCTCGGGCATGTTCACCGCCAATTCGATGAACTGCCTGACCGAAGCACTCGGCCTTGCGCTGCCCGGCAACGGCTCGGTGCTCGCAACCCATGCCGACCGCAAGGGCCTGTTCGTCGAGGCCGGTCATCTGATCGTCGATCTGGCGCGGCGCTATTACGAGCAGGACGACGAGACCGCGCTGCCGCGCAACATTGCGAATTTCAAGGCTTTTGAAAACGCGATGACGCTCGACATCGCCATGGGCGGTTCGACCAACACCGTGCTGCATCTGCTTGCCGCCGCCTATGAAGGCAAGGTGCCGTTCACGATGCAGGACATCGACCGGCTGTCGCGCCGCGTGCCGGTGCTGTGCAAGGTCGCGCCTTCGGTCGCGGACGTGCATCTCGAAGACGTGCATCGTGCCGGCGGCGTGATGGCGATCCTCGGCGAGCTCGATCGCGCGAAGCTGCTCACCACCGACATCCCGAACGTTCACAGCACGACGCTGAAGGACGCGCTGGATCGCTGGGACATCATGCGTACCAAGAGCGAGAGCGTGCGCAACTTCTATTGCGCCGCACCCGGCAACGTGCCGACCCAGCAGGCCTTCAGCCAGAACCTTCGCTTCGAGGAGCTCGATACCGATCGCAGCGACGGCTGCATTCGCGATCTGGAGCATGCGTATTCGAAGGACGGCGGCCTCGCCGTGCTCTACGGCAATATCGCGCGCGACGGCTGCATCGTGAAAACCGCCGGCGTCGACGCCAGCATCCTGAAATTCTCCGGCCCTGCGCGCATCTTCGAGAGCCAGGACGCCGCGGTCGATGCCATCCTCGGCAACAAGATCAAGGCCGGCGATGTCGTCGTCATCGTCTATGAGGGCCCGCGCGGCGGCCCCGGCATGCAGGAGATGCTGTATCCGACCAGCTACCTGAAATCGAAAGGTCTCGGCAAAGCATGCGCGCTGATCACCGACGGACGCTTCTCCGGCGGATCGTCGGGCCTGTCGATCGGCCACGTTTCGCCGGAAGCAGCGGAAGGCGGCGCAATCGGCCTCGTCGAGGAAGGCGACCGCATTGAGTTCGACATTCCCAACCGCAAGGTTCACCTCGCTGTCGACGATGCCGAATTGCAGCGCCGCCGCGCAGCGATGGAGGTGCGCGGCGCCAAGGCCTGGAAACCTGCTCCGCGCAAGCGGCAGGTGACGATGGCATTGCGCGCTTACGCCGCACACACCACCAGCGCCGCGCTCGGCGC
>JBEPUM010000422.1:0-2594 GCA_041691515.1 Pseudomonadota bacterium | reverse complement strand
GCGACGATGTGCGTCGGCAACATCACGACCGCCGATCAGGTCAATACCATTCTCGCTGCCGGCCGCGCCGATCTGGTGGCGCTGGGCCGCCCGCACCTGGTCGATCCGTCGTTTACGATGCGCGCGGCGGCGTGGTACGGCGCGGATACCGCCTGTCCGCCGCAATATCTGTCGGGCATGGAGCAGATTGTCCGCAACAGCGTGCGCGACCGTCAGGATCTCGACGAACTGAAGATCAAGGCCAAACCGAAGACGCGCGCCGAGATGCGGGTCGAGGCGGAAAAGTCGTTGGCGGCGGAGTGATGTTTTGACAATGACAATTCTGGATTCTGAAACCAAGGCGGCCGAACACTCCGACGATCATGGCGACGAGTTGCGGCTGTGGCTCCGTTTGCTGACCTGCACCACGCTGATCGAGGGCGAGGTGCGCGGGCGCTTACGCGAGCGCTTCGACGTGACCCTGCCACGGTTCGATTTGATGGCGCAGCTCGACAAGGCGCCCGACGGGATGACGCTGTCGGATGTCTCGAAGCGCATGATGGTCTCGAACGGCAACATTACCGGGCTGGTGGAACGGCTGGTGCAATCGGGCCATGTCGACCGCCGCACCTCGAATGTCGACCGCCGCGCCCAGGTGATCCGGCTGACGAAGTCCGGCCGGGCGGAATTTCGCAAGATGGCCGCGGAGCACGAGATCTGGATCGCGGACATGTTCGGCGATCTCGGAGAAAAGGACGTGCGAGAACTAATGCGCTTGTTGGGCAAGACCAAACTCTCCGTGCGCAAGGCCGCCGACGGAAAACCGGTCTAGCCGCGATGAAAACAGCCAGATCGGACTTGCGTGCAATTGCTTTAGGTTTAAACTAATTTTGGGTAGGAGCGGGCGGTGTCTCTCTGTCGTTGAGCCAGCCGCCTGCAAACGCAGGAGCGATGGAAATGTCAGGTCAAGCGTCCGGCGCTGGTCCATCCCTCGGTCCGTCCGGCCACGTTGACGATTTTGCGCGGCGCAATCTTCCCCCGGTGTCGCAGTGGCCGGAATTGGTGCTCGATCGGTCCGAATTTCAATACCCCGACTATCTCAATGCCGCGGTCGAACTGACCGATCGCGTCGTCGAGCAGGGGCACGGAGATCGTGTCGCGCTGATCGGCAACGGCCGCCAGCGCACCTACAAGGAACTGGCCGACTGGTCCAACCGGCTTGCGCACGCGCTGGTCGAGAACTACGGCGTCAAGCCGGGCAACCGGGTGCTGATCCGCTCCGGCAACAATCCGGCGCTGGTCGCAGCGTGGCTGGCGGCCACCAAGGCAGGCGCCGTCGTCGTCAACACCATGCCGATGCTGCGCGCCGGTGAGCTAGCGAAGATCGTTGACAAGGCCGAGATCGCGCTGGCGCTGACGGACAGCCGTATTGCCGACGAGCTGGTTGCGTGTGCAAAGACAAGCCGGTTTCTCAAGCAGGTCGTAAATTTCGACGGCACGTCGAACCACGATGCCGAACTCGATCGCGTCGCGCTGAGCAAGCCGGTGCGGTTCGATGCGGTCAAGACCGGACGCGACGACGTCGCGTTGCTGGGATTTACCTCGGGCACCACGGGAGAGCCGAAGGCGACCATGCATTTCCATCGCGATCTGATGATCGTCGCCGATGGCTATGCGAAGGAAGTCCTCAAGGTCACGCCGGACGACGTGTTCGTCGGCTCGCCTCCGCTCGCGTTCACGTTCGGGCTCGGCGGGCTTGCGATCTTTCCGCTGCGGTTCGGAGCAACCGCGACGCTTCTGGAAAACGCCGCGCCGCCAGAGATGATCAAAATCATTGAAACCCACAAGGCCACGATCTGTTTTACCTCGCCGACGGCGTATCGCGCGATGATGACCGCCATGGACGCGGGCGCTGACCTCTCGTCGCTGCGGCTCGCGGTATCGGCGGGGGAAACCTTGCCGGCGCCGGTGTTCGACAGTTGGGTTCGCAAGACAGGCAAACCTATTCTGGATGGCATCGGCAGCACAGAACTGCTGCACATCTTCATCACAAACCGGATCGGCGATGCCGTCGCCGGAACGACAGGCCGCCCGGTCACGGGCTACGAGGCGAAAATCGTCGACGATGACATGAAGGAATTACCTGCCGGCACGGTCGGGAAACTCGCGGTTCGCGGGCCGACCGGATGCCGCTATCTCGCAGACCCCAGGCAAACGAGCTATGTGCGCGACGGCTGGAATCTGACCGGCGACTCGTTTGTACAGAACGAGCAGGGGCGCCTGTCCTTTGTGGCGCGCTCCGACGACATGATAGTGTCCTCCGGCTACAACATCGCGGGTCCCGACGTCGAAGCAGCACTCCTGACACACGAGGCTGTGGCCGAATGCGGCGTGGTGGGTGCGCCCGACGAGGCGCGCGGCATGATCGTCAAGGCCTACATCGTGCTTGCACCGGGCATCAAAGGCGACGACGCGCTGAAGGCCGCATTGCAGGATCATGTCAAGCGCGAGATTGCACCTTACAAATATCCGCGCGGCGTCGAATTCGTCGCGCAGCTGCCGAAGACTGAAACCGGCAAGCTGAAGCGTTACACCCTGAGGCAGATGGCGCAGGC
>JBEPUM010000421.1:0-2596 GCA_041691515.1 Pseudomonadota bacterium | reverse complement strand
ACGACCAGAATGCGACTCTGACATCATGCCCGTTCATGCACGCAAGAAGCCACTAGCTGCCGCCAACGGCGACGTGACCACCGAGGGATCGATCCCTCTGCACATCCAGATTCGCGAAGCGATCCGCAGGCGCGTCCGCGACGGCGAGCTCATCGACAAGACCGGCCGCCTGATGACCGAAGCCGAACTCGGCCGTCACTTCGGCGTCAGCCGCATCACCATTCGCAACGCCATCGCGCCGCTTGTCCGTGAAGGTATGTTCGCCCGCTCCCGCGGCCGCGGTACGTTCCTGCGCTCGAACCAGCCCGAAAACTGGGTCGGCCGCTTGATGGGTTTCTCGGAAACGATCCGCGATGCCGGTTACAAGGCGGGTGCGAAAATCCTGCAACAGGGAATGACCAATCGCCACGACCCGGAGGTTCGCGATCAGCTGCGCGAACGAGCGGTGTGGCACCTCAAGCGCCTGAGGCTTGCGGACGAAACGCCGATTGCCATCGAGCACGCCTTCTATCCACCGGACATCGGACTTGAGCTTGAGAAACGCGACCTCATCTCGATCATCATGTATCGCGTGTTCGAGGATGAGCTCGGCTTTACCATCAAGGACGCACAGCAGACGATCGGCGCCGATCTCGCCGATGCCGCCAGCGCCAAGCTGCTCGGCGTCAAGGTGGGCTCGCCGCTGCTCTCCATTGAACGCGTCACCTTCGGCGAGGATGGACGGGCGCTCGAGCTGTTGCGTGCGATCTATCTGCCAAAATACTTCCGCCTCAGCATCAGCCTGACGCGCCGCCATTCCTGACACGACCGCACGTCAAAAACGAGGACACAAACATGCCCAACGGCGCAAAAACCGGCAGCCCGAATATCCTGCTGATCCTGAACGACGACATGGGATTTTCGGATATCGGCTGTTACGGCGGCGAAATCCAGACGCCGAACCTGAATCGTCTCGCTGCCAACGGCTTGCGCTATTCGCAATTCTACAACACCGCGCGATGCAGCCCTTCCCGCGCTTCACTGCTGACCGGCCTGCACCCGCATCAGACGGGTATCGGCATTCTGACCTACAGCAACGGTCCGGAAGGCTATGCCGGCAACCTGAACAAGAGCTGCGTGACGATTGCCGAGGTGCTCAAGCAGAAGAACTACACCACTTATCTCAGCGGAAAGTGGCACATCGCCAGCAACCTGACGGAGCCGACGGACGCCTGGCCGCTGCAACGCGGCTTCGACCACTTCTACGGCACCATTATCGGCGCCGGCAGCTTTTATAATCCGAATACGCTGACGCGCGGCAATGACAACATCGAGCACGAGGCTGAGAACGACCCGTCGTTCTTCTATACCGATGCGATCAGCGACCAGGCCGCCGCCTATATCCGTCAGCACAAGACGGATCATCCCGACGCACCGTTCTTCCAGTATGTCGCTTATACGGCGCCGCATTGGCCGCTTCACGCCCATGACGAGGACATCGCCAAATACAAGGGACGCTTCGACGCCGGATGGGACCGGCTGCGCGAGGAACGCCTCAAGCGCTTGATTGACGACGGGATCATCCATCCGAACTGGCAACTGACCGACCGCGACCCGACCCAGCCATCATGGACCAAGGCAGAGCAGCGCGAATGGACGCTGCGCTGCATGGAAGTCTATGCCGCGCAGATCGACCGCATGGACCAGGGCATCGGACGCATCCTCAAAAGCCTCGAGGAAACCGGTCAGATGGACAACACGCTGATCATCTTCCTGTCGGACAACGGCGCGTGTGCCGAAGACATTCCGGAAGGCGTGACCGCGCGGGAGCTGGTCGATCAGCTGATGATCGCCAAGGCCAAGACGCGCACCGGCAAACCGGTCGAGTTCGGTAACGATCCATCCCTGATGCCCGGCGGCGAAGATACCTATCAGAGCTACGGCACGGCATGGGCCAACCTGTCGAACACACCTTTTCGGTTGTACAAGCACTGGGTCCACGAAGGCGGCATCGCCACCCCGTTCATTTTGCACTGGCCGGCCGGCATTTCCGAGAAGGGCGGTCTCCGGCACAACCCCAGCCAGCTCCCGGATGTGATGGCGACAATTCTTGAAGTCACCGGCGCGCCCTATCCCAAGCAATACAACGGAAACTCCATCCTGCCCTGCGAGGGCGAGAGTCTCGTCCCCTCCTTCGCCTCCGCTTATGGCGGCCGCGGTCCGTTGTTCTGGGAGCATGAAGGCAATGCCGCCATACGGGTCGGCAAATGGAAACTGGTTCGGAAGTATCCTGGCCCATGGGAGCTCTATGACATGGAAACCGACCGGACCGAGATGCACGACCTTGCCGCGCAACAGCCGGACCGTGTTCGCGACATGTCGGAGCAGTATCAGCGCTGGGCCGATCGCTGCGGCGTGATTCCGCGCGAGAAGATACTCGAACTCATGAAGGCCGAAGGCGGCACGGCGTTCTGGGAGGAAGAGAAATAGAAATAGCGAGCGGCGCGACGGGCTCGGACGGAAGAGAGATCGCGATATTCATGGCGAAGGGACACCCTCATTGCTGTGCTCAAGGCGACGCCGGCAAATCACCGGCGCGGGCCGATGACGCGTTGCA
>JBEPUM010000420.1:0-2601 GCA_041691515.1 Pseudomonadota bacterium | reverse complement strand
GATTTTGGCGCGAAGCCCGGCCTTGGCCGCGTTACATGCAGTAAATGACCGTGGCCGCGATGGTAAGCGTCAGACCGACAAATGCCATCGTCGGCCAGTTGCTTTGCCGAGCGGCATAACGCCCTTGGGCACGGCGCTCCGTAATGAGGGCACGTTCGAATTCGTCCGATGAGGAGAAGACACAGGCAAAGCCGCTGCGTGCGGACGTGGCGGCCGCTTCAAGCGACAGGATATCGGTTTGAACGTTGCTACGCGCGATTGCCATACGCAGATATTACGAAGCGAATGGTAAACGGATGGTTAGCGGCCTGCATCAGCACGTCCGTTTCCGTTTCCCGATCAAGCTCAACGAGCAATTTATCGCCGCCGCACGCGCTGTTATGCGCGGCTTTGGGTTACGCCGGCGTGGCGAATGACCGACGGACGTGTTGGCGTCGGCCGCACCGCGGACTTTCGCCGTTCCTGCTCGAGCGACAGCGGTTCTTCCTGTGCGACCTCGACGCGATTGCGCCCGCCGCGTTTGGCTTGATAGAGCGCAGCGTCGGCGGCAGCGAGCAGCACTTCAAGCTCGGTCCCGGGAGGACCGCCGGCAATCCCGATGCTGACGGTGGTATCGACCGGTGCATCGTCGACCGCGATACCGCTCGCGGCAAAGGCCTCCCGGACGCGCTCGGCGGCGTGAACGGCCTCTTCGATGGAACATGGCAGCAGCGCGGCGAATTCTTCGCCGCCGATCCGTCCGGACAGATCGGTCATCCGCAGTGCATTCGTGACGACGATCGCGAACAGCTTCAGGATCTCGTCGCCGGCCGGATGACCGAAGCGATCGTTGATCGACTTGAAATGATCGATGTCGAAAATCAATACCGTCACGGGCCGTCCGGCATTGGCCTCGCGTTCGATCACGCGCGCGGTCGCCTCGGCGAAGCCGCGGCGATTGAACATACCGGTCAGCGGATCAATCGAAGCCGCTGCCTTGTGCACTTTAACGGCACGATCCGACACCAGCATGAAGATGACGAATACGGTCCCGACCGCATAAAGCACCAGTTCAAACGCGAAGATCGGAACCCAGATACTGCCGCCAAAACTGCTGCCGCTGGCGCGCAGCGCATGACCCACCAGGAGGGGAAACATCAGCACGAAACCGTGCAGAACGGGAACCAGGAGCGCAGCCCAGCGCCTTTGCATGGTCTTGCGCCGCTCGGACCACAATTCGTTCGCAGTCAGCACCGCGTAGGCCGCGACGATGCTCGCGCCGATCGTCAGCCGCATCGTGGATGTCTCGTCGGGGGGGCACATGATAACGATCAACCAAACCACGGCGCCAAGCGGCAAGCCCAGCCAGTTTGGCTTGCGGCCGTGAAACACGCGCGCGGCGCTCCACACCATGCCGCAGGCTATGAATCCGACCGCATTGAGCGTCAGCGCCACCGTGTCATCCAGCAGCGGACTCGCCAGCGTCCACACACCGATCGAGATGGCGCCGAGAATATAGGCCGCGCCCCACCAGTTAAGTGCGGGAATTTTCTGCTGTTGCCCGAAGAACAGCAGCATGCCGCCGAGCATCGCACCGACAAGGGCCGCTACGAGATAGAGAGTCGAGATGTCGAGTGACATGACGATGCTGGAAACCGTTGCGTGACTGGCGCTTTGCGCGCGGATTGGCCGAGTGAGTCCCCCTCGGGTCACGCAAACTACGACGACCGCATTTGCAATTCGTTTGTATGCAAGTGCAAGTTTTCACGAAAACCCGCTTCAATTCGTCGGTATTCGTTAAACAAAAAAGGCGCTCCGAAGAGCGCCTTTTCCAATTTGTCGAAATTTTATCGAAACAATTAGCGCTTCGAGAACTGGAAGGAACGACGGGCTTTCGCCTTGCCGTATTTCTTGCGCTCGACGACACGCGAGTCGCGCGTAAGGAATCCGCCCTTCTTCAGGACGCCCCGCAATTCGGGCTCAAAAAGCGTCAGCGCCTTTGAAAGACCGTGACGAACGGCACCGGCCTGTCCGGACAAACCGCCGCCGGCGACAGTGCAGATCACGTCGTACTGGCCTGCACGAGCCGCCGCCACAAGTGGCTGCTGGATCATCATGCGGAGCACCGGGCGGGCGAAGTAAGTCTCAACTTCGCGCGCATTGACGAGAATCTTGCCGGCACCCGGCTTGATCCAGACGCGGGCGACCGCGTCCTTGCGCTTGCCGGTGGCATAGGCGCGGCCGTGCTTGTCGACCTTCTTGGTGTATTTCGGCGCTTCCGGCGCGGCCGGCTTGAGCTGCGACAACTGATCGAGAGACTGCATGGTATCGGACATAATTATGCGGCCCTCTTGTTCTTGCGGTTCATTACGCCGATATCGACGACTTCCGGCTGCTGGGCTTCGTGCGGATGTTCTGCACCCGCATAGACGCGGAGATTGCCGAACTGAACGCGTCCCAGCGGTCCACGCGGAATCATGCGCTCCACGGCCTTCTCGATGACACGCTCCGGGAAGCGCCCCTCCAGGATCGACTTTGCAGTCCGCTCCTTGATGCCGCCGATGAATCCGGTGTGATTGTAATAGACCTTGTTGTCACGCTTGCGGCCGGTGAGAACCACCT
>JBEPUM010000419.1:0-2604 GCA_041691515.1 Pseudomonadota bacterium | reverse complement strand
AGGAAATGCCAGGGCACGATGTTGGAGTGATGCTCCATGATCGAGAGCACGATCTCGTCGCCGGCCTTGATGTTCGGCTCGCCCCATGACGACGCCACGAGATTGATCGCCTCGGTGGCATTGCGGGTGAAGACGATCTCTTCATGACGCTTGGCGTTAAGAAATTCCGCAACCTTGAGGCGGCCGCCCTCATAGGCCTCCGTCGCAGCGTTGGCGAGGTAGTGCAGCCCGCGATGGACGTTGGCGTATTCGGTCTTGTAGGCCTCGGTCATGCGGTCCAGCACCGCACTCGGCTTCTGCGCCGACGCTGCGTTGTCGAGATAGACAAGCGGTTTGCCATAGACCTGCATCGCCAGCGCGGGAAAATCCTCGCGCACGCGCAACACATCATAAGAACCGTTGGCGACCGCCGGCTGGGTCATGTCTGCTTTCACTGTCTTCGCCTCACAAGCTCCGTCACCCTGAGGTGGCCATGCTCTTGCATAGACCTCGAAGGGCGTTGGCAAATCATCCTTCGAGGCTCGGCGCAAAGCGCGCCTCGCACCTCCAGCGACAGCCGTTGCGCAGGGATGACGGCCAACTAACCTCTTGCCGCCAGCCACCGCTCCGCCATTCCAACGACCAATTCACGCAAGCCGTCATCGGCAATGGACTCGATCGCTTCGCCGACGAACGCCTGGATCAGGAGCGCCTGCGCTTCCTTCTCGGACAACCCTCGCGCGCGCAGGTAAAACAGCAGGCTCTCGTCGAGCGCCCCGACCGTCGCGCCGTGACCGCAGGTCACGTCATCGGCGAAAATCTCAAGCTCCGGCTTGTTGTCAGCTTCCGCTTCGTCGGACAGCAGCAACGCCCGCGTCATCATCTTGCCGTCGGTCTTCTGCGCATCGGGCCGCACGATGATCTTGCCCTGAAACACCGAATGGGCGCGGTCATCCACCACGGCGCGGAATACCTCACGGCTGGTACAATTCGGCACGGCGTGATCGACCACCAGCGTCGTGTCGCCGTGCTGCGCGTCCTTCAGGAGATTGACGCCATTGATAGAGAGGTCGCTGCCCTCGCCTTCGAGCGTGACAAAACCTTGATAACGGCTGACGCGGCCGCCGTTGGTCAGACCGAAGAAATTGACTTTTGATTTTGCGCCCACCGTGACGAGACCGGACGAGATATTGGCGGCATCGGCGGCATCCGCCATCAGGCGGATATGAGCGAAATCGGTTTCATCGCCTAGTGTCACGATCAGCGCATCGTTGACCTGATACGATGTTGCGCCTGACGCGGCGACAAAGCTTTCGATCAAGGTGGCGCGAGCGCCCTTCCCGGCCTCCAGCCGCGAACGGGTGAACACCGATGCCGAAGACGCGGTAGCGATGTGAACGATATGGACAGGCTTTGATAGCGAGACGCCTTCGCCAATCGTGATGACGACGCCATCGGTCGCCATCGCAGCATTGAGCGACACCATGACGTCGGTTGCCGCCGCGGTTGCGAGCAGATCGGCCGACTGATCGGTGCCTGCATCGAGCGTCTCGCGTAACGACTGGACGCGAAGTCCTTTCTCCAGTTGAACGGCATCGGACAATTCAGGTGCGAATGCGCCATTGACCAGCACAAGCTGGTACGCGCCATCGACGGCAACGGTCTTCAAAGCCTTAGCCGCCGTCGTCAGCGCGGCCTGATCCGGCGCGGACGCTAGCGGCAACACTTCGCGCATCAGCACGCGCAGGTCGGTGTATTTCCAGTCCTCGATCCGCCGGTTCGGCAAGCCTGTTCGCTCATAAGCCTCGAACGCTTTCTGGCGTGCGTCGGCCACTTTTCCAGCGCCCGGCAACCGCGAACGTGCAACGGCGAACGTTTCGCTCACTGCGCGGCCGGTTTCTGTCTTTGCCAATGCTAGGTTCATGATTGAGCTCAGGCCGCCTGATCTTCGAACTGCGCATAGCCGGACTCTTCAAGCTCCAGCGCCAATTCCTTGCCGCCGCTCTTCACGACGCGTCCCTTCGACATCACGTGGACGTGGTCGGGAATGATGTAGTTGAGCAGCCGCTGATAGTGCGTGATGACGACCATGGCGCGATCCGATGAACGCAGCGCATTGACGCCATCGGCGGCGACACGCAGCGCGTCGATGTCCAGACCCGAATCCATTTCATCGAGAATGCACAGGCTCGGCTCGAACAGCGCCATCTGCAGCACTTCGTTGCGCTTCTTTTCGCCGCCGGAGAAACCGACGTTGACGCCACGGCGCAGCATGTCCTGCGGAATGTTCAGGCGTGCCGCGACTTCGCGAACTTTCTTGAGGAAATCCGGCGTGGAGAATTCGCTCTCGCCGCGCGCCTTGCGCTGCGCGTTCAGCGCGGTGCGCAGGAACGTCATCGTCGCAACGCCGGGAATTTCGACCGGGTACTGGAATGCGAGGAAGACGCCCTTTGCCGCGCGCTCGTCCGGCGCCATTGCCAGCAGGTCTTCGCCCTGGAACAGAATTTCGCCGCCGGTGACTTCATAGCCCGGCTTGCCGGCGATCACATGGCTCAGCGTCGATTTGCCGGAGCCGTTCGGCCCCATGATGGCGTGGACCTCGCCCTTGTTCACGGTCAGCGACAG
>JBEPUM010000418.1:0-2606 GCA_041691515.1 Pseudomonadota bacterium | reverse complement strand
CCGATCTTCTGCGACTCCGCAACAAACGTCTCGTAGGCCGACTTGGCGTACTCGGTCTGCACTTCGATGGCCTTGTCGAACGACTTCACGCCCGCGAGCTTCTCGGCATACGCGTTGCCATCTTCGAACGACTTCCTTGTATAGTCGCCGAAGGCCGTCGCGATCGCCTGAATGCCCTTCTGGAAGCTGCCAGCGGTCGCAACCGCGGTGTCAAACTGCTCTTTTCCGTACTGCTGAATTTCTTCAACCTTGATCATGATGGATTTCTTTCCCAGACTGATGAGTATGAATCTGCCGGGCTACCGGCTCCCTTGCCACGCTCCTTTTATAGTGCACCGCACAATATGAGTCAAGAATCTGGTGCGACGCACAAATATCCGCGTTCGACGTAAATCCGACAGGCGCCATCAAGGGTTGCTTAACCTTTTGGAAACTCCCGCCACCTACCCTGATTTCTTGCATCGTAGCGTTCCGGTGGGAAATCCTAGAAAACACCGTGGGCACAGCCTCTTAGCCAGAATGGCATCCTGACCTGCCACCTCGCCGAGAGACCGGTCCGTGCTGAACGCTCGAATCGGGAAACTTCAGCGGCCGTTGGGCACAATTTCGCCTCACGAACCGGTGACTAAAGTCGGAATGGGACGGGGAAGTTCATGCTTCGCACAAACTTGGCTTCCTCGCGTGTGAGGAGAGTTGGCGCACTCGGACTGGCAACGGTCGTCGCCATCATTTTCACGACCGATCACGCGGACGCACGTCGGTACCGCCATCGACATCACCGTCATCATGAAGCGCGGCAGAGCTACAACCCGCCGTTCTCCTCGATCATCGTAGACGCCAATTCCGGAGCGACGCTCGAGTCCAACAATCCCGATAGTCTTCGTCATCCGGCGTCGCTGACCAAGATGATGACGCTTTATTTGCTGTTCGAGCGTCTCGACGCCGGCAAGATGGATCTCGACACCGAAATGCGGGTGTCCGAACACGCCTCGGAGCAGGATCCGACCAAGCTTGGACTGCGGCCCGGTGACACCCTTCGCGTCGAAGACGCGATCAAAGGCGTGGTGACAAAGTCCGCAAATGATGCGGCCGTTGTGATAGGAGAAGCGCTCGGCGGCGACGAAGACGATTTTGCCAAGATGATGACGCGCAAAGCGCGCTCACTCGGCATGACCCGCACCGTCTATCGCAATGCGTCAGGCCTTCCCAACGACGAGCAGGTTACGACCGCACGCGACCAGGCAACGCTCGGTCGCGCATTGCAAGACCGGTTTCCGCGCTACTATCGCTACTTCGCAACGACGTCCTTCGTCTTCCGCGGCCGTACCATTCGCGGTCATAACCACCTCCTCGGCAGCGTCGATGGCGTCGACGGCATCAAGACCGGCTATATCCGATCGTCCGGTTTCAACCTCGTCACCAACCTGAAGCGCGGCAATCGTCATCTGGTCGGCGTCGTCATGGGAGGTCGCAGCGGCGGTTCGCGCGATGCGACCATGCGTAACCTGCTCGCCGAAAATCTCGACAAGGCCGCGACGCGGCGGACCGTGGCAGCGATCACCGAACGCAACACGGCTGAGGCCAATGCGCTGGTGGCGGAAGACAAGGCACAATCGCGGCCGGAGCGAACCGAACAGGTTGACGGTGCCGTCCAGGTCGCGAGCACCCCGCCCGAGCAGGTCGCAATGCCGCCTGCCCGCCCCGCTCATCTCGCGCGTTCGCTGATTGCAGCCTCGGCCGCCGCGCTGCCGCCGAAACAAGCCAAACCCGAGCCCGCTCCTTTGACGAGCGGCGTCATCGACACCCAGGCAATTTCTACAATTCCGGGCTCCTCGGAACCGATGAAGCCGGTGCGCGTGAAGACCGTCATGGTCAAGGCCGGGTCGACAAAGGTGGCCTCCGCCGGGCCAGTGCAATCGGTTCCCGTTCCGGGCAGTAATGCATCCGTTCGCGACGAGGTCCCGGAGACGTCCGGCTCGGTGGTCGCACGGGCTGCCATGCCGCCGCAGCCCGCCAACTTCGGCACCGGTCGCGGCATCCTCGGCGTCCTGCCTGCCTCAAGCGTCCCCTCGCCGCCATCACAAGCGTTGGCCTACGCGGATCCGGCGCCCCGTGCCCAACCGCAAGCCATTCAGCAGAACGGCGCGGTCAGGCCGGTCGCATCGCATTCGGGCTGGATCATTCAGGTTGGCGCACTGGAAACCGAGCGTGAAGCGCGCGAGCGCCTCGATACGGCACGGGGTCGCGCCCGCGGAATGCTGGGTAAGGCCGATCCGTTCACAGAGCCCGTCGCCAAGGGTGACAAGAAGCTGTACCGCGCCCGCTTCGCCGGTCTCGACCGCGATCAGGCGGAAGCGGTATGCCGCACCCTAAAGCGTTCGGATATGTCCTGCATCACGATCAGAAACTGATCGCAGCGTTCTTCGACGTCGTTCTCTCAAATGGCCGGGCCTCGCCCGGCCATTTTGCTTTTTGGGACGTCCAGACCTGAGCGTGCGTATGTCGGCAGCCGAAAAACAACTCCGTGCAAACCACTCGTCAAGAATTGACGGATACAACTGAGGACAGTGATCGACCACGCCGGACAACGGCGGGCGAAACGGGGC
>JBEPUM010000417.1:0-2608 GCA_041691515.1 Pseudomonadota bacterium | reverse complement strand
AGCTCGCGTGTCGGTGGCGATCTTGGCAAGATTTTCTGGCGCCAGGAATATGTCATGAATGCGCGCATCGCCAAATTTCCAAAACCGTATGTCGCCTTCATGGACGGCCTAGTGATGGGCGGCGGCGTGGGACTTTCCGCGCACGGCCGTCATCGTGTCGTTACCGAGAAAACAAAACTGGCGATGCCGGAAGTTGGGCTCGGCTTTTTTCCCGATGTCGGCGGCACCTGGCTGTTGTCGCGCGCGCCGGGCGAGATCGGAACTTATTTTGGCCTGACCGGCCAGACCATGAACGGTCCTGACGCGGTCTATTCCGGTTTTGCCGATGCCGTGGTGCCGTCGAAAAAGCTCGCCGCGCTGCGCGAGGCGCTTGTGAATCTTGCTGCCAACGCTGATACAGCCGATGTGAAGGCCGTGATCGCGGGCTTTGCGACCGGCGAAACCGCGGGCCCCGTTGCGGAACTTCAGCCGCAGATCGATCACTGGTTCGCCCACGGTCGAATGGACGACATCTTTGCGGCCTTGCATCGTGACGGTTCAGAACTGGCACAGTCGACCCTCAAGATTCTGAACGAGAAATCGCCGCGCGGCATGGTGGTGGCGCTGAAGCTGTTGCGGCTTGCGCGGGCTTCGTCCACGCTGGAGGAATGCCTTGTGCGGGAATATCGTGCCGCGCTTGCAGTCTTTGGAAGCGACGATTTTCGCGAAGGCGTGCGGGCTGCTGTCATCGACAAGGACCGCAACCCAAAATGGTCGCCGTCGCGGATCGCGGATGTTACACCTGAAATGATTGCGCCATATTTTGCCAACCTCGGCGCCGACGAACTCGTGTTCGACTAGATAACAAACAACTCCGACGGGAGGGAGCAGCATGGCGACTATTGCGTTCATCGGACTTGGCAACATGGGCGGACCCATGGCCGCCAACCTCGTCAAAGCCGGACACAAGGTGATCGGGTTCGACCTGGCTCAGGCCTCAAAGGACACGGCGAAAGCCGACGGCGTGACGATCGCCGACAGCGCGGCCGGCTCGGTGAAGGACGCGGAGGTCGTCATCACCATGCTGCCTGCGGGTAAACACGTCTTGAGTGTCTGGAAAGAAATTATTCCGGCTGTCAGCAAGAATACGTTGCTGATCGATTGCTCGACCATCGATGTGGAGAACGCCCGTTTAGCTCACGCTCATGCGACCGAGCGGTCGCTTCCATCCGTCGATGCGCCGGTCTCGGGAGGCACGGGAGGCGCAAAGAATGCGACGCTGACGTTTATGGCCGGTGGTGAAGATCGTGCCTTTGCCGCGGCGAAGCCCATTCTGGAAGCCATGGGCAAGAAGATCGTGCATTGCGGCGAGGGCGGTGCAGGGCAGGCGGCGAAAATCTGCAACAACATGATCCTCGGCATTTCGATGATCGGCGTCTGCGAAGCGTTCTCTCTCGCGGAAAAGCTCGGATTATCGCATCAGGCGCTGTTCGATGTTGCCTCGACTTCGTCGGGCCAGTGCTGGTCGCTGACAACATACTGTCCGGTTCCGGGACCAGTTCCGACATCGCCTGCCAACAACGAGTACAAGCCGGGATTTGCCGCAGCTTTGATGTTCAAGGATTTGCGCTTGTCGCAGGAGGCCGCGAAGGCAGCGGGCGCGGTAACGCCGCTTGGCGCGCATGCGGAGAGCATTTATGAAGCCTTCGAGCGCGCGGGCCACGGGCAAGTCGATTTTTCCGGCATCATCAACCAGATCAGGCATCTGGCCAGAAAGTAGAAACGGGCTGCCATGACCCGGACGGCTCCAACTTTCGGCGCCTTGATTTTTGAGACAAAGGCGTCGATACCGCGACAGGTGCGTAAATTTTCCAAGCGTTTTGACATCGTGACAATTGGAGTGAGGCTGTTCAGTCATGACCACGTTCCAGGATGCTCGCTCGTTTCTGCTCAAGCACCGCGCCGACTACGATGCCGCTATCAAAGGATTCCGCTGGCCCGATCCGGTGCCGTTCAACTGGGCGCTGGACTGGTTCGACGCCGATCTCGCGACCGATCCAGCAAGCAAGACCCGCACCGCGTTATGGATTGTCGATGCCGCCAGTAACACCGAAACAAAGCTGACGTTCGAAGCGCTGTCGAAGCGCTCCAACCGGGTTGCGAATTTCCTGCGTGCGCAAGGATTGAAGCGCGGCGATCACCTGCTGCTGCTGCTCGGCAATGTCGTCCCGCTCTGGGAAACCATGCTCGCCTGCATCAAGCTCGGCGTCGTGATCATCCCGGCGACGACATTGCTTACGCCAGATGAGTTGCGCGACCGTCTCGATCGTGGCCGCGCCAAGGTCGTGGTGGCGTCGCAGGACCAGGTGGCGAAATTCGCAAAACTCGGTGACGAAGGCCTAACGCGGATCGTCGTCGGCGCGACCTCGTCTCACGCGGGCTGGCAACCGTACGAGACGACAAACGATTTCCCGGAAGCATTCAAGGCGGACGGACCCACCAACGCCGACGATCCGATGCTGCTGTATTTTACGTCCGGCACCACGGCAAAGCCGAAGCTGGTGCGGCACAGCCAGCGCAGCTATCCCGTGGGCGCGCTCTCGACCATGTTCTGGCTCGGCTTGCAGCC
>JBEPUM010000416.1:0-2618 GCA_041691515.1 Pseudomonadota bacterium | reverse complement strand
TTCGTCGAATACATGGGCGGGTTCGACGCGGCGCTGGCGAAAGCGAAAGCCGATTACAAGAAGGGCGAATTCCGTTGGGTTGCGGAGATTGCCAACCACTTGGTGTTCGCCGATCCCGCAAATCAGGAGGCGCGAACGCTCGCCGCCGATACCTACGAGCAGCTGGGGTATCTCGCGGAGGCCGCGACCTGGCGCAACTCGTACCTGTTCGCCGCGCATGAGCTTCGCCATGGTCTGCCGAAACTCGGAGGGCGTAGCGGCGTCGCACCGGATGCGCTGGCGGCGCTGCCGCTCGAGACGTTCTTCGATCTGCTGGCGGTGCGACTCAACGGGCCGAAGGCCAACGGTAAGCGGGCGGTGCTGAACTGGATGTTCACCGACACCGATCAGAGCTTCGTGCTCAATCTAGAGAACTCGGCGCTGACGCAACGGTCCGGCACGCGCGCTGCGCACGCGGATGCGACGCTGACGCTGACCCGCAAGACGCTGAACGAGATCATGTTGCAGCAGACCACGTTTCCGGAAGCGGTCGGCGCGGGCAAGATCAAGATTGAAGGTAACGGCGCAAAATTACTCGAACTGCTGTCGCTGTTCGATACGTTTGTGCCGTCGTTCGAGATTGTGGAGCCGAAAGCGGCGCGGGCTTGAAGTTGCGTTAGCGCAATTTTAGCAGGCTATTCGGCAGCTTCCTTGACCGCGGCATCGCCCGTGAGGTCGTGATCGTCGTCGGCGCTACGCGTACGTCCCCAGCCCGAGAGCCAGTTCGAGAACTGGTCGAGGTAGAGGTAGACGACGGGTGTCGTGAACAGCGTCAGCGCCTGGCTGACCAGCAACCCGCCGACCATCGCGTAGCCGAGCGGCTGGCGGATTTCCGATCCGGTTCCGGAGCCGAGCATCAACGGCACGCCGCCGAGCATCGCGGCCATGGTCGTCATCATGATCGGGCGGAAGCGGAGCAGGGCGGCCTTGCGGATGGATTCCTCGGGCGACAGGTGCTCTTCGCGTTCGGCCGCGATGGCGAAGTCGACCATCATGATGCCGTTCTTCTTGACGATGCCGATCAGCAGGATGATGCCGATCAGCGCGATCAGGCTGAAGTCGTAACCGAACAGCATCAGCGTCGCTAGCGCGCCGACGCCCGCCGACGGCAGCGTCGACAGAATGGTGATCGGGTGGATGTAGCTCTCATAGAGAATGCCGAGGATCAGATACACCACGACCAGCGCGGCCAGAATGAGCAGTGGCACCGTGCCGAGCGATTGCTGGAAGGCCTGCGCGGTACCCTGGAAGCTGCCGTTGAGCGTGGCGGGGGTGCCGAGTTGGCGCATCGCATTCTGCACGGCTTCGGTGGCCTGTCCGAGCGCGACGCCCTGCGCAAGATTGAAGCTGATGGTGATGGCGGGGAACTGGCCCTGATGGCTGATCGAGAGCGGCCGCACCGGCACCGTGGTCCACTTGGCGAAGACCGAGAGCGGGACCTGTTCGCCTGTCAGCGGAGACTTGATGTAGATCTTGTTCAGCGTGTCGACCTTGCCCTGCAGCTCCGGCAGGATCTCCAGGATGACGTGATAGCTGTTGAGCTGCGTGAAGTACTGAGCCACCTGCCGCTGGCCGAACGCGTCGTAGAGCGTATCGTCGATAAGCTGCGGCGCGATGCCGTAACGTGAGGCGGCGTCGCGGTCGATCGTGAGCGTCAGTGTGGTGCCGTTGGTCTGCTGGTCGGTGGCGACGTCGCGCAGGTCTGGCAGCGTCTTGAGCTTTTCCAGCACTTTCGGCGCCCAGGTATTCAATTCGTCAAGATTGGCGTCCTGAAGCGTATATTCGAACTGCGTGCGGGTAGCGCGTCCGCCGAGCCGGACGTCCTGAGCGGCCTGTAGATATTGGCGTGCGCCCTCGACCTTGTCGAGCTTGGGCCTCAGACGTGTGATGATTTCCTGCGCCGAGGCATCACGCTCGTCGCGTGGCTTCAGCGTGACATACATGCGGCCATTGTTCAGCGCGCTGCCGCCGCCTCCAACGAACATCGCGATACTGTGGACGGCAGGATCGGCCATCACGATTGCCGCCAGTTCTTCCTGCTTCTTTTTCATCTCGTCGAACGAGATGTCCTGGGCCGCCTCGGAGGTGCCGAGGATCATGCCGTTGTCCTGCTGCGGGAAAAATCCTTTCGGAATAATGACGAACAGATAGACCGAGAGGCCGAGCGTCACGAAGAACACGAGAAGTGTGGTTCGCCGCCAGCGCAGCACAAGATCAAGGCCGCGGCGATAAGAGTTGAGCAGGGCGTCGAAGCCGCGTTCGCTGAGCTGATAAAGTCTGCCATGCCGGACGCTGTCGTGACCGCGTAGAAAGCGCGACGCCATCATCGGGGTCAGCGTTAGCGATACGATGAGCGACACGAAGATCGCCATCGCGAGCGTCACCGCAAATTCGCGGAACAGGCGTCCAATGATGCCGCCCATCAGCAGCAGCGGAATCAGCACCGCCACCAGCGAAATGCTGATGGACATGATGGTGAACCCGATCTCGCCTGCGCCCTTTAGCGCAGCCGCCATCGGCTTTTCGCCCTGTTCGATATAGCGGCTGATGTTTTCCAGCATGACGATGGCGTCGTCGAC